>NZ_CP009556.1:900896-1201194 GCF_000959365.1 Burkholderia oklahomensis C6786
TGCCGGACGCATGGACGCGCGCGCCGGGCGCCTGTCCGACGATCAGGATGCGTGCGTGCGGATGCGCGCGCACGACCGGCCGCGGCCCGCACGGCAGGTGCGGCGCGCAGACGGTGCATGCGCGAATCTCGCGAAGGAGGGCGTCGAGGGAGGCGCGTCGCGTCGGCGTCGTGCGCGCGGCCGCGCGGATCGGCGGCGAGTCGTTTCGTTTCGATGACATTGCTCGTCATTATGCCGCCGTTTCGCCGCATGCGTTCCGTCCCGTTTCAAACGTTTGAAGCGCACGCACGCGGGCGCGGACGCTCGCAAACCCGATGCACATCGGCGCGCGAAACTGATAGGGTGACGTGCGGATCCGTCGCGACGCCGCGCCGCGCACGGCGCACGGATTCGACGAGCTCACGCAGATTCGCGTCGACGCCGCGCCGTCTTCACGAGACGGACGCGCGACACACGCGGGTCCACAACGCATCGGAAGCGGTTGCGCGGCAACCGCCGGCAACGAAAGGAATCCGCTATGAGCACCGCATCCGCCGCCAACTTCGAGCCGGCCGAATGGAAGCTCCGCTGCGATCTGGCGGCCTGCTATCGCCTCATCGCGATGCACGGCTGGGACGACCTGATCTTCACGCATATCTCGGCGCGCCTGCCCGGCTCCGATCACCATTTCCTGATCAACCCGTACGGGATGATGTTCGAGGAGATCACCGCGTCGTCGCTCGTGAAGGTCGATCAGGCGGGCAACAAGGTCGACGATTCGCCGTATCCGGTGAATCGCGCGGGCTTCGTGATTCACAGCGCGGTGCACGCCGCGCGCGAAGACGTGCAATGCGTGCTGCACACGCATACGCGCGCGGGCGTGGCCGTCAGCGCGCAGCGCGGCGGCGTGCTGCCGCTGTCGCAGCAATCGACGTTCGTGCTGAATTCGCTTGCGTATCACGATTACGAAGGCGTCGCGTTGAAGGACGAAGAAAAGTCGCGCCTGCAGGCCGATCTCGGGCGTGCGATGTTCCTGATGCTGCGCAATCACGGATTGCTGACGGTCGGCCCATCGATTGCGGATGCGTTTCTCGCGATGTATCTGTTCGAGACGACGTGCCAGATCCAGATTGCCGCCCAACACGGCGGAGAACTGATCGAGGTGCCGCCCGAGATCGTCGCGACGAGTGCCGAAGCGGCGTCCGTGCAGACGGGCGGCCTGGGCGGCGCGTTCGTGTGGCCCGCGCTGATCCGCAAGCTCGAGCGGCGTGACGACAGCTACAAGACCTGAAGGCGAGCGAACGCGAAACGATTGCAGTGGCGTGCGCAGATTCGATCGGGCCGCGTCGCGCACGAATGCGAATTCGAAGACAAAGGAGCGGCGCGCTTTGCGCGCGCCGCCCAACGCCGGTCGTCGTGCCGACTGCTCACGACGCCTGCTTGCCATTCACGTTGACGAACCTTGGACCATAGAACACCGGCTTCGACAGCTCGGTATAAGTGTGCAAGTAGCCGATCTCGTCCGGATACAGCTCGGCAAGCTGCGCGACGGCGGCGGCCGGCACCGGGTGACGCATGATGTTGAAGCACGACAGCACGCGCAGATCGACCATCCCGTGCACGGCCGCGCCAAGCGTTTTCCAGGACCCGGACGACAGGCCGTTCCACACGGCATCGAGCGTCGACAGAATCGTCGAGAAGCCAGTGTCGAACGCGTTCAGGTCGTTCTCGACTGCAGTACGGTCCGGATCGAGCGCGAGGATTTTCGCGTAGCCGTCGCGCGGCACGGCGAGCGTGTTGATCACGACGGGCGCTGCGATCGCGGGGCCGCCGAAGAAGAGCGGCTCGTTCTTCGGATTGAAGTCGACGGGCGGCGACGGGGCCTGATAGCGCGCGCCATAGTAGAGCTCGGCAAAGCGCGCATAGTGCGATTCTTCGTCTTCGAACGGATCGCCGGCGAATACGTCGCCGCGGCCCGAACCTTCGCCCTGCTGAAGGATTTCGTCGATACCCGCGTGGAACGATTCGACGGGATCGACGCCCGGCGTGTACGTGACCGTCGTGAAGCCGATGTCGTCGCCGACCTGGTTCGCCGGGCCGCCCGTCTGCACCGCCGCGCGCACCGCGTCCGCGTTGCGCTCGACTGCATCGCGAATGCTCGCGTAGAACGCGGCGATCGTCGGATGGCTTTCGTCGCGAACCAATTGGCGTAGCAGGAACGTGGGCGTTTCGATGCGCAGGAAGTTCTTCAACTGCGGCTTCGAGTAACGCGCAAGGCCGACGCGCAGGTCCGGCTCCGCGCCGCCCGGCAGTCCCGTCGTCGGATATGCGACCTGGATGGTCTTGAATTGCGGCGATCCGCCGAGCGCCGCGAGCAGATTCGCGGCAATCGCCATGTGCACCATCTCTTCCATCGCGATGCTGCGGATCGCGTTGTACACGGTGTAGTTCTGCACTTCCAACGAAAACATCGCGGACAGATACAGCGGCAGCGTCGAGTATTCGAGCTCGATCGCGGTTTGCAGTGCGCGCTTGATCCACGCGAGGTCGCGCGCGGCGGGCGGTACGGTGTTCGGGTTCATCGCATGTCCCTCGATCGTTCAACCTTGATAGAACAGCGCATACGACGCGTCGCCGACGCGATACGGCACGACGTGCGACGCGCCCTCGACCGTCGTCGCAGCGCCGATGCGCGTCCAGCCGAGGCAGTCCGCATGGATCCGGTAGACGGCCGTCGCGCCGTCGCCAGCGATATACGTGACGAGAGTCGGCGCACCATGCGCCCACGGCACGCATGCCGCGTTCGTGATCTTCAGCGCGTCGGGGAGCTGGTTCTGCAGATAGCTGCCGACCTCGACGGTGCCCAACGCCGGATTGTCCTGGATGTGGTCGATGTTGACGTTGAGCTTCGCCGTGTTGATCTTGAAGAAGAAGTTCGCGCCGCCGAGCTGGAAGAACGAGAACTGCGTCCAGCCTTTCGCCCACTCGTGATACCAGACGTTCAGCGCGAGCAGCGGCGGCGCGCCGCCCGCCGAAGCGGGCGTCACGGCGACGCTGAAGTTCGCGACGCGCCCCGTGTCGAAGTCGTAGCCGAGGATGTACTGCTGGCCGAGCGAAGTGAACGGCACGACGGTCGTGAAGCCGCGCGTCGGCGTGTTGCGCGGCAGTGCGAACCTGTATGGCGGCGACGCGGTCAGATCGGCGCTGATTGCGAAGAAGCCGAACGTGCCGTCGTCCGCGCGATACGTGAGCAGATACGGCACGTTGCCGAGCACGAACGATGCGACGCTGTCCCACGGTCCGCCCGCGAGATCGATCTTCGAATCGACGGGGCCGATCCATGGCGCGCCGTCGCCGAGCGCATAGACGTCAGTTTTCTGCGTGGCCCTGTTGTAGGCGATCAGATCGAGCTTGCCTGCGCGCGGCAGCGCGACGAAGCTGGAGTAGCCGCCCGCGAGTGGGCCGTCGCCGTCCCAGATGCACTCCAGCGCAATCCTTTCGGATCCCGAATCAGGGCGAATCGAGTAGATGCTGCTCATGTGCGCTCCTTTGCGATCGAACGGTTGAATGGTTGAACGAATGGGCGATAGGACGAGAACGTCAGTCGCGCGTCATCGGCAACTCATGAAATCGATTCGACGAACAGCGGCAGCGGCGTCGGGTCCGCTCCCGCGACCTGGAAATAGCTGAGCCGGGCAGGCTTGCCCGCGCCGGCGAGCTCGAGAATCTGGAACCCGCGGTTGTACCAGCCGTCGGTCAAATCGAGCCGAAGATCCGCTTGCTTCAGCGGCACCGGATACTTTTGTGCGTAAGGCGCTTCGCCTTCCTGAACCGGGATCGCGCTGTGCCCCGCGCAGCGGCCTTTGGGCAGCGTCTTGAAGACGTGTGCCGCTTCGTCGCCCGCGGTCGGCCAATCGGCGGGACGATACGCGTCCGCAAAGATGCCGAGGTTGTGCTCGTGACCCCAGATCCATGCGGCCACGCGCTCTCCGAACGTCGGGCCGAACTGCCGCCAGAGCCCCGTGTTCACCCATTCGCGATTGAAGTCGGCCGGATCGGGCGCGCCGGAAGCGTCGCGCCGCTGCGCGATTCCGCAAACGTCGAGTGCCGAGTAGAGCTGATGATGCGACAGCAGGATCGAGCGGCCGCGGAAGTTCGTCAGCTTGTCGAGGTGCCACGCCGCTTCGTCGGTGCGCACGGTCACCTGATCGACGGGCGACGTGGTGTCGCGCGTCGGCAGATCGGCGAGCGACGCGCGGCGAAAGTACGGGTTCGCATCGGCCGGCCAATGCGCACTCGCGCCGGCGCGGGCCGTCTCGATCTTGCCGATGTGCAGCCGCTCGAGCGTCGCTTGTTGGGCCGACGCCGCGACGTTCATGTAATGCCCGTGATAGCCGGTGTCGAGGCCGAGGAATTGCCAGCCGTCATCCGCGGTGCGCAGGCAGAAGTAGCTTGCCGCCTGTCGCTGCGCGGGACCGTCGACGAGTTCGCCCGAATCGAGTGCGTGCAGGAACGACACGGCGCCCGTGAAGTATTCGTGATTGCCCGGCACCGTGAAGAACGGCACGCGCCGCTTGTCGCCGCGCAGCACGTCGCGCACGAGGCCCATCAGCCGGTGCTCGGTCTCGAAGCGCGTGCCGGAAAAATAGACGTCGCCGAGATGCAGGATCGCGTCGGGCGCAAACTTCAGCGCGGCGACGAGCACGGCCGCCGCGACGTCGGTGCCGGTGCCGATATCGCCGACGATCGCGACGCGTGCACGCGCCGGCAGTTTCCATTCGATCACGCCGTAGCACAGGTCGCCTTGCCCGGCGTCGGCCGCTTGCCACGAACGGTAGCGCGGCTCGCCGCCCTCGTGATACGGATATTGCCAGTAGTACTTGAAATACTGGACGTACATCTGCTGCCACAGCGGATTGCCGAATTTGTATTGCTGCGTTTGCCGTTCGACGTCGCGCTCGATCCGCACGTCGCCGGCGATGTTCGCGTGTGCGCGGCGATGATGCAGATACGACAGATAAGTTTGCACCGCCGCTTCGTCGCCGCTGTCGGCAGGAGGCGGGTCGAGCGGCAGGTTGTCGAGCATCGCCCGGCAATAGCGATCGGTCGCGCGCATCAGCGGGTGATCGGTGTCGATGCCGGCGGAAGAGCGATGCTCGAGACAGAGCGCGCGCGCAAGCACCTCGGCGACACACGACTTCCACAACGCCAGATGCGGAACCTCGAAGTGTTCGATCGGGATCATCTATGCCTCCGGCTCGCGCGGCGCTGCGCGAGACATGCGCGGTCTCGGAAACTGCAGATTGATGCACATGTCGCGCGTCAGATCGAGTCCCGGCCAGTTGTCCCACAAGCCGGCCGGCAGCGCGAGCGGGCGCGGCGCCATTCTCAGTACGGGCGTCGTCAGCGCCGCGAGGCGGTCGAGCGCGGGGTACGGCTGCGGTTGCGGATACGTGCTGTGTATCCATGCGGCCACGTAGTCGTCGCCGCAGCACACGAGCGCGCCGTCGACGCCATCCGGCGGCTCGACCTGAAACGACGCCGCCCACACGTGCACGGCCGCGAGAAAGTCGGTTGCTCGAAGATCCGCGCGCCGCGCGCCCATGAAATGCTTCGCGCTGCCGAACATCCAGTCCGACGGCCGATCGACGAGAAAATATGGCTGCTCGGAGACGAGCGCATCGGCATGCGGATCGAGCGCGACGGGCACTTCGGGCAGCTTGCTGCGCGTCATGTCGTAGACGTCGCCGTGCAGGTTCTGATAGATCCGCACGGCAATTGCCCTCGTCGCGCGATCGTGAGACGACGGTGTCGCCCAGAACATCAGCGCAGTCTGATCGGGAACGGTGGGCGGCTTGCGGGCTTGCGGAATCATCGTTGGCAGATAGGCGCGCAGCCCGACTGGCGGTTGCAGCAGCACGCAGGCAGGCACGAACACGCTGCCGAGAAGCTGCGCGAAGTGCTCGTAGTCGAGCGCGGGCGCCCGGAAGCCGCGCCATACGTACACCGCATTCGGCGCGACCGGGAAAGATTCTTGCGGCGTATTCATCGGCGAACCTCGCGTTCGAATTGCATGTTGAAGCTGCTGCCCGCGCGCACGTCCATGCCGGCCCATTCGTCCCAGAGTCCGATCGGCAGGAATGTCGGCGCGGGCGTGAAGATTTCGTTCCAGTCGGTCAGCACCGCCTGCAGGCGCGGCACGCCGGTCGGCGCTCGCGCGGCGCCGGCGGCGACGGGACCGAGTTCCCAATAGACGACATAGTCGTTGCCGGCGCACGCGAGTGCGCCGGCGAGCGATACGTTCTTCTGAATATCGGCGAGCACCTTCGCGACCACCGCGCGAAACGATGCAGGATCGACGGCAGACGGCCGCGCAGCGACGAGATGCCGGATCGCGCCGTGCATCCAGTCGGCGGGCTCGTCATACAGATAGACGGGCTGGTCGACGGCGAGCGCGCCGTCGAAGCGGATCGGGAAATCGGCGCGGCTCTGATTGTCCTGCGTCAGATAGACGCCGTTGTGCGTCAGCGTGTACGTGCGCACCGCGAGTCGCGTAAAGCCGTTCCAGTAAGTCGCGGGCGACGCCCAGAACAGAATCGCGGTTTCGTCCGGCACCGACGCGGGCTTGTCCGGCAGGCCCGCCGGCACCGTCGGCGCATATGCGCGCAAGCCCGCGTCGATCTGCATCTTCACGGTGGCGGGCACGAACACCGTGCCGAGCTTGCTCATGAACTGATCGAGACCGAGCGACGGCAGCCGGAAGCCCCGCCATACCCGCACCGAGTCGGGGGCGACGCGGAAGTCTTGCGGAAGATCAGGCGTGCTCATTGCAGTGCTCCGGTCGGGGCCGACGACGCGTTCGCCTCGGCGTCGGCCGGCACGGCGGCCGAGACGGCGGGCTTGCCGGTGGCGACGAGATGCTGCGCGACCTTCGCGAGAAAGCCGGCGGTCGGCGGCGTCTCGCGTGTCTTGTCGTAGCGGCATTCGTTCGGGAACTGCCAGTGGCGATTCACGCAGAACCGGCATGAGCCTTCGGTACGCGACAGATAGCCGCCGCTGTCGTTGTCGCGCCAGGTGAGCGCGCGCTGCGTGTAGAGCTCGTCGAGCACCGACGCCATCGCCGCATGCGGATCGACGTAATACGCGTCGAGCGTGCGATACGCGTCCGGGAACCGGCTCGCGAGCCATGCGCGCGCCGCGTTTGCCGCATCGGCGTCGGCGGGCAGTTGGACGGCAACATAGTCGTCCGGATATTCCTGCGTCGGCAGTACGAGCGTGAAGCCGTTCTGCGGCGTGAGCGCGGTGACGCATTGGGGCTGCGCCGCGCTGAATGTCTGCCAGTCGCGCGCGCTCAACCGGTATTGCTGCAGGAAGAAGCTGTTGTACGAGAAATGCGGCGTGATGACGAGCCGCGTGCGGTTGAAATAGCGTGTGCCGTCGATCGTCACGTCGAACTCGACATAGGCCGGATGCGCGGGATCGGTCGTTTCCCGCAGTAGCGTGTAGTCCTTGTCCGCGGGGTGCGTCGACAGCGGGATATCGCGCCGCACGTGTGCGCCGAACGCCGAATGGAACATGTTCCAGCTCGATTCGCTGACGATGTAGAGCACGGCGGGCTTCGTCTGCACCATCTGCTTGAGCGCCCATGCGTTTCGGCTCACGCAGTTGTCGACGATCGTCGCGACGCTCGCGTCGCTGCCGCCGAGAAAGCCCGGCTTCCAGTGCGGCGACGCGCACGCGACCATGTCGAGCTGGCAAACGTCCTCGCCGACGTGCAGCGACGCGGTCGCATGGCCGTCGTCGCGCAGCGTGCGCTCGAAGTGTTCGAGCACCGGCACGAACTGCAGATAGTAGCTTTGCGGCTGCTGCAGTATCTCGACCTGGATGCCTTCCGGTACCGACACGCGCGCGGCGAGCACGTCGCCCGCTGCGAAGCGGTTGTGCGGCTTGTATGTATCGAAGAGCAGCACATACGGGAAGTCGCCGGGCTCGCCGGGGATCGCGACGGCCGTATCGGCCGCGTCGCCGTCGTAGCGCACGGTGATCGACCACGCGGGACTGTCGTCGATGCGCGGCGCGCCCGTCACTTCGCCGCCGCGCGGCGCGATCACGCGTCCCTCCGGCAGCATGAAGCGGCGCACGAAATCGAGATCGAGCTTCTCCTGGTAGACGGTCCGATAGCGGTAATACCACGCGTACTTCGCCCACGCGTCGGTGTCGCTGTCGGACGAGAAGTCCGGATAGCACCACGCAGCGCCCGTCTGGCCCGGCAGGAACGCGGTCAGATTCGGATTGATGCCGATCGTCATGATGGGCGCCTTGCGGCATCCGTCGATCACTTCGCCGTTCGGGAACGCCGGCGGCCGCGTGCGGCCGTTGACCCAGCGCACCGCGCCGCTCTTGCCGTTCGCGCTTGCCGGATACGGCGCGGTGACGTCGAAGTCGAACGCCGTGTACGGTCCATACGCACGCTTCTTCAGATCGCCGGGCCAGAAGAACGAGCACGTGCCGCACGAGCGCACCTGGAACGCGAGCTGCACCTCGAGCGGATCCTGTTCGTCGACGGGTTTGTAGTCGCGGCTCGGGTTGTACGTCGCCGAGCCTTCGCCCGCTATCGTTGCCCACGTCGCAAGCGCGCCGTTATAGCTCGTTTGCAGTCCGAACGTCGAATAGATGAGACCGGACCAGTCGGCGCGCACGGCATCGGAGATCGGCGTGCCTCGGTCGGTGCGTCGTCGAACGACCGGATCGGAGATGTTGCGCACGCAAGCGAAGCGCACGCCGAGCCGGTTCGCCTGCTGCGCAATGATCGCGTCGTCCATTTCGAGGCACGAGTACGCGTGCGCATCCTCGCCCTCCGCGATGTAGTAGAAATCCGTCGTCAGAAGCGGCGTGTCCTTCAGCGGATGGATCGCCGGCGTGCGCAGGCATTCGGGGCGGATCGCATCGTTGACGAGATCCGAAAGCGTCAGCTCGCCAAGGCCCGGATCGTCGGGATGGCGCGCTTTCAATTCGTCGAAGAGCACGGCGAGCGACTGCGGCGTGACGACCTCGCTCATCCTGAACAGTAGCGTGCGCTCGATTTCGCCGACGAGCGCGGTCGACGGGTACCAGGTCGGGCAGCGGTACATGTTGCCGCCGTCGGGGCCCGACGTGTTCTGCGGGCGTTGCAGTTCGAGCAGCGCGGCGTTCGCGATGACCGTGTCGCCCAGGCGCTGATCGCGGCGCGCACCGCCCGCGGTGCCGATCGTGTAGATGCGATCGGGGCGCGCGTCTTCGACGATGCAGCGGAGCATCGCGGACAAGCCGTCGAGCCACGGCGAATGCGCGAGATGCGCATTCGACTTGAACAACAGCACGTTCCAGGGGCGGCCCGAGCGATCGACGATCCGCACCGTCTGAAAGAGCCCCCACAGTGCGCCTGACTTCGTATCCGCCGCCAATGCGGATGCGCCGCGCGTGTACGGAAGCCATGCCTGCTTCCATGTGTAATCGTTGTAATCGCCGATATGACCGCTGTTGACGAACACGTGATCGAGCGCGAACCATTCGGCGCTCGTCCACGTGATCACGACGATGTCGGCGCGCGGCAGCGGATCGCCGGGCGCGCGTGCGCCGGGCGCGAGGCGAACGGGCGCGGTCTGGCCGATCTCGTTCCATGCGACGGGCGGCAGTGTCGTGGCGCCGCGCAGCGGTGCGGCGGCCGCTATGTCGGTATGCCGCGTCACGAGCGGAACTTGCGCGCTCTCGGGAAGTTGCGCATTCATGGCAAGGCTCCTGGGCGATATGAGGACGTGTGAGCGCCGACGTTTTGTCGTGTGTCGTGCGCCGTGCTATTCGGTCGGCTCGTGCGTCTTGCGGATCAGCGCGCGCGCCTGCGCCTCGGTCTTGCCGGGCGGCGGCACGATCAGATCGGTTTCGGACAGCGCCTTCCACAACTTCGGATCCTGGAATGCGATCGTCCCGCCGCCGCGTTTCTCCTGCGACACCATTCGATTGATGTCGCCGACGCACACCCAGTTGTCGGCCGTCGTGATGCCCCACTTCGCGTGATCCTGCGTTTCGGGCCACGCCCACGGCGCGCCGAGCTTGCGCAGATCGATGAACTTGATGTCGTAGGTCTTGTGGACGCCGTCGGCGTCGAGGACGGGCGGGATCTCGCCGCGAATCCATGTTTCGACGTACATGTCGGCCTTGAGCGTCGGCCCGACGAGATCGTTCCAGAAATCCTTGTTCCACTTGCGATTTTTCGCGATCACCTTGAACGACACGCCGCCGTGCGTCTCGAAATCGAGCGCATCGGAGTCCCCCGGCGCGGATGCGTTGAGCGGCTGTGTCAGCGCGTACAGCGGGTTGCCGTGATCGATTACAGCGATGCGCGGCAGATAGACCTGCGGCTGCTGATGCAGCGCCATCTGCGCCGCGATCTTGCCGGCCGTCGCGAGATCGAGGCTCATGCACAGGAAGGTCTGTCCGTACAGCGGCGTCGGTACGCCGGGCTTCGACGGACTCGCATACTTCGGCCACGAGTGCAGTAGCCACAATGCGGAGTTCGATGCGACGTCGAACGCAATGACGCCCTTCGTATGGCCGAGCGTCGCGTTGTTCGAGCGATCGGCGTCGACGGGCATTTCGTCGTTATAGAGAATCCAGCCCGTCGTGCTGCCCGGATCGCCGAAGACCGCATCGAGCGTATAGAACAGCGCGCCCTTCGAATCCTTCATCAGGTTCGGAGATTTCTGCACCGAGCCGACATTGCGATCGTAATAGACATATTCGTAGCCGGTCGCGCTGTCGCTCTCGGCATCCTTGACCAGCTTCGGCACTTTGTAGGCGAACCATAGATCGACGGAACGATTTTGTTCGTCGCGCGGCGAGATAGCCATTTGATGTCCCCGGTTGCTGAGTGGCGCCGCATGCGCGGCGAACGGCGCCCGCTCGTGCGAGGCGTCTTTATCCTGTCGCAGACGGCCGCCCGCTGCCGCCGCTTGCGTGGCACTCGCAAGCGGCGGACCATCGTCTTACGCGGGCGCGCAAGACGGCCTTCGCGGGCGGCAGGCGAATATGCGTGCGGCGCGCGAGCGCAGCCGAATTCCGGCATGCACGCGCGCGACGGCATCCGTCGGCTCGCGTCGCGAACCGTCGGTGTCGACGATCAATGAATAGGAATGCGAATGGACTAGCGGATGAATCGACTGGTGCGCATAGAGGTCCCCTCCTTTTTTACCATCCGATGTCTTTGCGCCCGAACCCGATCATTGACATCCGAAGCGGCACGATTTCGGAAGCAGCGGGTTCTTGTGGTCTTAGCATAGAACACGCAGACGAAAACGGTAAGCACAATCCGGGCGCGTTGCGATGCCGGATCGGCGAAGACCATCGGTGCGACGTGGAGCGTTCGTCGGAAGGTCGATCCGAGGGGGATCTGCCCGAACGCGGCGCGAATCGCGTCGCGTTTCGCGCCGGCCGGGGGCCGCTTCCATGCGCGGCGGCGTGACGCCGCCGGTGTCGCTCGATTCTGAGTTAAGCACTTCAAGCGCTCGAACGCGGCGATGACGATTCGAGTGAGCGTCGGCGCGTGATGACGATCATCTTGCGCGGTGCATTTACTTGTGGATTGCATCATGGTTGCCGCGAACCCGCCGCGCGCATTCACCGGACCGAAGGAGCATTCGGTCCGGCGGCGCTTCGTCAACAGCGATGCGGTCCGTTTCGCCTTCGCGTCATGCGGCGCGGCAATGCACTTCCACCGTCACGTGCGACAGATTCTTGAAGCGCTTCAACAACCGGTGATAGAAGCGCGAGTCATGCGCCGGATCGCCTGTCGCGATGGACACCACGGCGCTCATGTGGCCGGGGCCCAGACGCCAGACATGCAGATCAGTGACGTTATCGCCGCCGCTTTCGATCGAGCGGCGCACGTTGTCCGCGAGACGCCGGTCCGGATTCATGTCGAGCAGGATGCCGCCGGTGTCGCGCATCAGGCCGTACGACCAATTCGCGATCACGAGCGCGCCGATGATGCCCGCGAGCGGATCCATCCACATCCAGCCGAATGCGCGCGCGAGCACGAGCCCCACGATTGCGAGCACCGAGACGGCCGCATCCGCGATCACGTGTACATAGGCGGACCGGATGTTGTGGTCGCGTGCCGCGGCATCGTTCGAGCCGCTGTGATCGTGATGATGCGGGTGTTCATGCTCGACGAACGCGAGCGAATGCTCGCCGTCGTGCAGGCGCACGATTGCGGTGAACGCGTGCGGCTCCGGGATCGTGTCGGTCGATTCCAGATAGCCGCCGCGATTCGCCAGTTCGAACGTCTGCCGCGATCCGTCGGCGCGGACCGTCGTGATCGTCGCCGGCCAATCGCCGACGGCCGGCTGGCCCGTTGCGGGCTCGATCCGGAATACGGGCGGTACGCCGTCTTCGAAGATCGATACGACGAAGGCGCCGCCGCGCGACGAGATCGTCTGCGCGTCATCGCCGTGTTCGTGGTCAGCGCCGTGATCGTGGCCATGACCATGCCCATGATGGTGTCCGTGACCATGCCCGTGATGGCTGCCGCTCAGCAGCCACACGCTCGCGAGATTCACGAGCAAGCCCAGCACGGCGATCGGAATCGCCTCGTCGAAATGGATCGGAACAGGCGACAGAAACCGAGCGACCGCCTCGTAGGCGATCAATAGCGCGATCATCGCGAGCACGATGGCGCTGGTGAAGCCGGCGAGGTCGCCGAGCTTGCCCGTGCCGAACACGAAGCGCGCGTCGTTCGCGTGCCTGCGCGCGTACGTGTACGCGAGCGCTGCGATCAGCATGGCGCCCGCGTGGGTCGACATATGCAGGCCGTCCGCGACGAGCGCCAGCGAGCCGAACAGCGTGCCGCCGACGATCTCCGCGACCATCATCACCGCGCACAGAGCGATGACGGTCCAGGTCCTGCGTTCGTTCTGTTCGTGCGCGGCCCCGAGGAAGATGTGATCGTGCCCGGCGCCGAATGCGACGTCTTCGAATTCGCTCATCGATCGCTCCGCTTATTTGAAGTAGCTGTGGACCACGTCGATCAGCTGCTCGGTCGCGCTGCCTTCGTGGTCGTCGGGCGCGTCCGCGTCGACGAGATGCGTGCGGATGTGATCTTCGAGCACGACGGCCAGCAGGCCGTTCATCGCGCCCCGGCAACTCGTGATCCGCTGCAGCACCTCGTTGCAGCCGCATTCCTCCTCGAGCGCGCGCTCGATCGCTTCGACTTGTCCCTTGATGCGGCGCACGCGGTTCAGGAGCTTCTGTTTTTCTCGAATGGTGTGGCTCATGCCTCTCCCCAAAATACCGGGGGGGAGTATATCTCAATGCACGGATTTGTATAGCGGGGAGGGGTATGAAAATTCGTGATGCCGCGAGCCGGAAGCGCAGCCAATCGTTCAGCAAAGATCGGCTCGCCTTGCTGCGGTCATAAACCGGTGGTCGTCGGACGCGCGTCACCGGCGCATCGGCACGGGAGGCCGATGTGCGACGATGCGGACGCATCGGAGATCCTCGCTGACCGTCCGCGGCGAGAGCGAATCGTCAGGGGAAAAGCGACAAGGGCGCCAATGGCGCCCTTGTCGTCGACGTCGTCCGTCGAGATGGATCGATCAGCTCACCTTGCCGACGGCCATGTGCTTGCCGAGGTGGTGGTGATGGCTCATGTGGGTCGATGCATGGTGCGTATGAGACCGCCCCGGCTCGGTGCTCGCTCGGTCAGCCTGCGTATCCGAACGATCGGCTGCGCGAGAAAGACCTTTGTCGCGATCGCCGGAATTGATGCTGTTCGAGTTCGTCATGCCCGAGCTGCTCATATGACCTGCCGACATGCCGCCCGTATTGCCTCCGGCGCCGCCCATGCCGCCCATGCCGCCGCCGTGGCCGCCGCCACCAGCGCCACCGCCCGCCGCTTGCGCGACCGACGACATCAAGACGAACAGACCCGTAGCAGTCAGTGCGACCAAACGAATACCTTTCATTTTTGCCTCTTCCTAAACGTTGTTTGGGCAATTGCATTGTACGAACCGCATGTGTCGCACAACGGCGTCGTTGTAATCAAAGGTAACCGCTGCGACGGATCGCTCGCAGCGCGACGGTGGGCGATGACGAGGGCGGCGCACGCTTGCCGCGCGGCCCGGCATCGAGTGCATGCGAAGGCAAGTCGGCCCGCGTTCTGCAAGGCGGAAGCACGCGTTACCGATTGGTTACAAGCGCGCGGCATTCTCCCGACGCGAGCGTCGTCGCGAGAGCGCCGATCAGTTCGGAACAGAACCGGCGATCGCCGCTTTCATGAGCCCGTAGCGCGGCTTTTCTTGTGCGCTGCCCGTCAACAAACCGTAAGCGCCGCTGCGATCGTCATAGAGCTCGTACCAGTTGAAGCCGATGACGTTGTAGGCCGCCTTTGCCGCAACCAGCTCAGGAATTGTTTTCGCGATGTAGGCGGAGATCTGAGCGTCCGAGTTGTCCGTGTTCACGCCGATCTCGGTGACGACGATCGGCAAGTTGTAGCGCTCCTTCAGCCGTGCAAGCACGTTGTATCTGCCGTTCTTGCCGAACGCGTTCTCGAAGTCGCCGCCGTTCGAATACCAGTGCCATTGGATCACGTCCGGCGTGATCTTCGGGTGCCCGGTCGTGCCATCGGGCTGCGTGCCCGTCATCAGGCCGTCGAGGAAGCCGAAATGCAGCGCGCCCGACGTCGCGTTGGCGATCAGCTTGGTCGTGCGATTCGTGTCGACCGAGCGCCAGCCGTCGAGCGCGCCCCTGAGCGCGCCGCGCCAGATCGGAAAGGTCGAATTGTCGTAATCCGAAATATTGACGCCGTCACCCTGGATCGGCGCGTTGTGGCTGTCGAGATCGTACTCGTTGCCGAATTCCACCATCGGGATGCCGGCGAGCTTCTTCGCCGCATAGGCGGAAAGCTTGTATGCGTAGGCGTAGGCGCTCGCCTCGGTCGGCTGCTGCCCGTTCAGAGAAGGGTCGGCCCACGGGTGCGCTTCGATCATCGGCAGGACCGCGACGTTGGGGCCGAGGCCGGGAATGACCGTCGATGCGAGCGTGTTGACGTGATCCGGGATGTAGACATCCTGCCGATAGACGTTCATGCCGAGTCCGGCAAGGTGGGCCGCCTGAGTCGCGAGCGGTATCGATGCATAGACGCCGCCGTCGACGTAATGTCCGTTCACGCCGAAGAACGGCAGCACCGGAGCGGTTGCCGAAGGCGACGACGCGCCGGATGCGGGCGCGGCCGTGCCCGTACCGGATGACGACGTCGACGAACCCGATGAGCCGGACGTCGCCGAAGCGCCCGAGGCGGGCACGACGACGCCGTTCGTCGGCGCGACGGCGGCGGCGTTGACCTTGCCTTGATCTCCGCCGCCGCCGCACGCGGAGAGAAACAACGCGAGCAGTGCGACTCTCGCCGCCGGATTATGGATAGGAGTGCTAATGGATTGTGTCACGCTCATGGCGACCGCGGCTAGGTGTTTCATAGTGAGGTCTCCGAATAGAGAAACCTCTATTTTAGGTTAAATTGAGATAAAGCTATCTCAAAATTCTGCAGCGGTCGTTCTGAATATTCGCGTTCGAGAGATAAATAGCGGCTTCGGGGCGGCTTTTCCCCCGTCGGCGGAGGGCTTGGAGAATGTTCGACATGCGCATCGATATGGCGGGCGCCGTTGCTCACGCAAGCGATAAAAACCTTATGCGACGGGTTTTTGCCGCCGTCGCGCGCGACCGAGGTTCGTGTTGGGGGCGTGCTGAAGAGGAGGGGCGAAGCGTGTTTTGTCTATTAGGATTCTTATTCGACTCGTGATCTGTTCACGAAACGATCATCGTCGTTGTGGCAAAGATATAAATGCTCGAACCAATAAAAAACCGGGGGTGTGGAAGTCCCCCGGTTTTTCTTGCGATTGCTTCTTCGTATCGCATTGATTCGGAATCCGACGAAATCGGACTCACTACCGTCAGTTTCGGGAAGGCTTCGCGACGGCTCCCTTTGCCAGCCGGAACGTCTGCTTTGCTCGCGCCGGTTGGGCAGTGCGGTGCGGCTTCACCCAGCGCCTGGCGACATGGCGCCACCAGTCTCGCGGCGACGTCCGCGGCTGATGGGGCGGCGCAATGTATGCGTTGAAGACATGGCCGGCGATTTTCGCGTCGACGCTGTCGAGGCGCTGCAACGCGGTTTCGAGCTCCGCGGCGCGCGTCGTCCTGCCGCGCGAGACGAGCAGCACCGCATCGCAGTCCTGCGCGGCGATCGACAGCGCGTCGCTGTACGGCAGCACGGGCGGCGCGTCGACGATCACGAAGTCATAGCGTGTGCGCAGCGTCGCGAGCAACTGCGAGAATTCGGCGCGTTCGAGCAGTTCGCCCGGATTCGATCCCGCGAGCGTGCCGGGCGTCATCACGGATAGCTTGCTTTTGCCGATCTTGATGATCGCCTTGTCGAGCGGTTGCCCGCCTTCGAGCACGTTCGCGAGACCGATGCCGCCGCCGTTGCGGCCGACGCCGAGCGGATTGTGCGATCCGCCGCGCATGTCCGCGTCGACGAACAGCGTCGATGCGTTCGCGTCGGCGAACAGATACGCGAGATTCGACGCGACGAAGCTGCTGCCGACGCCCGCGGTCGGACCCGCGAACACCAGCACCTTGCCGCCGCTTCGGCCGTCGTGCGCGAGCGCCGCGCGCAGGCTCGTGCGCAGCGTACGCAGCGCCTCGATGCCCGGATCGTTCGGATTCCGCGCGGCGAGCGGTTTCACCGTCGCACGCGCGTTGCCGGACCTGTCGTCATCGAGCGCGAGCGCCGATGTCGAAGGCGCGACGACGGCGACGCAGGGAATGTCCGACACGTCTGCGATCGATTGCGGAACGCTCAGCTCGTTGCGGTAGCGCGCAAGCAGATACGCGGCGGCGAGGCCCGCGAACAGCCCGCCCAGCAGCGCGCCGAGAACCACGATGCCGCGTTGCGGCCACGCCTTCTTGTACGGCTTGTTCGCCCAGTCGACGACACTCACGCCCGGCGTCGTGCTCGCGACGGCGATCTCGAGCTGCTGGGCATTGGTCAGCACGCTCGTATAGAGCTGCGTCGCGACCGACACCTGCCGCGACAGCCGGACGAATTCGCGCTGGGCGGTCGGCAGCTTGTTGGCCGCCGTCGTCGTCTGCTGAATCTCCTTCTTCACTTGATCGAGCTGCGTCTGCACGGTCTGATAGGTCGTGCTGCCCGGCAGGAAGCGCGCCTTCACGTTGTCGAGCGCGAGCTGCAGCACGGTCTGATGCTCGGACAACGAGTTCAGCCGGTTGATGAGCGCGATGCCTTGCTGGTCGACGTCGATCGTGCCCGTCGTCGTGCGGTAGCGATTCAGCGCATCTTCGGCTTTCTCGAGATCCTTCTTGAGACCGGGCAGGCGCGCGTGCAGCGAGTCGAGATTGCGCTGCGCCTTCTCCGCGCGATACGCGATGTCTCGCTGCAGATAGACGCGCACGATCGCGTTGACCATCTCCTGCACGCGCTGCGGCGTGTCGGCCTGATAGACGAGCTTCATCATCGACGGCTCTTCGAGCGTCGAATCGCGATTCGACACGACCGTCTTCATCTTCTTCATCACGTCGTCGTAGACGAGCTGCGTCGGCTCCTTGAGAATCGAGAACGCAATGCCGGAGCGCGCGCGCAGCGTGTCGACGCGGATCTGGCCCGCTTGCGCCTGTTCGCCGTCCACGGCGACGCTGAACGGCACGGTCTGGCCGATCGAGCCGCGCGCGAGGAGGCGGTCTTTCTTGTCGTAGAGCGTCCATTGGCCGTTTTCGCCCGCGACGAGCCGGAACTTGTCGCCGAGCACGGCATCGGGCAACGAGAATTCGCCGAGCTTCAGCTTTTCGCCGCCCCACGCGAAGCCGGACATGCCGAGGAACGGCGACGCCAGCCTGTCGTCGTTCGCGTGGCCTGACGCGAGCAGGCGGCCGACGAGCGGGAAATGGTCGAGCGTGCGGATGTCGAGGTTCGCGCCGATCTGTTCGATCGCAGTACCGACGATCGCGCGCGACGTCAGCACTTCGCTCTCGTCGTTCGCGGACGGGCCGTTCGAGATCGTGCCGGACACGTCCGACAGCGCGCTGATCGACGATCCGGGCTTCGTCTGGATCCGCAGCAGCGCTTCGGCGCGATACTGCGGCGTCGCGACGAGCGCATACAGGACGCCCAGCGCGAAGAACGCGACGACGATCGTCGCAAAGAGCCGCCGGTGCCGAACGACGCTCCACCACAGGCTCGCGAGCCCGTCGTTTCTCTTTGCGTGCAATGCCGTCGAAATGGGTTGTGGTTTCAGATCCATCGTTGTTTCCCGTGATATGCGACGACGGCCGCGATGCCGGCCGCCGCAATCCTCTCAGTCAATCCTCTTCATCGGACGCGACGCTCATGCCCCGATCGTGATGAATATCGGTCCTCGTGTCTCCGGAACATCGAGTCGCCTGCGGCTGCCGGCATCGAGCCCGGCGCCGTACATGTCGGTCACGGCCGCGCCGGCCGGCAGCCGCGACAGATCGACGCCGATTGCGTTGCCGTCGCCGTAGCACCAGACCACATATTTCGTCGCGCGCGCGGCGGTCAGCTTCAGCACCACGTAGCGCGCGTCCGAATCCTGAAAATACCGGGCGCGTTCGGCGTCCCCGGTGAACCAGAACAACTGGCGGACCGCGATGTACGCCGGCAGCTTCCCGGTATCGGCGTCGAGGAGTCCGAAGTTGTGCTCCATGTTCTTGCGATCGCGGCCGTCGTCGCGAATGTCGTAGTACGACGTGAGCCCGATTTGCGAGATCCAGTTCGCAAGCAGCAGCCGTACTGCGTATCTCGCCTGGCGCTCGCGAGCGACGCTCGAATGGCCGTCTCCGATGTCGGCGACGTAGTTGTAGCCGTAGCTCGGATACGCCCATTCGGTCGCCCAGATCTGCGGCGGCGTGCGATACGACGACAGGTCGCGCCGCAGCGCCGCGTAGTCGGCGAACACCGTTTCCGGCTCGGTTTGCCGGTATGGGTGCACGCTGATCGCATCGGGCGCCGGCTGCGCGCGGCTGGCGATGTCGCCGACCGCGCGGATGAACGTGCGGTTGACTTGCTGCACGCCGCCCGTCGCGACGATCGCGTCGGGATTCGCGGCCTTCACCGCCTGCAACGCCTGCTTCAGTACGTTCCGGTAAGCGGCGGGAGACGGCTCGCCGAGCCAGTAGGTCTTGTGGTCCTGCTCGTTCCACACTTCGAAGCGCACCGGCTTGCCCTTGAAGCGCTGCGCGGCCTTGAACACATACTGACGGAACGCGGCAAGCTGGGCGGGCGTCGTCGGCGGCTGGTTCGGGCTGTGCAGATGATGCATGCCGCCGAGAATGAACAACGCACCGAGCCCGCGTGCGGACAGATTGGCGACGAGCGTGTCGTATTTCGAAAAATCCCAGCCGTGCGGCGTGTCCACCGCTTCCCAGAACAGGTCTGCGCGGACGAACGAGAAACCGGCGTCTTTCACCGCGTCGAGCAGCTTCGTATCGCCGATGTCGTGTACGGCGATGCCGGTGTTGTCGCGCGACGCGGCGAAGCCCGGCAGATCGACGTATGTCCGTTTCGCGGCGACGTTCGTGGTCGGGGCGTCGAGCGCGACGGTAGTCGCGGCGCCGGCGAAGCCGGGGGCGGCGAGCACCGCGCTCGCAAGCGCGGCAAGCAGCCGGCGGCGCGGGTTGGGCGTGCGGTTCGTCATATCGTCGTTTCCTTCGCGGCGCATCGCGGCTTCAGCGTGCGTTCGGCGCGATCACGCCAGCGCCGTATCGCAACCGGTCGAATGCAATTCGCGCGCTCGCGATGCGCGCACGCTGCGGCGCGCGCAGACTGATCGAGCGCAGCGTCACGCCGAGGAACAGCAGGCAGCCGATCGTCTCGCAGATGTCCGTCGTCACGCCGCTCACGAGCAGGAAGCAAAGCATCAGCCAGACGGGCCGGTCGTTCGCCGGCTGCGCGAGGATGAAGCGCGCGAAAGCCGCGACGATCAGCAATGCGCCGATCACGCCGAAGTTCGCGACCGTGTAGAGCGCCATGTTGTCCGCGTAACCGACGTTGAAGCCGAAATCGGCCGTGTAGTAGCCGACCGCCGAGCCGAAGCCTCCCGGCCCGATGCCGAACCAGATCAGGTGCTCGCGCAGCAGCCCTTCGATCAGCAGCGGCCATGTATTGATGAAACGGTCCTGCATCGACGACAGCGAGCCTGAGCTGCCGACGTCCTGCGTGCTCGCGAGCGTGACGATCCAACCGGCGAGCGGCAGTGCGATCGTGAGCACGGTCGCCCAGACGCACACCGTTCGCAGCGAGCGCGTGCGCAGCATGAAATGCAATGCGACGACGAACGCGAGCGCGACGAGCGTCGTCTTGTTCGTCGTCGCCCAGATGCCGACCGCCGCCAATGCGAGCAGTGCGGCGAGCGCGAGCCGCGAACGCAGGCGCGGAAAGGTCCAGGTCGTCAGCAGTCCGATCATCAGGCCGGTCGTTGCGCTGCTGCGGCCGAAGCCGGGCAGCCGCGACGAGGTGCCGACGTACGACGATTTCGCGAGCTGCACGCTGACGCCGCCGATGTCGACGTTGCCGCCGACCCACGGCAGCTTCACGAAGTCGTTGAGCAGCACGCCGCCGATGCACAGCAGCGCGAGCGCGACGAACGCGCCGAGCATCCGGCGCGACTCGAGTTCGTCGAGCGCCTGCTGCGGCATGACGATCGCGAAGAGCATCGGTGCGATCGTCCAGATCCAGAAGCCGACCGCGCTCAGGCTGACGCCGTTCGCGAGCGACACGCACGTCTGCGCGGCGAGGTACGCGGCGATGAGCACGTGGCTTGCCTTCGGCCGCTGGGCGATCGCGAGCCCGAGGCACGCGACCATCAGCGCTTTCGGCAGGTAGCCGAGCGCCGCGACGCCCGCGAGCGACGTGTAGTAGCGGATCGCGCCGGACAGCACATCGCTCGCAACTGCGATGACGAATGTCGCCGCCCAGAGTCTGTGTATCTTCGAGATACCTTGCATCGGTGCGTAATAGTCGAATGGCGAGTCGAACTGCGGATCGAACCGCTGGAACTTGCGGGCTGGCATCGTCGAGTCTCGAACGATTGCGTGCGCCGCCTTTGATCAGCGCGCGATGCCGCAAACCGCGGTCTCGGCTCAGTTCGTCTGACTCACCCGGGCCGCGCGCCCGTGGACGCGTTCGCGCGGCCGGCCGTCGCTTCGACGGCCCGGTTGGCGGGAGGAGCCGCCGCCCTTGGGCGGCGGCATCGGACATGGGTCGACGCGCGAACCATGCATCTGCGTCGAAGGATAGCGTTGCCGTCCGGCGGGGAAAGTACGACAGCCCACACTACGCAGATGGGGCAGAGGGCGGGGAAACGGCGTTGACCGCGGCAAAAATAGGGGAAGACGGTGGGCGGCGGCGCGCGCTTGGCGGAAGGCCGCGCGCGGCGATGCGGGTGGCGCGGGCCGCGGCCGGCGGTTGTGCGCGGAAGGGGAGGCAGCGAATGATGCCGGGGATGCACCGGCGCGATCATGCGCGGCAGTGCCGATTTTGGGCGCGGTCGATGCGTGAATGTAAAGCACTGCTGGCAAGAACTGCTGGCGCGTCTGCTTATATTTGGATAGGCAATCTCGAAAAGCCCGTATTTCGGATGCCAAATCAGCAATGCGGTTGCTGGACTGTTACTCGCCTCTTGTGCGATGGCCGCGTTCGGGTGCGCCCGAGCGTGCGGCTAGCCTGGATGCGCATGCTCTCGATGCCGATGCACGACGACTTTTACGCGCCCTCAGCCCTCGAGCATTCCCATCACGCGCACCGCTCCCGCCCCACCAACCTTGCGAGCTTCGCGAACAATCCGTGCCGATCGATCCATTCGGCGTACGCACGATATTCGGGATCGCGCATCAGATGCCGCTCCTCGGTCTTCGCGCGCAGCCAGTACAGCAGATTCACCGCGACGAGCGCCGCCGAATGCATGATCGCGAGGCGCCAGCCGAGCGGCTCGACGAACGGCACCGAGATCATCCAGTACGACAGGTTCTTGGCGAGATAGGCCGGATGTTTCGTGAACCGGTACGGGCCCGACGTGATGATGCCGCGATTCGTCAGGTTCGAGAAACGCAGTCCGAACGAAATCGTCGACAACGCATAGCAGAGCAGAAGCGCGACGATGACGGCGCCCCACACGAAGCGGACGACGGGCACGGACAGCAGCCAGTTGTCCCAGAACATCGAGCCTTCGTAGCGGATGTAGTTGTTTGCGATCAGCGACCAGAACGGCTGATAGCAGATCAGCGCGGCGAGCCAGCCGAGCGTTGTCGGCTCGACGCTGCGCACGTGGCTGTCGAGAAGGCGAAACGTGCACAGATAGCCGACTGCGCCGAACATCAGGTCCATCGTGTACGACAGGTCGTACATGAAACGGAACGTCGCGAGCGAGAGCGGCGCGCTGGCCGCGCTCGCGAACGACGCGCCGATGCGATCCGCATCGGTCGACAGATAGACGACCATCAGCGGCAGGAAGAACGCCTTCACGGCCCAGCCGGCGAGCATCTCTCGGATCGGCCGCCAATCGGCCGGGCGCTGTCCGCGGAACAGCCAGCGGCCCCAGCCTAGATACGCGTCGTCGACTTCGCGCTGGCGCCGGTCCATCCAGCCGAAATAGAGCGGCGCGGCGAGCGCGACGTACGGCGCGAGCATGCCGACGAGTGACCAGAACGGCTGGTAGAACGCGCCGTAGTATTCGGGCAGCAGCCAGTAGATGAGCGCGATGCCTGCATAGACCGATGCGAGCGCGGCGAGCCGCAGCGACACGCGCGCGATGCTGAGCGGCCGCAGTGCGCGATTCGCGAGGCCGGCGCTCGGACGCAGATGGACGCGCGCGACGAACAGCTCGTACGCGCCGATCGTCGCGATGATCGCGGCGCAGGCGAGCAGGCTGCGCTCCGTGCCGGTCAGCGCGGTCGCGCCGCGCGACGCCCACAACGTGAAGAGCCCCGCCGCGATGCCGGCGAGGCCGATCGGAAATGGCGTCGCCGAACGCGGCGGCCGTTCTTGTGCGTTCGCGACGCTGTCGAGAGTGGATTGCATGTCATCCCCCGTGTCATGACATGGTCGGCGGGCGGCCGGGCGATTGGAATGGTTGGGCCCGGCCGCCGCGCCGTGCGGCTTGCCTGCGCTTACTTGCCGGTGACGCCGCCGAGCAGCCCGCCGATCAGGTTGGTCACGGGCGCGAGCAGGTTCGTCGTCGCCGAGCCGCTCGCGGTCGTGCTGCCGGTCAGGCTGCCGACGACGCCCGTGGCGGGCGAGGTCGTCGTCGAACCCGTGCTCGTCGTGGGCGAAGTCGTCGCGACGGTGCCGTTCACGCTTGCGGTCAGCGAGCCGACGAGGTTCGTGACGGGCGACAGCACGAGGTTGAGCCCAGACGTCGCGTTGCCGCCCGCCGAGCCCGACAGGCCGCCGAGCAGGCCGGTGACGGGCGCAAGCGGATTCGACGTCGTGCCGGGCTGCATCGCACCTGCCGCGCCGGTCAGCGAGCCCGCGATGCCGGTGATCGGTGCGAGCGGGTTGGACGAGCCGCCCGACAGGACGCCGGTGATCGGTGCGAGCGGGTTGGACGAGCCGCCCGACAGGATGCCGGTGATCGGTGCGAGCGGATTGGTCGTGCCGCCGGTCAGCAGGCCGCCGACGCTCGTGACCGTGTTGCCGAGCTGGCTGACGACGCCGCCGACCGCCTGGACCACCTGGTTGTTGGTCGAGCCCGACACCTTCGTGCCGGCCGCGTTCAGTCCGCTGCCGACGGTGGTCAGCAGATTGTTGACGGGCGCGCCGAGTCCGGTGACGGTGCCGACCGTCTGCGTCGTGCCGGAGACGGCGTTCGTGATCGGGTTGATGATCGAACCGACGCCGGTTTCGAGCTGCTGGACGGGCGCGCTGGTGAGCACGTTGTTCAGGCCGGAGCCGACTTGGGTGACGGTGCTGCCGAGCGTGCCGACTGCGCCGCCGAGCGGCGACGTGACGGGCGCGAGCGGCGCGAGGGGGCCGGTGCCGATGCTCGTCACGACGCCGCCGAGCGACGAAACCGCGTTGCCGACATTCGAGACGACGCCGGACGTCGACGTGAGCGTCGGGCCGAGCGGGTTCGGCGACGTGCCGAGCGTGCCGAGGCCGGCGGCGGTGCCGTTGCCGAGCGTCTGGACGCCGTTGCCGAGCGAGCTGACTGCGTTGCCGAGATCCGTGGTCGTCGCGCTGTTGACGCCCGGCACCGACGTGCCGGAGATCTGATTGCCGGTGGCGGAGACGACCGTGCCCGTCGCGGTGATCAGATTGCCGGTTTGCGCGAGGATGTTGCCCAGCGGGGAGGAGGCGGTGCCCGAGGTGCCGGAAGTGCCCGAGGTGCCCGAGGTGCCGGAAGTGCCCGAGGTGCCCGAGGTGCCGGAAGTGCCCGAGGTGCCGGAAGTGCCCGAGGTGCCGGAGGTGCCCGAGGTGCCGGAGGTGCCCGAGGTGCCGGAGGTGCCCGAGGTGCCGGAGGTACCGGAGGTGCCGGAGGTGCCGGAGGTACCGGAGGTACCGGAAGTGCCCGAGGTGCCGGAAGTGCCCGACGTACCGGAAGTGCCCGAGGTGCCGGAGGTGCCCGAGGTGCCGGAAGTGCCCGAGGTGCCAGAAGTGCCCGAGGTACCGGAAGTGCCCGAGGTGCCGGAAGTACCCGAGGTACCGGAAGTACCCGACGTACCGGAAGTGCCCGACGTCCCCGACGTACCGGTCCCACCCGAACCCGACGAACCGGAGGTGCCGCCCGAGCCCGAGGTGCCGGACGACCCTGACGTACCTGACGTTCCGGTATTGCCGATGGTGGTCGGCTTCACTCCGCCGGACGACAAGGACGGACCGTCGACCGATCCGCAGCCGGAAAGGGCGAGGAGTGCGGAAACACCGATTGCGGCGGCCGATTTATTAAACAGTTTTTGCATGACAGGCTCCCAGATAAATCACGATGACAGCCTTCAATGCAATTTTCGTACCATTGGGTATTTCGTAGAGTTTTCCTTCGTTAATGTATAAAAAATATCAAATCATCGATTAATCGTTCGAAATCGACGAAGAAATTTGGATTTTCTGCGAGGCCGCGGCGACACTGTTCCTGCCGTGCTACGTGACGTTCCGGGCGGCGTAACGGACGACGCTAGGAACACGGAACACGGAACACGGAACACGGAACACGGAACACGGAACACGGAACACGGGGCGCTGGCGTGACGGTGACGACATCGCGTCTGTTTCGGGGGGCGGCCGGTGTGCCGCGCAGGTTCGAATGTGTCGAACGTGTTGCGATATCAATCGAAAGCGGCTCGATTCGAAAAGGAGAGTGAGGGATATGGGGCTCCGACCGACCGGTCGGCATCGATTTGCGTGCCGCCTGCGCCGACGTGCTGCTTGCGTGTCCAATCGATCGCGACGAGCCAAGCGCAGATGAGTCGACGACACGCAGCAAGCCGCAATCGCGAGTGTCCGGCAGAAACTCGCGTCTCCAAGAGGTAACGATCGCAGCGATATCCACGCAGACGCAGGCGCCGATATCCGGTGTCTTGCCGCGCCGGCCGGAGATGCCGGCCGGCGTCTCGAATTCACCGCGCCCGCCTGCATACTCGGCAACACGGGCATGCCGACGCGCAACTCGCCGCGCGCCCCGAACCGGCCGCGCGCGGCGAATCCCGCTCGCTACTTGACCGAACTCGCGCTGACCTTCGCGAAATCGAGACTGCCGAAGCCGGTGTCGTCGTCCCATCCGGACTTCGCAACATAGCCGTAGCTGTTATAGCCGTTGTTGCCCGACGTCACGTCGTGCACGAGCGACGTATTGCCCGGCAGGCCCTGATAGAAGTTCGATGTCGGCAGGCCGAGGCTGTTGTTGTTCGCCGATTCGACGCGCGCCCAGCCGCCGACGAAAATCGGCGACGCGAGGCTCGTGCCGCCGATCAGCTGATTCGGCTGGCCGTTGACGACGATGTATGCGCCCGTCGATTGCGCGGCGTCGAACGCGACGTCCGGCACGACGCGCTTCGTCACCGAGCTGCCGAGCGCGGCCGTCTGCCAGCTCGGCGCCGCTTCGTAGCCGCTGACGCCGCCGCCCGTCGCCCAGATCCGAACCGCGTTGTCGAGCGGCTGGCCGTTGCTGCCGATGTCCGCGTACGCAAGACCTTCGTTCCAGACGGTCTCGCCCGCCCAGGTCGTCGTTCCGCTCGTCGACAGCGTCGTGCCGCCGACCGCGACGACGTACGGCGAGCTCGCCGGCGACGACACGCTGTACTTCGCCAGATTGATCTTCGTCGTGACCTTGCCGCCGCTGTACGTGCCGACGTAGCCCGGCGCACCGTACGGCGACGTCGACCACTGGTAGACGCCCGCGTCGCCGGACGACACCGAGAAGATCTGGCCTTGCGCGACCGCCTGCTTGAAGACCGCGTCGGTCGCGGCGAGCGTGCCGTCCGAGTATGCCGCCGCTTCGTCTTCGCCGAGCGATACGTTGATGACCTTCGCGACGTTGTCGGTGACGGCCTTGTTGTACGCGGCCGTCAGCGTCGCGTTCGTGAGGCCGCTGTCGCTGCTGTCGCCGTTGACGGCCGCATAGAAGATCAGCTGCTTGACGCCGCCCGACGTGCCGATGATCGTCTGGCTGTCGAGATCCCATTCGCCCGGATCGCCGTCGTTGGCGAGCGTGCCCGAGCTGCCCGCGACGACCGCCGTGTTGACGGTCGGCAGGCCCGCGTTCTGCGTGAACGTGTTCAGGTCGGCGATCGTCTGCGTCATGTCGCCCCACGTGATGATCCCGACTGTCGTATTGGTCGCGGCAGGCAGGCCGCTCGCGTCGTAGATCTGCGCGAAGTCGGTCGTCTGGTGGCCGACCTGCGAGCCGCTCGTCGCGTTCTTCGTGATCGTGTCGGGCTGGATGCGCGCGTCCGTCGGCGTGGCGCGATGGAGCAGCCGATGCGGGACGGCCGCGTTCTGCAGCCCGAGCACCGAATCGACGAACGGGCTCATCGACGCGGGAATCAGCGCCGCCGCGTCGTTCGCGTAGACCGCCTTGCCGCGATAGTTGAAGCGCTTGAGCGTCGTATGGAAGCCGCGCTCCGCGTTCGATGCGTTGCCTTCGGCGAAGATCAGCTTGTTGTTCGCCGACACCGTGACGTTGCTGAAGCCGTTCGCCTTCAGGTGCGCGACGACGGCCTGCACCTGGCCGTCGGACGGCGCGAAGCGCGCCTTGAATTGCTCGGGCGTCAGGTACTTGTGATAGTTCGCGCTGCCGGGCTGGTTCACTTCGTGAAGGAACGCGTCGAGTTGCGCTTCGTTGCGGCTCTTCAGGACGACGGTCACGCGCAGCGGCTGACTCAGCTCGAGCGGCGTGACGGTCGTGTCGGTGAGCTCGGGCGTGCCGATCGTATTGAGCGCGTAGCTCGGCGCCGTCTTGGCCAGCGTCTGCGACGCGGCGGCGGCCGGCGCGCGCGTGAGCAGGAAGGCGTCGGTGCGGGTCGGCGCCCAGTCGGATGCGGCTTGCGCGGAAAGCGGGGACAACGTAGCGGCGATCGCTAGCGGTAGCAGCGACAGTGCGAAACGTTTCGAGAATAGCCGGTTGACATGCTGAGTTCTCTGCATTTTTGGAGTCCCAAGAAAATGATGAAGAACGGATGCGCAGCCTGGGTCCGGCGGGTAGGGACGCGCGGCGCGCAGCCGATGCACGGCGATGCGGCGAAGCTGCGATTCATGGCGACATGGCTTTCTCCCTTCGACGGATGCGCGGCGAAACGGCGACGTTTGGTTCGGCGTTCGTGTCGGCGCGCGGTCGGTCCCGCATGCCGAACGAACGTGCGCCCGACTCGACGGGCGGCTCGTTCAGTACTTAGGAATCCAATTCATATGGCGCGTGAAAGAACCGCTTCCGCCGCACCGCAATCCAATCCGCAATCCATTTCGCGGTCCGCACGGCGATGCGGCGGGCCGGCGTCGGCCTGTCGCGCGGCCGCTGCACCGCGTCTTCCTGCGATTTCAGACAACACGATCCCGTCGCGCAGCCGCGGCGAAGCGGCGCGCGAGACGGAACGCACATTCAATAGACCGGCCGGAACCGGGCAAGCCGGTCGGGGCCTTGAAGCAAGCCGTGCTGCCGGGGCGTCGGCGGCGCGCGGCGCCCTCTCGCCGCGCGCATCGTTCGTCGCATGCCGCCTTCGCCGGCCGCCCGACATCCGGCATCCGCGTTGCACCGCACCGAAATCCGATCTCGAAAATCCGCGTTTAATCGAATGATTTTCGATATTTCCGATTCGCGATGAATGAAGCTGGATTGCCGGTTAATCAGGAATTAATCGATGATCCGGAAACGTGCTGCGGTTTCTTCGTGGATTGAAAGCCGCCCCTCGAAAATAACGTAATTGAATTGGAAGAATTCAGTCAGGCTGATGTTTGGGTGATGCCTGTGCCGCGCGCCAGCAGCGGCATTGGTTTGCGAAAAGATAGCAAGGAAAAAATCGAAGCGTCAAACTTTTTTTGATTGTATCTAAAAAATTTAGAAGCGTAATTCGTTTGACTCGAATTCGATTAAAGCCAGTTGTAAGTCGTTTGGCGGAATGCGTTTGATACGTCGCGGAGGCGGTGAATCCGTATTACGAATTCGCGGGCGGCGATTTGCGGGACATGAATTGCTCGACGAGCAGCAGCGCGTTCCGGCATGCGTCGAGATCGAACGTGTGGATCGTGCTCGACGTGGCATCGAGCCCCAGCTGCGCCGCGAGCCAGCGTATGCCCTTCGCGCGCGCTTCGAACGCGTTGCAGCCGTCGCGCCGCATCTTCGCGGCGACGAGCGGTTCGAGCGCCGCATGCAGCTCGGATTTCGCATGCCTGAGTTCGGCGTTCGCGAGCCGGCCGAGCGGCACGTGGCGCCGGCTGCGCGGAAAGACGCCGATCCATGCGTCGCACGGCGGGCAGATCCACAGTTCGCCGTGATCGTCACGGTACGGATACGCTTCGTCGCCGAAACGCGCGAGCGTCGCTTTCGCGCCGCAGTAGTCGCAGACGGGTTGAGGGAGGGCGGGAACGGGGCGGCCGACGCGCATGATTCAGGGCAGAAGGTTCGAGCGTGGATAAAACGATAGCGTATACGAATGACCGGGCCGCGCGGCCCGGGTTCCTTTCGCGCGCGTTCGCGAGCGGGAAAGCGGCGCGGCAGCGCGCGTGCGCCGGGACCTGTCGCCGGACCGAAGCGCGGGCGCCCGCTACGCGTGCTGTGCGTCGCAGACGCGGTTTCGGCCCGTCGACTTCGCCTGGTACAGCGCGGCGTCGGCCATCTTGACGAGCGCCGTGTCGGAATGCATGGCGTTATCGTGCGACGTCACGAGTCCGATGCTGACGGTCACGCGCCGGTACGGGCTCTTCTCGTGCTCGATGTCGAGATCGTAGACCGCGCGGCGGAGGTGTTCGGCGATCGCGGACGCGCTCTTCGCATCGGTGTCCGGCAGCGTGATCACGAATTCCTCGCCGCCGTAGCGCGAAACGTCGTCGGCCGCGCGGCGCACGTTCAGTGCGAGGCAGCGGGCGACTTCGCGCAGCACGTCGTCGCCCGCCTGATGGCCGTAGCAGTCGTTGTAGTTCTTGAACTGGTCGATGTCGACGAACAGCAGCGACAGCGGCCGGCTGGAGCGCAGCGCGCGCGCCCATTCGCGGCGCAGGTTCTCGTCGAACGCGCGGCGGTTGCCGAGGCCCGTCAGCGAGTCGGTGCGCGCGAGGCGCTGCAGGCGCAGTTCCGCGTGCCGCCGCCAGCGCAGCTCGCGCGACAGCAGCGCGGTACCGGTGACGATCACGACGCCGAACACGAGCATCAGCACGCCGAGCCGCTGCGCGCGGATGTGCCATTGGACGAAGACGTGACGCTCGGCGGGCGACACGTCGACCACGATCGGCAGACCGGGCAGCCGCTTGTACACGTAGAGGCGGCGCACCCCGTCGATCGACGCGACGCCGGTGAACGCGCCTTCGTCGTGCGCCGTCGCGTTCGCATAGAGCGTCGAATTGGCGATGCTGCGCCCGACCATCTTCGTGTCGAACGGCAGCCGCGCGATCATCAGCCCGTTGGTCTCGAAGATTGCTGCGGTGCCGTCGGGGCCGACCGACAGGCCGTCGAGCAGCGCGCGAAAGTAGTCGATGCTGAGCGTGCCGGCGACGATGCCGCCGAACGAACCGTCGGGCCGCGTGATGCGCCGGCTCAGCGCGACCGTCAGCGCGCCGTGCCGCAAGCGCGCCGCGTACGGCTTGCTGATGTAGAGGCCGCCCGCAGGATGATCGCGCTGATAGACGAAGTAGTCGCGATACGCGAAGTTCGCGACGGGCGGCGGCTTCGGGAAATGCGAATCGAGCACGATGTCGCCGCGCTCGTTCATCACGTAGATCGTGCCGAGATACTTGCCGGTCGCCGCGCGGTCGAACAGCACCTTGCTGCGTATCGCGGGGTCGAGGGCCATGATGCGCGGATCGTTGACGCCGTCGACGACTGCCTGAAGCGACAGGTCGTAGAGCTCGATGTTGCGCGCGATGTCGCGTTCGAGCAGCAGCACGAGGTTGTTCGCGTTTTCTGTCGCACGCTGGTAGGCGTCCTCGCGCGACTCGTACAGCACGCGCGCGCAAAACAGCCAGATCAGCGTGAGCAGCAGCGCGCCGCAAACGACTACGCCCGTCGGCGACATCAGGCCCTGCATCCAGGGCTGCAGGTAACGAGTCGTGAAGGAGGTCGAACGCTTGCGCATGACGTCGGGGGCCTGTCGGACGGTGAATCGGCGGCGTCCCGTTTCGCGGGCGCTGTTTGATCGGGCCGTCGTTTCGTCCGTCGCTTGGCGCAGGTTGCCGGCTCACGCGGGTGCGACGGTTATACGGGTTATCGTGCAATGCGGCATTTTCTTGAGCATTCGGGCGTCGCACAAGGGCATTCCCCATGTCGATCCGGCAACGGCGGGCGATTCGGGCGTCGCGCGCCGGCCCGTCGTGGACGGCGCGCCGCGCGCGGTTTGCGCCGGTCGATTCGATCAGAGATTTTTACTTCGGAATATCGCGATCGTCGAGCACGGATTCGCGTTCCGACCTTTCGACGTCATTGCAGCGCCGCTCGATGACCGATGCGCCGACCACGCATGCGGCAATCCGCTGCATGCACGCGTTGCGATGGCGTCGCGGGCGCGAGCGCATGACACGGCCGGTCAGTCGGGATGCCGCGTGCGGCGGGCCGGCGCGATTCTCTTGATCTCGAGTTGGAAGGTCTGCGTCATGAGGCGCGAGATTACGTCGGCGTGAGCGATTCGTTGCGTATGCAACGAATCGCGAGTGTGTTCAGCAAGCGTGAACAATGGTGCGCACTATAAAAAAACGCGCCGCACGAAAGGCGGCGCGCATCGCGCAAATCGGACGGCTTCGCAGCGCAATCACACGCGCTGCCCCGCCGTCCGTCGCAAACCGTCGGCTCAGCTTTCCGCGCTTTCCGTCACGCGCATGGGCTCGGCGGACACCGGGGTATCGGCGACTTCGAGCAGCCAGTCGGTCGTTTGCGCGGGCTGCGTGACGGGCAGCATGTGCCCGCCGTCGACGACCTTCAGGTTGACCGCGTCGAGCCGCTTCTTCAGCGCCTCGCCGTGACGCTGCCAGTTGAGGATCTGGTCGCCGCGGCCGTACAGCATGTCGACGGGCACGGTGAGCGACGCGTAGCGGCTTTCCATGTCGGGCAGGTCCTCCGGCGCCGCGACGAGGTCCGACGACGCCGAATAGAACGCGTGCGGTTGCAGCCCCAGCAGGCCGCCGCCCTTTACGCCGAAGTCGTGCGGCACCGCTTCGGGCGCGAAGACGAGTTCGACCGCCTTGCGATTCTGCAGCATCGCGACCGGAAGCCCGAGCGTGAGCGACACGAAGCGGCGCATCAGCGACGAGCGCAGCGCGAGACCGCGGAACGGGCCGGGCGGCTCGGTTTCGGTGTGCGTGAGCGGGGCGATCAGCGCGATGCGGCTCACGCTCTGCGGATGGTTGAGCGCGAGCGCGAGCGAGATCGCGCCGCCGAGCGAGTGGCCGACGACGATCGGCTTGTCGAGGCCGAGCGTCGCGATGAACATCGCGATCGTGCGTGCCTGCGCGTAGACGTTCGCGGTCGAGCGCGGGCCGCGCGTCGAGCGGCCGGAGCCGGGGCGATCGACGAGGATCACGCGATGCGACTTCGCGAGCCGCTGCAGGTCCAGGTACGCGAAGTTGCGCAACTGGCCGCAGAGGCCGTGCACGAACACGATCGGCGGACCTTCGCCGTATTCGACGTAATGCAGGCGGTCCGCGCCGACGTCGACGAACTTGCCTTCGGGCGGGAACATCTTCTTGATGCGGTGCGAGGTGAACAGCGTGAATGCAACGAGCGCGAGGGTCGCGTAAACGAGAAAGTGGAACAGCTTGATTATCATTGGGATCACCTTCCTTCGTAGGCGGGCTGACGGGTATCGTCACGTTCGGCGAGCGCCGGGCGGCGGCGTTCGAACCGCATCGCGCCGTCGGCAAGCGTGCCGAACCTGAATGTGGCGAAATCGCGCGCGTAGTTCTGGTAGGACTTCCACGGCTTTTTCGTGCCCTGCTTCGGCAGCACGCCGGCGGCGCGCTGGATATAGCCCGACGTCAGGTCGACGGCGGGTTCGAGCTCCATGCTGTCGGGTGCGAGCCTCGGCACGCAGACGTCGTAGCCGTGCGTGCGCATGTGGTCGAGCAGGCGACACACGTATTGCGCGATCAGCTCGGCCTTCAGCGTCCACGACGCGTTCGTGTAGCCGAACGACGACGCGAGATTCGGCACGCCGCTATACATCATGCCTTTGTACGACACGGTCTGCGACAGATCGACCGGGCGTCCGTCGACCGTCACGGCCGCGCCGCCCAGCATCTTCACCTTGAGGCCCGTCGCGGTGACGATCACGTCCGCGTCGAGGCGCTGGCCGCTCTTCAGGCGCAGGCCGGTCGGCGTGAAGCGCTCGATCTCGTCGGTGACGATCGACGCGCGGCCCGTGCGGATCGCCTTGAAGAGATCGCCGTTCGGCACGAGGCAGAGGCGCTGGTCCCACGGCTTGTAGCGCGGCGTCAGATGCTTGTTGACGTCGAACTGCGGGCCGAGCTGCTTGCCGGCCGCGCGGATGATGAACTTCTTCGTCGCGTCCGGTCGGCGGCGCGCAAGGTTGTAGAAGTACATCGTCAGCAGCACGTTCTTCAGTCGCACGAGCCGGTGCGCGAGCCCCGACGGCAGCCAGCGGCGCAGCGCGTTCGCGATCGCGTCGCGCGCGGGCAGCGACACGATGTAGGTCGGCGAGCGCTGCAGCATCGTCACGTGGCGCGCGTCGCCCGCCATCGACGGCACGAGCGTGACCGCGGTCGCGCCGCTGCCGATCACGACGACGCGCTTGTCCTTGTAGTCGAGATCGCCCGGCCAGCGCTGCGGATGGACGACGCGGCCCTGGTACGCGTCCATGTCGGGCCAGGTCGGCGCGTAGCCCTCGTCATAGTCGTAGTAGCCGCTGCACATGTAGAGGAAGCGGCACGTGTAGACGGCTTCCTCGTGATGCGCGTCGCTCGTGCGCTGCACGCGCACGGTCCAGCGAGCGCTCGTCGAATCCCAGCTCGCCGCCGTCACCTTGTGGTTGAAGCGGATCGTCTTGTCGATGCCGAACGCGCGCGCGGTGTCCTTGATGTAGTCGAGGATCGTCTGGCCGTCCGAGATCGCCTTGTCGCTGTGCCAAGGCCGGAAGCTGAAGCCGAGCGTGAACATGTCGGAATCCGAACGGACGCCGGGGTAGCGGAACAGGTCCCACGTGCCGCCCATCGTCGCGCGGCTTTCGAGGATCGCGAATTTCGCGTCCGGGCAGCGCTCGCGCAGATAGTACGCGGCGCCGACGCCGGACAGTCCGGCGCCGACGATCAGCACGTCGAAGTCGGTCGTGGCGCGGGCGTCGCCGCCCGTCGCCGCATGCGGCGCGCGATCGTCCAGCGAGCGGGCGGCGTTCCAGTCTGTCGTCGAGCTCATGCGAGGTCCTTGCTGATGGAGGAAGAGGGGGCGGGCTGCGCCGCGCCGTGCCGGCGGCGCGCGAGGTTGCGTTCGCGCGACTTGCGAACGAAGCGCAGCACGAAGACCTGGTATGCGGAGCCGAACAGGCGCGCGAGCTTGTCGACGCGGCGCGCGTCGGCGCCGACGAGCACGCGCCGCGCATTGCGCTCGACGCCCGCGATGATCTGACGCGCGGCCGATTCGGGCGTCGTCACGTTGATGAGCCGGTTCGCCGCGCGGCGATGCGTTTCGATATCCTGACCGGTCAGCGTCGCGATGCTCGAATCGATCCGCGACGCGGTCGCGATGTTGGTCGAGACGCCGCCCGGATGCACGCAGGTCACGCCGACGGGCGCGCCTTCGAGTTCGAGTTCCATCCTGAGCGCTTCGGTGAAGCCGCGCACCGCGAACTTCGTTGCGTTGTACGCGCTTTGCGTCGGCATCGCGACGAGGCCGAACAGGCTCGACGTGTTGATCACGTGGCCGTCGCCCGATTCGCGCAGATACGGCAGGAACGCCTGGGTGCCGTGCACGACGCCCCAGAAGTTGATTCCCATGATCCATTCGACATCTTCGATCCGCGCCGTCTCGGCGGGCGCCGAGAGCGACACGCCCGCGTTGTTGAAGATCAGGTTGACCTTGCCGTGCGCGTCGCGCGTCGCGCGCGCCCAGTCGAACACCGCGTCGCGCGACGACACGTCGAGCCGCTGCGACGTGATCGTCACGCCATGCGCCGCGCAGAACGCGACGGTCTGCGCGAGGCCGCTTTCGTTGACGTCGCTGAGCGCGAGATGGCAGCCGCGCCGCGCCAGCTCGACGGCCAGGCTGCGCCCCATGCCGGATCCCGCGCCGGTGATTGTCGCCACCTTGCCGGAAAAGTGCCTCATCGGACGGCCCTCCCTAAGGGTGTCTCCATCTGACTTGCGTCAGCTTTTAATGTGGTGTTGGTCGTCACCACTTTAATTTTGACATTGGCTGATGTCAAATAGCGAAATGGAGAACGTACTCGAACTCGACAAGAAGGGCCGTCCCTACGGCGGGGTGTCGCCCGAGGCGCGGGCGGCGGAGCGCCGCGACGCGCTGATCCGCGCGGGCACGCGCATCTTCGGGACGGTCGGCTTTCGCAAGGCGACCGTGCGCGCGATCTGCCAGGAGGCGAAGCTCAACGACCGCTATTTCTACGCGGCGTTCGACAGCGCCGACGAATTGCTGCGCTGCATCTACCAGCATCATGCGGAGCATCTGCGCGCGTCGGTGAAGCAGGCGATCGACGCGCTCGACGGCGCGCACGACGGGCTCGAAGCGCGGATCGACGCGGGGCTTGCCGCATTCTTCGCATTCCTGCGCGATACCTGCGCGGCGCGCGTGCTGCTGCTCGAAGTGATGGGCGTGAGCGCCGAGACCGACGCGACCTACCAGCGCAATCTGCGCGAGTTCGGCAAGATGATCGTGTCGCTCGTCGGCCCGGTGAGCGAAGACGCCGACGAGCGCGCGGACCAGCGGATCATCGGGTTCGCGCTCGTCGGCGCGATGACGAACGTCGGCGCGGCGTGGCTGCTGACCGGCTATCGCGATCCCGAGGAGAAGATGGTGCGCAATTGCCGGCAGGTGCTGCTCGGCACGTTGCGGTTTCTCGCGAAGCGGTGAGCGGGGCGGAGGGCGTCGGCCGTGTTTCGTCCTTGGCCGTTCGTTGAGCGCCGGGTTCGCTCGGCTTGTCGAATCGGCGCGCGTTGCTTCGCCGATCGACGGATCGGCGTGCCGATGAAAGCGCCAGGCGGATGCTCGACGCCATTTCCGGCGATCGCCTGAATCGCTTTTCGATCGATCGACGCGCGTTCGCTTTCAGGTTCGCATCCCGTGGATCTGCGGAAAAACGACTCGCCGGCGCGTGCGGGCAGGGCGCGGCGAGCAGGCCGGACGAAACGCATCGCGCGGCTTCGCGTCACGCCGCAAGCCGCGCCTTCAGCACGTCGATCAACGCCCGCACCTTCGCGGACGGATGGCTCGTCGACGGAAACACCGCGTGGATGTCGCCGGGCGGAAACGACCAGTCCGGCAGCACGCGCACGAGCCGGCCGGCCGCGACGTCGTCGGCGGTCGAGAAGCTCGTCGCGACGCCGAAGCCGCCGCCCGCGAGCACGGCCGCGCGGCACGCGGTCGCCGTGTTCGACGCGAACGCGCGCCTGCAGCGCACGCTCGCGCGCTCGCCGTGCGCGCGCTCGAGCTCGAGCGTCGTGCGCGGCACCGTCGACAGCATCACGTACGGCAGCGCGCCAAGCACGTCGGGCGCGGCCGGCGCGCCGTGGCGCGCGACGAACGCCGGGCTCGCGACGAGCCAGCGCTCGAAGCCGCCGATCTTCACCGCGCGATGGTTCGAATCGGCGAGCCGGCCGAGCCGGATCGCGACGTCGAGGTTGTCGCGGACGAGATCGACGACGCGGTCGTCGCACAGCAATTCGACGTCGAGCGCCGGATGCGCGTCGCGCAGCGCGACGAGCGCCGGCGCGACGACGAGCGAGCCGTAGTCGACGGGCGCGCTCACGCGCAGCGTGCCGCGCAGCGGCCCCGCGTCGCCGGCCGCCGCGGCGAGCGCCGCCTCCGTCGCGCGCAGGATGTCGCGGCACGCGTCGTAGAACGCGCGGCCCGCCTCCGTCACGTTGAGCCGCCGCGTGGTCCGCACGAGCAGGCTCGCGCCGATCTCCGCCTCGAGCCGCTGCATGTGCGCGCTCACCATCGTCTTCGCCAGGCCCAGCCGTTCGGCCGCCGCCGTCAGCGAGCCCGCCTCCACCACCGCGACGAAGATCGCCAGCCGGTTCAAATTCACGTCGCGGATGTCCGCCATCGCCGATTGTCCATTAATGAAGGATTGTGTTTCGGAAATTATCCATCTTATGTGAACGGAATGCGCACGCTACGCTGCGGGTGCCGGTGGCCGGATCGCCGCGGTCCGCCGCTTTCCGCCGCCGTTTTTCGTGTTCCGCTTTCGTTCGAGGAGTGCCGCCCCATGCCCGCCGTCCAACCGCCCGCCGCGCCGATCCGGCTTCACATGAGCCCGCTGTCCGGCCACAGCCATCGCGTTCGATTGTTCCTGTCGCTGCTCGGCTTGCCGGTCGAGCTCGTCGAAATCGACATGCGCGGCGGCGCGAACCGCCGCCCCGAATTTCTCGCGCTCAATCGGTTCGGCCAGATACCGGTCATCGAGGACGGCGACACCGTGCTGTCCGATTCGAACGCGATCCTCGTCTATCTCGCGAAGCGCTATGGCGATCCGTCGTGGCTGCCCGACGATCCGACCGGCGCCGCCGCCGTGCAGCGCTGGCTGTCGCTCGCGGCCGGGCCGATCGCGCACGGCCCGGCCGTCGCGCGCCTCGTCACGGTGTTCGGCGTGCCGCTCGATCATGCGGCCGCGGTGAAGATCGCGCAGCGGCTGTTCGACGTGATCGATCCCGAGCTCGCCGGCAAGCGCTTCGCGGCGGGCGACCATCCGACGATCGCCGACGTCGCCGCATATTCGTACCTCGCGCACGCGCCCGAGGGCGGCGTGTCGCTCGAGCCGTATCCGCATCTGCGCGCGTGGCTCGCGCGGATCGAGGCGCTGCCGGGCTTCGTGCCGATGCCGGCGAGCCACGCGGGGCCGCACGCGGCCTGACGCCGCGCTCGGTGAGCCGGCCCTAGCCGCATCCATCGTGAAGGAGAACGACATGACGCAGCCCGCGTCGACGGTGCTCGACGCACCGCCGCCATTCGCGCCGTTCCACGACGGCGAGCTCGCCGCGCAGCGGCGCGCGGGCGTCACGGAGGCGGCCGACGCGTCCGGCCGCCGCGGCATCCGCACGTTCATGCCCGATCAGCATCGCGCGTTCCATGCGCAGTTGCCGTTCTTCGTCGTCGGCGGCGTCGACGGAGGCGGCCAGCCGTGGGCGACGCTGCGCGTCGGCGCGCCGGGCTTCGTGTCGTCGCCGGAGCCGCGCACGCTCGATATCGCGGGCGGTGCGCTGCGCGACGATCCGCTTGCCGGCAGCTGGCGCGTCGGCAGCCTGCTCGGCGGGCTCGGCATCGAGCTGCACACGCGGCGGCGCAACCGGATCAACGGCGTCGTCGCGTCGCTCGCGGGCGATGCGATGTCGGTGACGGTCGGCCAGAGCTTCGGCAATTGCGCGAAGTACATCCAGAGCCGCACGTCGACGCCCGCGCCGCCGCAAGAAGCGGCCGCCGCAGCGCCGCAGCGCCGCGATACGCGGCTCGACGCCGACGACCGCGCACTGCTCGCGCGCGCCGACACGTTCTTCATCGCGAGCGCGAATACGGCGGAAGCGGCGGGCGGCGCGCGCGGCGTCGACGTGTCGCATCGCGGCGGGCCGCCCGGCTTCGTGCGTGTCGACGACGACCGCACGCTGACCACGCCCGACTACGGCGGCAACCACTTCTTCAACACGATCGGCAACCTGCTGCACGATCCGCGCGCCGGCCTGCTGTTCGTCGACTTCGAGCGCGGCGATCTGCTGTACGTCGCGGCCGACGCGGAGATCGTCTGGGACGGGCCGGCGCTCGCCGCGTTCGAAGGCGCGCAGCGTCTCGTGCGGTTTCGGATTCGCGAAGTGCGGCGCAGCGCGGCGGCGCTGCCGTTTCGGTGGTCGCCTGCGCAGTTCGCGCCGCAGTTTGCCGGGCGGGATGGTTTGGTGTCTGCGCCTGCGGTTGCGGCTGCGCTTGCGTCGTCGGCATTGGCATCTGCATCTACGGCGGCGTTAGCATCGGCAACGGCAACGGCAACGGCCTTGGCGGTTGCGTCGCCGCCGGACGCGGGCTGGCGCGCGCTAGTCGTCGCGGCAGTATGCGACGAGACGCCGGACGTGCGCTCGTTCTATCTCGAAGCCGCGGACGCGCGGCCGCTCGCGCCGTTCGAACCGGGCCAGCATCTGACGATCCGGCTGCCCGCCGCCGGGCGATCTTCGCCGCCGATCCGCAGCTACACGCTGTCCGACGCGTTCGACGGCCGACGCTACCGGATCAGCGTCAAGCGCGACGGCGACGCGTCGTCGTGGCTGCACGACCACGCGTCGCCGGGCGTGCGGATCGACGCGATGGCGCCGCGCGGCGCGTTCACGCTCGATGCGGCGAGCCCGCGGCCGGTGGTGTTCGTGTCGGCGGGGATCGGCATCACGCCGATGATCGCGATGCTCGATGCGATGCTCGCGCGTCGCGCCGCCGGCGCGCCCGCCGATGCGGGCGCGAAGCGGATTCACTTCGTGCACGGCGCGCGGCGCGGCAGCGAGCGGCCGTTCGCCGCGCATCTCGCCGCCGCTGCGCGTGCGCATCCGGCGTTGTCTGTGCACTTGTTCGACAGCCGGCCGGACCACGCATCGTGCGGCGCGTCGCCGGGGCGTGTGAGCGTCGATGCGCTGAAGCGCCTGCTGCCGTTCGACAGCTACGACTTCTATCTGTGCGGGCCGACGTCGTTCATGAAATCGCTGTACGACGGGCTGCGCGCGCTCGACGTGCCCGACGAGCGCATCCGCTTCGAAGCGTTCGGGCCGTCGAGCGTCCGGCGCGCGGCGTCGCGCGACGACGCGGCCGCCGCCTCGAACACCGGCGCGCGCACCGCGACCGTCGTATTCAGCCGGTCGCGGCGCACGGTCGAATGGACGCCGCGCGACGGCACGCTGCTCGAGCTTGCGGAGGCGCGCGGCGTGCCGGCGGCGTCGAACTGCCGGTCGGGCGCGTGCGGGACGTGCGCGGCGCGCGTGCTCGGCGGGCGGGTTCGCCACGACGGCGCGATTGAGGCGGACGTCGCGCCGGGGACGGCGCTCGTCTGCATGGCGACGCCGGATTGCGGCGGCGTGGAAGGCGAACGGCCCTGCGTGACGCTGGATCTGTAGCGCGGCGGCGGCGAGCGGGACGGACGAAACACGTCGCGCGAACGTCGAAAGAACGTCGGGACGGCGCATTGCCGCAGCGCGCATGCGGCGTTCGCTTGCTTCGATGCGCGTTCGCGATAGACCGGCGTCGACCATCGATTGCAGGCGGGCATGCCGACGCCGTCGCGGCGGCGGATGCCGCGACGGCACAGGCGAACGAGCGAACGAGCGAACGAGCGAACGGGCGAACAGGCGAACAGGCGAACAGGCGAACAGGCGAACAGGCGAACAGGCGAACAGGCGAACAGGCGACCTCGCGTCGCTGCGCCCGTCGCCGCAGGCGCAGCGACGCGGAGCGCTCGCGCGCTTCACGCCTTTCCTCGCGCCGGCGAGCCAGCATCGTCGCTCCGGGCCGCTGTTCGCTTACCTCGCCAAAATCCCGCTGACAATCCAAATCACGCACGGCGCTAGCGCCCGCACCTCTTTCGTTCCCCGATCGATCCGACCACTGGCGTTCGCCGTCCGCGCACGTTATGTTCTCGTCCGGCGAATGGACGGACTCGTCCGTCCGATCGAACCGGCCGGCGAGCCGGATCGGCCGCGCCGGCGACGGCGGCGGCCTCTCATTCCATCACCCGAGGTACGTTCGTGGACATCTTGCGCAGCTTGTGTGGCATCGTGGTATTGCTCGGCGTCGGTTACGCGCTGTCGATCAACAGGCGGACGATCAGCGCCCGCACCGTCGTCACGGCGCTCGCGACGCAGCTCGTGATCGGCTCGCTCGTGCTGTTCGTGCCCGTCGGCCGCAACGCGCTCGCGGCGACCGCGCACGCCGTCAACAGCGTGCTCGAGATGGGCCAGCACGGCGTCGCGTTCCTGTTCGCCGGCCTCGTCGGCGACAAGATGTTCGCGCTCTTCGGCGACGGCGGCTTCGCGTTCGCGCTGCGCGTGCTGCCGATGATCGTGTTCGTCACGTCGCTGATCGCGGTGCTGTACTACATCGGCGTGATGAAGTGGCTGATCGCGATCGTCGGCACGGCGATGGCGAAGCTGCTCGGCGTGAGCCGCATCGAAGCGTGCTCGGCCGTCGCGACGATCTTCCTCGGCCAGAGCGAGATGCCCGCGTTCGTGAAGCCGTTCATCCGGCGGATGAACGGAACCGAAGTGTTCGCGGTGATGTCGAGCGGCATGGCGTCGGTCGCGGGCTCGGTGCTCGCCGGCTACGCGGGGCTCGGCGTGAAGATGGAGTACCTGCTCGCCGCGTCGTTCATGGCGATCCCGGGCGGCCTCTTGTTCGGCAAGATGCTGTGCCCGACGACCGAGCCTTCCCGCGTCGTCGTCGATTCGCTCGAGTTCGACGAGAAGCGCGCGGCGAACGTGATCGAGGCGGCCGCGTCCGGCGCGGGCGTCGGGATGCGGATCGCCGTGAACGTCGGTACGATGCTGATCGCGTTCATCGGGCTGATCGCGCTCTTGAACGCGATGGTCGGTCTCGTCGCCGGCTGGCTCGGCTTTGCCGGCGTCACGCTGCAATCGCTGCTCGGCGCGCTGTTCTCGCCGCTCGCGTGGCTGATCGGCGTGCCGTGGCAGGATGCGTCGGTGGCCGGCAGCTTCATCGGCCAGAAGCTGATCCTGAACGAGTTCGTCGCGTACGGCGCGCTGTCGCCTTATCTGAAGGACGCCGCGCAGGTCGCCGCAGCCGGGCTGCCCGTGCTCGCGCCGAAGACGATCGCGATCGTGTCGTTCGCGCTGTGCGGCTTCGCGAACTTCTCGTCGATCGCGATCCTGACGGGCGGCTTCACTGCGGTCGAGCCGGATCTGCGTTCCCACGTCGCGCGCTACGGAATGCGCGCGCTCGCGGCCGCGACACTGTCGAACCTGATGAGCGCGACGATCGCCGGCCTGTTCCTGTCCCTTTCCTGAACGAGGTGCTCGCATGGAGCTTTCGCTGAATCGCAACCAATTGACCGAGGCGGCGCTGAAGGCGCTGCATCTGATCGATCTCACGTCGCTCAACGACGACGACACCGACGAGAAGATCGCCGCGCTCGCCGCGTCGGCCGACACGCCGGTCGGCACGCCCGCCGCGCTGTGCGTGTATCCGCGCTTCGTCGGCGTCGCGCACGCGGCGCTCGCCGCGCGCGGGCTCGTGCTGCCTGTGGCGACCGTCACGAATTTTCCGCACGGCGCGGCCGATCCTGACGCGGCCGCGCGCGAGACGGCCGACGCGGTCGCGCTCGGCGCGAACGAGATCGACGTCGTGTTTCCGTATCGCGCGCTGCTCGCGGGCGACGAGCGGGTCGGGCGCGAGCTTGTCGCGCAATGCCGCGCGGCGGCGGGGAGCCAGTGCCTGAAGGTGATCCTCGAGACCGGCGAGCTGCGCGGCGCGGCGGCGATCCGGCTGGCGAGCGAGATCGCGATCGAGGCGGGCGCGGATTTTCTGAAGACGTCGACGGGCAAGGTCGCGGTGAACGCGACGCTCGACGCGGCGGCCGTGATGCTCGCGACGATCCGCGAAGGGGGGCGCACGGTCGGCTTCAAGGCGGCGGGCGGCGTGCGCACCGCGCAGGATGCGGCGCAGTATCTGTCGCTCGCCGAGCGCGAACTCGGGGCCGGCTATCTGACGAGCGCGACGTTCCGCTTCGGCGCGTCGGGGCTGCTCGGCAATCTGCTCGAGACGCTCGGTCATCGGGCGGGGGCGACGCGCGGCGCTTATTGAGCGATGCGCGGTGGCACGTGCGGGCACGCGGGGCGCGGTCGAGATCGAAGGCGAGCGGCGCGCCGCTCGCCGGCGGCGAAGCCGAAGCCCGAGGTTGGGCCAACGCGCGGCCATCGAGCGGGCCGGGGCATCGGCTGTCGATGCTGCGGCGAAGATGCAGGTTGCGTTTCCTGATGGGCGGAGAGAAAGCGCCGCAAGCCGTGATTGCAATGCGCCCGCAATGGTATCGGCGCTGCGTTGGTCGTCCGGGTCGCGCTTTGCGTCAGAGGCGGATGCACGCGCGACAGGCGCGACACGTTAGCGTGGATCTTCGATCGATACGCTGCAATTGCGCGAGACTCGCCCGATCCGAAGACCGAGCAACCAGTGACATGGCCGTGGTTCAACGCGAAGCGGGCGTTGCCCGTATCGAAAGCCGCGTTCCCGGCTGCTCGCGCCTTCCCGAGACGTAGCAGGCGATGCGGCGCGAAGAACGGCCACTTCGCGCGCCGACAAAGTCAATGAACCGGCGCGTAGCCGAGCTTCTCGACCCCATACGTCTCCATCCAGTCTTCTCGATCGTCGAATCCCATCGCCTTGGCGAGATGGTCGGCCATGTCCTCGGGTGTCGGCGTCACCGGCGAATCGTAGTAGCCCAGTGGTGCTTCCGCTTTCGGCATCAAGATGGCGTAGAGCATATCGACCTCCTGTCTTTAGCCATCTTAACGACCACAAGCATCGCTTCTTTAACAGGTAAATTCCCGGTTAGAGTGATACGCCGAATCTCCCGGCTAGCTGGCGATATCCCTCGATCCGCTGCTTTTCGAGTTCGACATTTCGATACGCAGCCGCGTTGAACCGTCATGCTTGCAGGAATCCGCTGGCGCTGGAGCGATTCGCTCGGACCTTCGCCGCCTCGTGCCGATTTGCGGATGTATACCCCGAAAACGCGAAGCGCGAACTCGATCGAGACCTGGGACGGAAAGCGATGGCCGAGGCTGGAATGCGCGTCTTTCCGACCGCGCGCTTCCATAGCCGTACCGATGCGATCGCGTTCGTCAACAAGAACCCGTAGTATCTCGTCAGCAAACCGTCCGGCGATGCGGAGGCCAAGACGCTTTGGCATGCCGTGCACGACGCGCGTGAAGCGCGACAATCGCGCGCGTTCGTCGAATGTGAAGCATCCGTGCAGCCGGGTCCTCGATCCGTTTCATCGCGGACCCGTGTCATCCCGATCGATCAAGCCTTCGTGGTCGTTCAGGATTTCGTGTGCCGTTTGCGCGTCCATGATAGCGTCCCTCTTCATGAGATTTCCGCCCGGCCGTTCGGTCTCGGCAACGCATTGACCGTTGGAGCACATGGCGGGGCATATTGCTATCCGGGATGTATTTGTGTTTTTGAAAATCAAACACTTACGCAATCTATGACTTTCCTTCCGCAGGAATTCATCCGCAAGGTGCGCGACCGCGAGCCGCTCGACGCGGCCGACGTCGGGCGTTTCGTGCGCGGGGTGACGTCGGGCGACGTGACCGAAGGCCAGATCGCCGCGTTCGCGATGGCCGTCTATTTCAACGAGCTGCCGCTGTCCGCGCGGATTGCGCTGACGCTCGCGCAGCGCGATTCCGGCGACGTGCTCGACTGGCGCGGCGAGCGCCTGAACGGCCCCGTCGTCGACAAGCATTCGACGGGCGGCGTCGGCGATCTGACATCGCTCTTGATCGGGCCGATGGTCGCCGCGTGCGGCGGCTATGTGCCGATGATCTCGGGCCGCGGGCTCGGCCACACGGGCGGCACGCTCGACAAGCTCGAAGCGATACCGGGCTACGATGTCGCGCCGTCCGTCGACGCGCTGCGCCGCGTCGTGCGCGATGCCGGCGTCGCGATCGTCGGCCAGACCGCGCAGCTCGCGCCCGCCGACAAGCGGATCTACGCGGTGCGCGACGTGACGGCGACTGTCGAGTCGATCTCGCTGATCACCGCGTCGATCCTGTCGAAGAAGCTCGCGGCGGGCGTCGACGCGCTCGCGATGGACGTGAAGGTCGGCTCCGGCGCGTTCATGCCGACCGTCGAGAAGTCGGGCGAGCTTGCGCGCAGCATCGTCGACGTCGGCAACGGCGCGGGGATGAAGACGGCCGCGACGCTGACCGACATGAACCAGGCGCTCGCGCCGTGCGCGGGCAACGCGATCGAGGTGCGCTGCGCGATCGACTATCTGACGGGCGCGGCGCGCCCCGCTCGGCTGCACGAGGTCAGCTTCGCGCTTGCTGCGCAGATGCTGACGATGGGCGGCCTCGCCGCGAACGCCGACGACGCGCGCCGGCAATTGCGCGCGTCGCTCGAATCGGGCGCGGCCGCCGAGCGCTTCGCGCGGATGGTCGCGGCGCTCGGCGGGCCGGCCGATCTGATCGAGCAGCCCGACCGGCATCTGCCGCGCGCGGCGGTCGTCGCGCCCGTTCCCGCCGAGCATGCCGGCTGGGTCGAGCGGATCGACGCGCGCGCGCTCGGGCTTGCGGTCGTCGGCTTGGGCGGCGGGCGCGCGAAGATCGGCGACGCGCTCGATTACGCGGTCGGGCTGTCCGCGCTCGCCGGGCTGGGCGCGCGCGTCGATGCGGGGCAGCCGCTCGCGCTCGTTCACGCGCGCGACGCCGATGCGGCGAAGCGGGCCGCCGACGCCGTGCGGCGCGCCTATCGGATCGGCGCGGAGCAGCCGGCGGAGACGCGCGTGGTCCATGCAGTGATCGACTGAGCGCGCGCATCGGACACGTCGGAACGTCACACATGTCGCGTCGCGATGCGCGTTTGCGCAAGAGCGCACGCGAACGCAGACTGGTCGCGACGTGCGACGTGCGACGTGCGACGTGCGACGTGCGACGTGCGACGTGCGACGTGCGACGCCGCGCATCGCGGAACAAGAACGGATCCACGCCACATCGAATCAACGAACGAGGTAACACGACATGACGCACCACGCATTGATCGAAGCCGCAAAGGCCGCGCGCGAAAAAGCCTACGCGCCGTATTCGAACTTCAAGGTCGGCGCGGCGCTCGCGACGAAGGACGGCAAGGTCTTCCACGGCTGCAACGTCGAGAACGCGTCGTACGGGCTGTGCAACTGCGCGGAGCGCACCGCGTTGTTCTCGGCGCTCGCGGCCGGCTATCGGCCGGGCGAGTTCGCGACGATCGCGGTCGTCGGCGAGACGGACGGGCCGATCGCGCCATGCGGCGCGTGCCGGCAGGTGATGATCGAGCTCGGCAAGCCGACGCTCGAAGTCGTGCTGACGAACATGAAGGGCGACGTGCGCGTGACGAACGCGGGCGACTTGCTGCCGGACGCGTTCTATCTGGAATGACGCGCGGCGTGAAATCGCCGGGGGCGTGCGCGAATCGTCGCGCCGCCCGGCGTTTCCCGCATTTCTCCGCATTGCTCCGCGTTTTCCTGCGATTTTCCGCGTTTCGCCGGCCGCTCTCCGGTCGCGGCTCGCGCATTCCTCTGTCGTTTTCCCTTCATTGACGCGCGTCAAGGTCCGCGCCGCGCAATGCGCGATGCTGGATTGCGTGCGCCGCCGCGCAGCTTTTTCGCTGCGGGCGGCCGCTTGACGAAACCGGTTGGCGAGGAGACGACGATGAAATCCGATGCTGTGCTCAGGCAAGATGTCGAACAGGAACTGTATTGGGATCCGTCGCTGGATGCGCGGCAGATCGACGTGTCGGTGCACGACCGCATCGTGACGCTGCGCGGCTTCGTGCCGAGCTGGGCGCAGAAGTACGCGGCGCAGAAGGCCGCGCAGCGCATCGCCGGCGCGCGGGCGCTCGTGCTCGAGCTGAAGGTGCTGCCTCGCGAATCGCCTCGCGACGACGAAGCGCTCGCCGCCGCGATCGTGTCTGCGCTCGCGTGGCAGGAAGGGCTCGCGGGGCAGGAGATTCACGTCGACGTCGACGAGGGCTGCGTGACGCTCACGGGCGAGGTCGACTTCGGCTATCAGCGGCAGGCGGCAGAAACGGTCGTGAGCCGGATGCGCGGCGTGATCGGCGTCGTCAACCGGATCGACGTGCACTTGCGCGACGCGGGCGAGACCGTGCGCGAGCGCGTCGCGGATGCGCTCGCGCGGCGCGCGCAGCGCGAGGCCATGCATATCGACGTCGATGAGCGCGACGGCGTCGTCACGCTGTCCGGCATCGTCGATTCGCTCGTCGAGCGGCGCGCGGCGTGCGGCGCCGCATGGTCGGTCAAGGGCGTGCGCGAGGTCGTCGATCATCTGAGCGTCGCGTAGGCGCGGCGGCGGCGCGCGGCGCTTGCGCGTCGTGCGCCCGGTGCTCGACACTGACCGGCGGCAAGCGGCAAGCGGCAAGCGGCAAGCGGCAAGCGGCAAGCGGCAAGCGGCAAGCGGCCAGCGGCAAGCGGCCAGCGGCCAGCGGCCAGCGGCCAACGGCCAACGGCCAACGGCCAACGGCCAACGGCCAACGGCCAACGGCCAACGGCCAACGGCCAACGGCCAACGGCCAACGGCCAACGGCCAACGGCCAACGGCCAACGGCCAACGGCCGTGGACACGCGCCGGAGCCGACAGTTCGACGCCAACCCGCACAGGTGCGACGCGGCGCGCGACTTCCGCCGCCGCGTTCGATTTTCCCGTTACCTTTCCGTTGCGAACCTTTTTGCACGATGACCGAAATCGTCACCATCACGCCGAATCCCGCAGTCGACGTCGCGACGTCCGTCGACCGCGTGACCGACACCCGCAAGCTGCGCTGCGGACCCGCGCGGCGCGACCCGGGCGGCGGCGGGATCAACGTCGCGCGCGTGCTGACGCGCCTCGGCGCCGATTGCGCGGCGCTCTATCTCGCGGGCGGCGACACAGGTCGCGCGCTGCGCGGCCTGCTCGCCGACGAGCGAATGCGCGCGAGCGGCGTCGACGTGGCCGACGAGACGCGAGAGAACTTTTCGGTGCTTGAAACGTCGACGGGGCGCGAGTTCCGCTTCGTGCTGCCGGGGCCGACGCTCGCGCCCGACGAATGGCCGAGCTGCATCGACGCGCTCGCGCGGCTCGCCGACGCGTCGCGCTTTCTGGTGATGAGCGGCAGCCTGCCGCCCGGGATGCCGGACGATTGCTACGCCCGCCTCGCGCGGCTCGCGAACGCGCGCGGCGCGCGGACGGTCGTCGATACGTCGGGGCCGGCGCTCGCGGCGGCGCTCGATGCGGGCGTCTATCTGGTCAAGCCGAGCTTGGGCGAGCTGCGCGCGCTGACCGGCCTGCCGCTCGACGACGACGCCGAGCGCCTCGCGGCCGCGCGCGCGATCGTCGGCAGCGGACGCGCGCAGATCGTCGCGCTGACGCTCGGCGACGCCGGCGCGCTCGTCGTATCGCGCGACGACGCGGTGCGGCTGCCGGGCGCGCGCGTCGCGGTGCGCAGCGCGATCGGCGCGGGCGACAGCTTCGTCGCGGGGCTCGTCGACGCGCTCAATCGCGGCGCGAGCGTCGCCGATGCGTCGCGTTACGCGCTCGCCGCCGCGTCGGCGTCGCTGCTGAGCGCGGGCACCGCGTTGTGCACGAAGGACGACGTCGAGCGGATCTATCGGGAATTGCCGGGGACGGTCGAGGCCTGACGCCTGCGCGCCCGGTGCCCTTTCGGCATCCTCGTTCCGGACCGCGCCTTGCGATTCGGCACCGCGCATACGCGATCGCTTGCATGGGCGTCAGAGGGCCGATTCGCGACATGCAGCGCGACCCGCGGAAATGCCCGTGGCCGTGGCGGCTGCACCGGGCGATTGCTCGTGTGCTCGTTCGAAAGCCCGGAAGCAAGCGTCCGATCGCCGAGACGCCGCCCGGCACCGTCGCGTGACACGCGACGTGCAGCGCAGCGCGTCACGCGACGCGGATCAGGCGGACGATCCGCGCATCCCGCTCCGGCATGATGCGCATCGGACGGGAGGGCGACCCGAAGAACCCGAAGAACCGCCCACCCGGTCCGCGCGCTCACGCATGCAGGACCGACGCCGCGTCCCGCGCGATCACCTGTTCCTCGTCGGTCGGCACGACGAGCACCGCGATGCGGCTCGCGTCGCGGCTGACGATCTCCGCGTTGCGCGCGTTCGCATCGGCATCGAGCTCGACGCCGAGCCAGCGCAGCCGCTCGCACACCGCGGCGCGCGTTTCGGGCTGATGCTCGCCGATGCCCGCGGTGAACACGAGCGCGTCGAGGCCGCCGAGCGTCGCCGAAAGCCGCGCGGTTTCGCCGGCGATCCGGAACGCGAACAGATCGAGCGCGTCGCGCGCGCCGTCCGAGCGATCGGCGAGCAGCACGCGCGCGTCGCCGCTCACGCCTGATACGCCGAGCAATCCCGAGCGGTGATACAGCATCTGCTCGACCGCATCGACCGAATAGCCGAGCATCTTTTGAAGATGCAGCACGACGCCCGCGTCGAGCGCGCCGCAGCGCGTCGCCATCGGAATTCCGTCGAGCGTCGAGAAGCCCATGCTCGTGTCGCGGCTCACGCCGGCGTCGAGCGCGCACAGGCTCGCGCCACTGCCGAGGTGCGCGGCGACGACCTTGCCGCGCGCGAGCGCCGGATGCCGCTCGCGCAGCCGCCCGGCGACGTATCGGTAAGACAGCCCATGAAAACCGTAGCGCTTGACGCCTTCGTCGAACAGCGCGCGCGGCAGCGCGAAGCGCCGCACGAGATCGGACTGCGTCCGGTGGAACGCGGTGTCGAACGACGCGACCTGCGGCAGACGCGGACGCAGATGACGCAGCGCGCGAATCAGGCGCACGCTCTGCGGCTGATGCAGCGGCGCGAGCGGCACGAGCGCGGCGATCGCGTCGAGCGTGCGATCGTCGATGCGGACCGGCCCGTCGAACGCGTCGCCGCCGTGCACGACGCGATGGCCGACCGACACGAGCTCGTGCAGCGACAGATGCGCGGCGATCCAGTCGAGCGCCTCGTCGAGCACTTCGTGCAGATCGTCGGTGACGGGCGCGGCGAGCGCAACGGTGTGCGCGTCGCCGCCGTTCGAGTATTCGAACTGCAGCGGCGTCCGGTTGAAGTCGATCTTGCCGCGTCCGAGCGGCGCGGGCTCGCCGTTCGCGACGCTGTAGAGGCCGATCTTCAGCGTCGACGAACCGGCGTTGAACGTCAGCAGCAGCGGCTCGCTCATGATGCGAGCGCGCGGGCGCGCGTCCTCTCGGCGACGAGCTTCGCGAGCGCGGCGGACGCGATCCGCACGCGCAGGCTGTCCGCGCGGCTCGTCAGGATGATCGGCAGCCGCGCGCCGAGCACGAGGCCCGCGGCGTCGGCGCCCGCGAAGTACATCAGCTGCTTCGCGAGCATGTTGCCCGCTTCGAGGTCGGGCACGAGCAGGATGTCGGCCTGGCCCGCGACGGGCGATGTGATGTCCTTCAACTGCGCGGCGATCGCGCTCACCGCGTTGTCGAACGCGAGCGGCCCGTCGACGATCGCGCCCGCGATCTGCCCGCGCGCGGCCATCACGGTGAGCGCGGCCGCGTCGAGCGTCGACGGCATCTTCGAGTTGACGGTCTCGACCGCCGCGAGCACCGCGACGCGCGGTCGATCGATGCCGAGCACGTGCAGCAGGTCGACCGCGTTCTGGCAGATGTCGCGCTTCTGTTCGAGCGTCGGCGCGATGTTGATCGCCGCGTCGGTGATGAGGAGCGGCTTCGGATACGCGGGCACGTCCATCGCGTAGACATGGCTGATGCGCCGCTCGGTGCGCAGCAGCGACGCCGGACCGACGACCGCGGCGAGCAGCTCGTCGGTATGCAGGCTGCCCTTCATCAGCGCGGCGACCTGGCCCGTGCCGCCCAGCTCGACCGCGCGCGCGGCGGCCGCATGGCTGTGCTCGACCGCTTCGATCGGCACGCCCGCGAGATTCACGCCGGCCGCTTCGGCCGCCGCGCGGATCTTCGCTTCGGGGCCGATCAGGATCGGATCGATCAGGTTCTCGTCGCGCGCGTCGATCGCCGCGCGGATCGCGTCCGGCGAGCACGGATGGACGACCGCGGTGCGCAGCGGCGGCTGCTCGCGCGCGTCGCGCACGAACGTCTCGTAGCGGTCGTGGCGGCGCACGGCGACGTCCGGCGCCGGCACGCGCTCCCACGCGATCGGCTTGTCGGGCGCGATCACGGTCGCGGTGCCGCGCAGCACGACCTGGCCGTCCTGGTTCGTGCAGCGCGTGTCGAGCAGCACGATCCGCTTCTCCGATTGCTTCTCCTTGACGGTCACGGTCGCCGTGACCGTGTCGCCCGGCGCGACCGGATGCCGGAACTCGAGCGTCTGGTCGAGATAGATCGTGCCCGGCCCCGGCAGCTTCGTGCCGAGCACCGCGGACACGAGCGCGCCCGTCCACATCCCGTGGACGACGACGTGGCCGAACAGATCGTGCGCGGCGAACGCCGCGTCGAGGTGCGCGGGGTTCACGTCGCCGGACATCGCGGCGAACAGGTCGATGTCGTCGCGCGACGCGAGGCGCACGAGCGATGCGCTGTCGCCGATCGCGAGCGATTCGAACGGTCGGTTCTGCAGGATTTCGCGATCCACGCGGCGCTCCTTATTTCTGAAACACATAGGTGCCCGGCGCATCGCCGAGCGTTTCCGCGCCCGGCTTGCCGAGCCGCGGCGGCGCGACGCGCTGCGCGCTCGAATGCTCGGCGAGCCACGCATGCCACGCGGGCCACCACGAGCCTTCGCAGTCGGTCGCGCCGGCGAGCCATTCGTCGGGCGAGATGCTCGGCGCGTCGGCGGCCGTGAGCTTCGTCCGATAACGGCGCTTCGGATGGCCGGGCTCGCTGACGATGCCCGCGTTGTGGCCGCCCGCCGTCAGCACGAACGTCACGTCGCTGTCGGTCAGGTAGTGGATCTTGTAGACCGAGCGCCACGGCGCGATGTGGTCGTGCTCGGTGCCGACGACGAAGAACGGCGCGCGGATGTTGTGCACCGACACCGTCTGCCCGTCGATCACGTAGCGGTTCGTCGCGAGATCGTTGTCGAGGAACAAGTGGCGCAGATACTCGGAGTGCATCCGGTACGGCATCCGCGTCGAGTCGGCGTTCCACGCCATCAGGTCGATCATCGGCGTGCGCTCGCCGAGCAGGTAGTCGTGGATCATGCGCGACCAGATCAGGTCGTTCGACATCAGCAGCTGGAACGATCCCGCCATCTGGTGCGCGCCGAGAAACCCGCGCTCCCACATCATGCTTTCGAGGAAGTAGATCTCGCTTTCGTCGATGAAGAGCTGCAGCTCGCCCGGCTCGGTGAAGTCCGTTTGCGCGGCGAGCAGCGTGATCGACGCGAAGCGCTCGTCGCCCGCGTTCGCCATCGCCGCGGCCGCGATCGACAGCAGCGTGCCGCCGAGACAGTAGCCGGTCGCATGGATCTTCGCGCCGGGCACGATCTTGCCGATCGTGTCGAGCGCGTCCATCACGCCGAGCCGGCGGTAGTCGTCGAGGCTCAGATCGCGGTCGCTCGCGTCGACGTTGCGCCACGAGATGCAGAACACCGTGTGCCCCTCGCCGACCAGATAGCGGATGAGCGAATTGTGGGGCGACAGATCGAGAATGTAGTACTTCATGATCCACGCGGGCACGATGAGGATCGGCTCCGCGTAGACATCGGGCGTCGCCGGGCCGTACTGCAGCAGCTCGATCAGATGATTGCGGAACACGACGCGGCCGGGCGCCGTCGCGACGTCCTTGCCGACCTGGAAGCGCTCGACGCCCGCGGGCGGCAGCTTCGTCATCAGGCGCCGGACGTCGTCCAGATAATTCCACACGCCCTGCGCAAGGTTCGTGCCGCACGACAGCGCGGTGCGCTGCGCGACCTCCGGATTCGTCACGACGTAGTTCGCCGGCGCGAACGTGTCGAGCATCTGCCGCGCGGAGAACGCGACGACGTCCTCGTGATGGCGCGACACGCCGGGCACTTCGTGGGTCGCCGCGCGCCACCATTGCTCGGCGAGCAGGAACGCCTGGCACCAGAAGCGGTACGGCTCGAGCTGCCACGCGCTCGCGTGGAAGCGCCGGTCGCCGGGCGACGGCTGGGCGGGCGCCGCGGGCGTGTGCCCGGTCGCCGCTTCGAACAGGTATTCGGTGAGCTGCGCGGCATGCTTCATCGCGAGCGACGCGAGCTCGGCGCGCTTGCCGGGCGCGGCCGCGAGGTGAATCAGCCAGTCGGACAGCGCAAGCTGCAGCGCGGCGGGCGACAGGCCCGACGTCAGCTTCGCGAGCGATGCTTCCTTCGCGAAATCGAATACGCGGTACGGGCTTTCCTGCTCGTACGACGCGGGCGGGTGGGCGGGCGGCGGCGCTGCGGGCGCGCCGGGTTCGGCGGTATGGCGTGTGTCCATCGGGCTTCCTTCGGCGGGCGCTACGCGGGCGACGACATGACGAACCGAGGCAGCCGGTGCGGCCGGCCGAGCGCGAAGCCGCGCGTTGGGCGTAGTCGCCCGCCGCGCGCTTCGACGGCATGCGTCGACGATCACTGACACGGCCACTGTAGCGACGCATAGATCTGTGGAATCTGATTTGCATCAATGGAAGCCGCTCGAATCGCGTAACGGCCGCGCAATCGTCGCGCATTGCGCCGCGCACGGATTCCGAGCGCGGATTCATCTGGCGATTTCCCGTTTGTTGACCGAGATCAGCCGGCATGCGGCGCGCGCCGTTATGGTGAAGCCATCGACGGACAAGTCAGACGGGAGCGACGGTGGCGGATCTGCATGCGACGAGCGGCATGGCTGCAACGCAAGCGGCGCGCGACGGACAGGTCGTCGCGGTGCGCGGCGCGGTCGTCGACGTCGCGTTCGACGGCGGCGCGCTGCCCGCGCTGAACGACGCGCTCGTGATCCCGATCGACGGCGCGGCGCCGATTTTCGCCGAGGTGCACGCGCACCTGAGCGACGCCGCGGTGCGCGCGCTCGCGCTCGGCCCGACGGGCGGGCTCAGGCGCGGCGCTTCCGTGCGCGCGACGGGCGGGCCGATCCGCGTGCCGGTCGGCGACGCGGTGCTCGGCCGCCTGCTGACCGTGACGGGCGAGCCCGGCGACGACGGCGCGGCGCTCGCGCCCGACGTCGCGCGGCGGCCGATCCACCGCGGCGCGCCGCCGCTGTCCGAGCAGAAGAGCTCGACCGCGCTGTTCGCGACCGGCATCAAGGTGATCGACCTGCTCGCGCCGCTCGCGCAGGGCGGCAAGGCGGCGATGTTCGGCGGCGCGGGCGTCGGCAAGACGGTGCTCGTGATGGAGCTGATTCACGCGATGGTCGAGCGCTATCGCGGGATCTCGGTGTTCGCGGGCATCGGCGAGCGCTCGCGCGAAGGGCACGAGATGCTGCTCGACATGCGCGGCTCCGGCGTGCTCGGCCGCACGGTGCTCGTCTACGGGCAGATGAACGAGCCGCCCGGCGCGCGCTGGCGCGTGCCGCTCACCGCGCTCGCGATCGCCGAGTATTTCCGCGACGAGCGCGCGCAGAACGTGCTGCTCCTGATGGACAACGTATTTCGCTTCGTGCAGGCGGGCGCCGAGGTGTCGGGGCTGCTCGGGCGGCTGCCGTCGCGGGTCGGCTACCAGCCGACGCTCGCGAGCGAGGTCGCCGCATTGCAGGAACGGATCGCGTCGGTCGAGGGCGCGGCGGTCACGGCGATCGAGGCCGTCTACGTGCCCGCAGACGATTTCACCGATCCGGCCGTCACCGCGATCGCCGCGCACGTCGACAGCATGGTCGTGCTGTCGCGCGCGATGGCGGCCGAAGGGATGTACCCGGCGATCGATCCGGTCGCGTCGTCGTCGATCCTGCTCGATCCGCTCGTCGTCGGCGACGAGCACGTCGAAGTCGCGATCGAGGTGCGCCGCGTGATCGAGCATTACCGCGAGCTGCAGGACGTGATCGCGCTCCTCGGCATCGACGAGCTCGGCGCGGACGACCGGCGGATCGTCGGCCGCGCGCGCCGGCTGCAGCGCTTCCTGACGCAGCCGTTCGCGGTGACCGAGGCGTTCACGGGCCAAGCGGGCGCGTCGGTCGAGATCGCCGACACGATCGCCGGCTGCCGCGCGATCCTGCGCGGCGACTGCGACGACTGGCGCGAGAGCTCGCTGTACATGGTCGGCACGCTCGGCGACGCGCGGCGCAACGAAGAGGCGGCGCGCGAAGCGGATGCGCGGCGCGATGGCGCAGGCGGGGCGGGCGGCGGCGGCGCAATGGCTGCGCGCGGTGGCGCGGCGGGCGGCGGCGGGAATGGGGCGGGCGAGAAGGATGCGGCGGGCGAGAAGGATGCGGCGGGCGAGGGCATGGGCGGCGCGGCGGTTGCTGCGGCTGGCGGCGCGGGAGGCGAGACGCCGGGCGCTGCACCGAGCGCCTCGAAAGGCGCGCCGCAAAACGGCCACGCGGGCGACGCGTCGTCCATGAACGCGGACGGTGCAACGAACGCAACGAACGCAACGACTCTCGCCCCCGAGCGCGATTCCGCTTCCGCCGCGCCGCCGCCGCACGGAGCGCCGCATGCCCGCTGAGCTGCGCCTCTCGATCGCGACGCCGGCGCGCGTGTGCGTCGACGGTCTGCCGATCGTGTCGCTGCGCGCCGAGGACGCGAGCGGTTCGTTCGGCATTCGCGCCGGCCACGTCGACTTCGTCACGCTGCTGCGCGCATCGGTCGCGCGCTGGCGCACCGCCGACGGCGCGACGCATTACGCCGCGCTCGACGGCGGCGTGCTGCGCGTGACGCGCGGCGCGCGGATCGAGATCGCGTGCCGCGAGGCGGTGCTCGGCGAGTCGCTCGCCGAACTCGACGCGATCGTGCGCGGCGTGCGCGCGACGCAGCTCGACGAGAAACGCCGCGCGCGCGTCGACGAGACGCGGCTGCACGCGCAGACGATGCGGCGGCTGCTCACATATCTGCGGCCCGAGCATTCGAAGGACGGCATGCACGCGCCGCTCAAGCCGGAGACGCTCGAATGACGAAGCCGCCCGCGCCCGACGCGAAGCGCGACGGCGAGCCCGGCGCACGGCGCGCGGCCCGATCCGACGCGCAGCCGGCCGCGCGGCCCGACGCGCACGGCCCGGCCGCCGACCGCGTCGAGCAGGCGGCGCGCACGGCCGCGCGGCGGGCGGCGCGCGGCGTGCGCGATCCGGAGCCGTCGCTCGGCAGGCGCCTCGCGCAGATCGGCGTGCTCGGCTGGACGATCCTCGCGCCGACGCTCGCCGCGCTCGCGCTCGGCCGCTGGCTCGATCGCGTGTTCGCGTCGCGCGTGTTCTTCTCCGCGCCGCTCTTGATGCTCGGCGCGGCGCTCGGCTTCTGGCTCGCATGGCGCTGGATGAAGGATCAACAAGACGGAGATCGCGATGACTGAAATTTGGGAAACCGCGCGCGCGTCGCTCGACGGCATCGCCGTCGCGATCGGGCTCGCCGCCGGACTCGCGACGGGCGCGTGCCATTTCGTGTCGCTCGGCTGGAACAGCCGCCTGTTCGTCGAAGGCCGCGCGGGCGCGGCGCTCGTGCTGCAGCTGGTGCGGATCGCGCTCACGGTCGCGGTGCTCGTCGTGCTCGCGCGCATCGGCGTCGACGCGCTCGTCGCCGGCTCGGCGGGGCTGTTCGTCGCGCGCACGTTCGCGATCCGCTGGGCGGGCGAATTGACGGGAGCGCGGCGATGAACGCGTCGCCGCTGTCGACCGTGCCGATGTTCTCGATCGGCCCCGTCGGCATCTCGGAGCCCGTGCTCGCGACGTGGGGGATCATGGCCGTGCTCGTCGCGCTCGCGCTCTTCGCGCGCAAGCGGCTGAGCGTCGACGCGCCGTCGCGGCTGCAGAGCGTGCTCGAGCTGTTCGTGTCGACGATCGACGCGCAGATCGTCGACACGATGCAGACGCCGCCCGCGCGCTACCGCGCGCTGATCGGCACGATCTTCGCGCTCGTGTTCTGCGCGAACAGCGCATCGCTCGTGCCGGGCGTCGAGCCGCCGACCGCGCATCTCGAGACCGACGCCGCGCTCGCGCTCATCGTGCTCGCCGCGACGCTCTATTACGGCGTGCGCGTGCGCGGCCTGCGCGGCTATCTCGCGACGTTCGCGGAGCCGACGTGGGTGATGATTCCGCTCAACGTCGTCGAGCAGCTGACGCGCACGTTCTCGCTGATCGTGCGTCTGTTCGGCAACGTGATGAGCGGCGTATTCGTGATCGGCATCGTGCTGTCGCTCGCCGGTCTGTTCGTGCCGATTCCGCTGATGGCGCTCGATCTGCTGACGGGCACCGTGCAGGCGTACATCTTCATGGTGCTGTCGATGGTGTTCATCGGCGCGGCCGTGTCCGGTGACGAAATTTCCGCGCCGCGGCGCGGGCAGGAGAACTCATGAACAATCTCATCGAAGTGGTCAGCATCGCGGCGGCCGCGCTCGCGGTGTCGTTCGGCGCGATCGGTCCCGCGCTCGCCGAAGGGCGCGCGGTCGGCGCGGCGATGGACGCGATCGCGCGGCAGCCGGACGCGTCCGGCACCGTGTCGCGCACGCTGTTCGTCGGGCTCGCGATGATCGAGACGATGGCGATCTACTGCCTCGTCGTCGCGCTGCTGCTGCTGTTCGCGAACCCGTTCGTCAAGTGACGAGGGGGCCGCGATGCGAATCGACTGGTCCACGCTCGCGTTGCAGGCGATCAACGTCGTCGTGCTCGTGTGGCTGCTGTCGCGCTTCCTGTTTCGTCCGGTCAGCGACATCATCGCGAAGCGCCAGGCCGCCGCGCGCAAGCTGATCGACGATGCGACGCACGAGCGCGACGCCGCGCGCGCCGAGCACGAGCGCGTGCATGCCGAGCGCGCGTCGCTCGCCGCGGCGCGCGACGACGCATTGAAGGCGGCACTCGCGCAGGCGGCCGCCGAGCGCGAGCGCTTGATCGAGCAAGCGCGCGCCGATGCGCAGGCGCTGCGCGACGCGGCGCGCGCACAGGCGGAAGCCGACGCCGCGCAGCGCGCGAAAGAGCTCGACGCGCGCGCGACGCGCCTCGCGGTCGACATCGCCGCGAAGCTGCTCGCGCGCTTGCCCGACAGCGCGCGCGTCGCGGGCTTCGTCGACGGCGTCGCGGCGTCGCTCGCGCAGCTGCCGGCCGACGTGCGCGCGGCGCTCGCCGCCGACGACGCGCAAGTCCAGCTCGTCGCGCCGCGCGCATTGACCGCGCAGGAAGCGGCCGCATGCCGCGCGGCGTTCACGGCGAGCGTCGGACGACCGCTCGAGCCGGACGTGCGCGTCGATCCGGCGCTGATCGCGGGGCTCGAGCTCGAATCGAAATACGCGAACGTGCGCAACAGCCTGCGCCAGGATCTCGCGACCATCGAGGCGGCATTGCTGAGCGACGATGACGGCGACCACTGACGCAACCGATGCAGCCTGGCTCGCGCGTCGCCGCGATGCGCTCGCGCGAGTGGCGCTCGCGCCCGTCGCGCAGGCGGTCGGACGCGTCGAGCGCGTCGCGGACGGAATCGCATTCGTGTCCGGGCTGCAGGACGCGATGCTCAACGAAGTGCTGCGCTTCGACGGCGGCGTCGCGGGCTTCGCGCATACGCTCGACGAGGATCTGATCAGCGTCGTGCTGCTCGATCCGGACGCGAGCGTCGAAGCGCAGGCGGCCGTCACGCGCACGGGCGCGGTGCTCGAAGTACCGGTCGGCCCGCAACTGCTCGGACGCGTCGTCGATCCGCTCGGCCGTCCGCTCGACGACGGCGCGCCGCTCGGCACGACGGACACGCTGCCGATCGAGCGCCCCGCGCCCGCGATCATCGACCGCGATCTCGTCAGCGAGCCGCTCGACACCGGCGTGCTGATCGTCGACGCGCTCTTCACGATCGGGCGCGGCCAGCGCGAGCTGATCATCGGCGATCGCGCGACGGGCAAGACGTCGCTCGCGATCGACGCGATCGTCAACCAGCGGCATTCGAACGTGATCTGCGTGTACATCGCGATCGGCCAGCGCGCGAGCGCGGTGCGGCGCGTGATCGACGCGGTGCGCCGCTACGGCGCGCCCGAGCGCTGCATCTTCGTTGTCGCGCCGGCCGCGTCGGCGCCGGGGCTGCAATGGATCGCGCCGTTCGCGGGCTTTTCGATCGCCGAGTATTTCCGGGATCGCGGGCAGCACGCGCTCGTCGTCGTCGACGATCTGACGAAGCACGCGGCGACGCACCGCGAGCTCGCGCTCCTGACGCGCGAGCCGCCCGGCCGCGAAGCGTATCCGGGCGACATCTTCTACGTGCACGCGCGCCTGCTCGAACGCGCGGCGAAGCTGTCCGCGAAGCTCGGCGGCGGGTCGCTTTCCGCGCTGCCGGTCGCGGAAACCGACGCGGGCAATCTCGCCGCGTACATCCCGACGAACCTGATCTCGATCACCGACGGGCAGATCGTGCTCGACTCGGCGCTGTTCGCCGCGAACCAGCGGCCGGCGGTCGACGTCGGCCTGAGCGTGAGCCGCGTCGGCGGCAAGGCGCAGCATCCGGCGCTGCGCAGCGCGTCGGGGCGCTTGCGGCTCGACTACGCGCAGTTCCTCGAACTGGAGGCGTTCACGCGCTTCGGCGGGCTCACCGACGCGCGGCTGCGCGCGCAGATCACGCGCGGCGAGCGGATTCGCGCGTTGATCACGCAGCCGCGCTTCCGCGCGCTGCGCACGCTCGACGAAGTCGTGTTGCTGAAGGCGCTTGCGGCGGGCGTGCTCGATGCGATGTCGACGGATCGCGTCGCGCCGCTGCGCGACCGGCTGCCGTCGTGGCTCGACGCGCGGGTCGCGGCGCTGTCGCCGGCGGGCGCGCCGCCGCGTGACTGGCTCGCGGACGACGCGGCGCTCGCGACGCTCGCGGAGTCGGTCGGCGAGCTGGTCGAACGGATCACGGCCGATGCGGCGGATCGCGCGGCGGGACACATGCGCGCGGAAGACGCGGCGGGCGACGTCGGCGGCGCGCCCGATCGTTCGTTCGATCGTTCGCTCGACCGCTCGCTCGATGGCGACGCCGGAACCGAAGCCGAAGGCGACGCTGAAGCCGACGCCAACGCGAAAGCCAACGCCGACGCGAAAGCCAAACCCGAAGCCAAGCCCGAAGCCAAACCCGAAGCCAAACCCGAAGCCAAACCCGAAGCCAAACCCGAAGCCAAACCCGAAGCCGACCCGGAGCGCAAGCGATGAGCGACAAGCTCGCCGCGATCGAAGCGCGCACCGACACCGCGCGCCAGTTGCAGACGGTGATCGGCGCGATGCAGGGCGTCGCCGCCGCGCGCGCGCACGAGGCGCAGCAGCGCTTGCCGGGGATCCGCGCATCGGCGGCGACGGTCGGCGCGGCGATCGGCGATGCGCTGTCGGCCGGCGCGCCTTCGCTCGAAGCCGCGGCCGCGCGACGCGGCGCCCCGCGCGCGCGGCTCGTCATCGTGCTGTGCAGCGAGCAGGGCTTCGTCGGCGCGTACAACGCGCAGCTGATCGAATATGCGACGCGGCCCGATGCGGCGGCCGCGACGCGCGAATACATGATGGTCGGCACGCGCGGCGCGATGCTCGCCGAGGCGGGCGGCGTGCCGCTCGTCTGGAGCACGCCGATGGCGTCGCACGCGGACGACGTCGTGCACCTCGCGAACCGGATCACCGACGCGCTGTACGCGCATCTCGCCGAGCGCGGCGCGCAGCCGGTGTCGATCGTCCACGCGATGCCGGCCGCGGCGCAGCGGCTCGACGTGATCGAGCGCCGCCTGCTGCCGTTCGACTACACGCGCTTCGACACCGAGCCGCGCGCACAGCCGCCGCTCGTGCATCTGCCGCCCGCGACGCTGCTCGCGGAGCTCGCGCAGGCATACGTGTTCGTCGAGCTGTGCGATGCGGCGATGCTCGCGTTCGCGGCGGAGAACGAAGCGCGCACGCGCGCGATGATCGCCGCGCGCGAATCGGTCGAGCGCACGCTCGGCGAGCTGTTGCAGGCCTACCGGATCGCACGGCAGGACGAGATCACGGCGGACATCGTCGAATTGGCGTCGAGCGCGTTGTGAATGCGGTTGCGCCGCGCCCGCGCCCCGCGCGCTGAAACGACCGGCGTCCGTGGCTGAGCGCGACGCATGCACGTGCGCGGTGAGCGCTGCGCGCGACGCGGGCGCGCGCATGCACGGCGAACGGCCGCACGCCCACCGGATCGCGGGCCGCCGCGCGCGACTGCGCGCGGCGACATCCCGCAACGGGAGCGAATCGTCAACGAGACCGCGCGGCGCGCCGGGCGCGGTTGACGCACGTCAATGACCGGCGCCATGCGTGATCGATACTCGATCGGTCATCGAACCAACCAGGAGCGACTGATGGCGCAATACATGAAAGCGGCGGTGGTGCATGAATTCGGCGAACCGCTTCGCATCGAGGAAGTCCCCGTGCCGACGCCCGGACCGGGCCAGATTCTCGTGAACATCAAGGCATCGGGCGTGTGCCACACCGATCTGCACGCGGCCGACGGCGACTGGCCCGTCAAGCCGACGCTGCCGTTCATTCCGGGACACGAGGGCGTCGGCTTCGTCGCGGCGGTGGGCGAAGGCGTCAAGCACGTGAAGGAGGGCGATCGCGTCGGCGTGCCGTGGCTCTATACCGCGTGCGGCCATTGCGAGTATTGCCAGACCGGCTGGGAGACGCTGTGCCACGAGCAGCAGAACACCGGCTATTCGGTGAACGGCAGCTACGCGGAGTACGTGGTCGCCGATCCGAACTACGTCGGCCATTTGCCGAGCAACGTCGCGTTCGACGAGATCGCGCCGATCCTGTGCGCGGGCGTGACCGTCTACAAGGGCATTCGCGTGACCGACACGCGCCCCGGCCAATGGATCGCGATTTCGGGGATCGGCGGGCTCGGGCACGTCGCGGTCCAGTATGCGAACGCGATGGGGCTGCACGTCGTGGCGGTCGACGTCGCGCCGGAGAAGCTCGAGCTCGCACGCAAGCTCGGCGCGAAGTTCGTCGTCGACGCGTCGACGAGCGATCCCGCCGCGGTGATCCAGAAGGAAATCGGCGGCGTGCACGGCGTGCTGGTGACGGCCGTGTCGCGCGGCGCGTTCGCGCAGGCGCTCGGGATGGTGCGGCGCGGCGGGACGGTCGCGCTGAACGGGCTGCCGCCCGGCGATTTTCCGCTGCCGATCTTCTCGACGGTGCTGAACGGCATCACGGTGCGCGGCTCGATCGTCGGCACGCGACGCGATCTGCAGGAGTCGCTCGATTTCGCGGCCGAAGGGCTCGTTCGCGCGCATATCCATCGCGACAAGCTCGAGAACATCAACGACATATTCGCGTCGCTGCGGGCGGGGAAGGTTGACGGACGGATCGTGTTGACCGGGGAGTGAGGTGAACGGCGCGGGCGGCGGGACCGCCTGCGCTGGACGGATCGGGCATCGCCTCGGATTTTGCGCCTCCTCTGGCGCCTGTCGTGGCGCAAGCCGGAGCGTTTCGCGAGGACGCTCGGCATCGGGATGAGATGAAGGCGTGAAGAATCGAGGCGAAGCTTCCCGGGCATTCGATCATGATGGCGTCGCGGGACAAGCGGAAATAAAATGATCAATTGACGGCGGCGCACTACGCGATGCGCGCGCAGTGCGCCGCTTTCGATGCCGGATCGACGATTGCCGCCCGAGCGGCAGGCGTTCGAGCGATGACGAGGGTGTAACGAGTCGGCGCTGCTTGTCGATACTGCCGACGAACAATTCAAAAAAACATGTGCCAAATAAGAATCCATGTCGACCAGCGCACGCTGGCGTTTTACGGGGTGAGTCACGCGGAATTCGAGAGAAGATTGCGCGACGAACTTGCTTTCACCGAATCGATGGGTTGCGAGATCGACGTCGTACCGGATGCCCGGGATACGGATCACATTCAGTTTCCGGAAGCATGCACGATGATTTCTGCACTCGGAATCGCGCCGGAAGATCTGGAGGAATTGAAGCGCGGCGTTCATCGCGCGTGGGAAGGCATTCCGAAGACATTCTCGCAAGGCGGGGCGCGGTACCGAATCCTGCCGGCGGCGGACGGCGGTTGCGCAATCATTGACGAGACGCGACCCGAAGCCCCGATTTTCGCGGGCGCGTGGTACCACGTCGTGCGATTCCTGCGATTGACGTTCGCGCGCTCCGGACATCAGGACGATTCTCGCTAGACCGCCGTATCTGGCGGACGCCGTCACGAAGGACGGGCTGCGCCCGTCGTCCGGGGCATGCCGCGCGGCGCATCGTCGGCGCGCGGTGCGCTTCGGCATGCGCGCGGGCTCGTCGTCGCGGCGTTCCGCTTCGTATCAAGGAAAGGCGGGAATAGTCGGATCGGTCCCTTCCAGATGGGCATCCGGATGATGCTGCTTGATCAGCGCCTCGATTTCCTCGACGCGGTCGCGGTGGACGTCGATCATCATCAGCAATTCGCCATTCTCGACGGCGTCCTCGAAGTGTTTCAGCCGGGTATTCGGCACACTCACGCCGATCATCGTGCCGACCCACGCGCCGAACCCCGCGCCGGCGATCGCAAACGCGACTACCGCGCCGCCCGCGATCGTGAGGCCGGCGGGCGGAAACGCGATCGCGGCCAAGCCCGCGAGCGCGCCGGTGACGCCGCCGGCAGCGGTTCCACGAGCGAGCGCGGGCAGCAGATCGCTGCTTTGGGCGATCGACGCTTCGGGCAGATTCTCCAGCGGAATCCTGTCGTTCGCGACGACGTGAATGCGCCGCCATTCGATGCGCTTGAGCAACAGTTCGTCGACGATCATTCGTGCCGTGTCCGCGTCGGGCAGCAGGAAATAGATCCGTCTCATGATGACCTCTGTCAGGGTTCGCCTGAACGCATGCGTCGGACCTGTGATTTCGATGACGTTCTACCCGGCGAGCCGCCTGCGCGATAGGCTTGTTTTTTCGTGGTTTATGTAACGAAGTCTAGGTGAAACGCAAGCTTCGGCAAGGCTCGTGCTGCGCGGTTGCCGGGCACGCAGGAGCGTGCCGGCGCGCCCGGTTTGCGTCGCGCGTTCCGGCGATTTGTCGAGTTCTTCGTAGATCTGCGGGGAGACGAAGGTCGCTTATCGGTCCACATCGGCACTTCATCGCGGATCCGTACCGGTGAGTGATTGAATTCGCCATAGAAAACGGACCTTCATCCCTCCCCGATTCGCGTAGACTGCATCGGATCTCCCGTTCGCTCATTCTTTTGCTTGTGGCGACGGTCGAAGCTCCCGTTATGCAAGGAGGCGTCACGCATGCATGCAGGCCCTTTGCTGGATAGCAGCGCCATCGATCCGGTCGCCAGCGCACCCGTGCGCGACTTGCGCCGCGTGCCTATCCATCCCGATCACTGGTATCCACTGGCGTGGTCGAATGAGGTCAAGCGGGGCAAGGCCCTCGGGGTGCACTTTGCCGGCGATCCGATCGTGCTGGTGCGTACCCGGTCCGGCACGATATTCGCGCTGGAAGACCGTTGCGCACACCGACAGGTTCCGCTGCACGCGGGCGTGGTGGAAGGCGAGTCCATCCGCTGCGGCTATCACGGCTGGACCTATGACTGCAGCGGCCACTGCGTCGACGTGCCATACATTGGCCGAGCGCGCCTGCCCAACGGCGTGCGTGCCTATCCGTGCCGCGAGGCGCACGGTCTGATCTTTGTCTTTCCCGGTGATGCGGCGCTTGCCGAAGAGCGGCCGCTGCCCGCGCTGGCTTCGGCGGCGGACAAGGCGTACAAGACGCGCCGTTTTGGCCGCGAGGTCAAGTGCCACTACTCGTTCATGCACGAGAACCTGATGGATATGAACCACCAGTTCCTGCACCGGCGGCGGATGGGTCAGATGCGCGCGCGTTCCCTCGGCCGCAGTCGCGGCGAGGACTGGGTGGAAGTGAAGTACACGTTCGCGCGCATGGCAGGCAAGCAGCCAGTGGGCGAGGCGCTGGTGTTTGGCGCCAGCAAGCAGCGCGGCGAGCAGGACGACAAGGACGTGATGACGGTGCGCACCGGCTATCCGTACCAGACCCTGCAGATCCGCTCGGGCGACGGCACGTTGGTGATGGACCTGTGGATCGTCTATGTACCGCTCGATGCGGCGCAGCGCACCAACCGCACGTTTGGCCTGCTTTCCATCCGCAAGCCCGGCATTCCGTTTGTGCTGGACCTGGCATGGCCGCTGCTGGTCTGGTTCACGGAACGCATCTTCGAGGAGGACCGCTGGATCGTCGAGCGCGAGCAGGAGGCCCACGACAGGCAGGGCGCGGACTGGAACCACGAGGTGTTTCCGGTCATCAACGAGTTGCGCGACCTGCTGCGCAATTGCGGCGGGCGCACCGTGATACCGATCCGAGAGGCGGCGACACGGCCTGACGCCGAGGCCAATGTGGCAGTGAGGGCGAATGACGCCTGATGGCCGGTCACGCTTAGCTGGCGCACAAGTTTCATACGCCGCCGCTTACCCACCGGGCAGCCGTCCCTTGCTTCGAGAAGGATCGCCCGTCAAAAAGCGAACGGATGGTGGTGGGCGGCGTTCAGCTTTTTCTCGACGTCTTTGCGACAAACGGCGTCGGTATGTGTTGAACCTGTTCGCTTCCGCACTTGGGGCAGTTCGGATGAGCGGTTTCATGCTCCGCGAGATGTTCAACGTGTTCGAACGTCTCGCCGCACTTCTCGCAACGGTATTGGTAAGTCGGCATGGCATCTCTCCAGCACGGAACCTGCACGTGCTGCGACGGACGAAGCCCGGATGGCGCGCAGCACCCCAACGGAACATTGTAGTGCTGGAGATGGTGCAACACTAATCGTTCATTCGTGGTTGGCCTCGGCCTGTCGTCGAGGGGGGTACGTGACCCGTTGCTGCCTGTCGAGCCGTCACATTTTCAATGGCAGGTGGAGTGTAGGAAACTGGCCGAACCCAGCCCACAACCGCCTCGCGCCCCCAGCGAACACCGCCAACCATTCCTTAGCATCTTCACCGCATTCCCCAACAACCCTCGCCGATCCTTCTCTAAGCCATCTGCCCAATCGTCTTCCGAAACCGCTTCAACGACAGCAGAAACAGCACAGTCCCGATCACCGCGAGAAGCAGGAACTGCCGCCACACGGTCTCGATCCCCGCGCCGCGATAGAGAATCGCCTGGCCGATCTCGACGAAGTGCGTCGTCGGCGCGGCGAGCATGATGTTCTGCACCGCGAACGGCATGCTCTCGCGCGGCGTCAGGCTGCCCGACAGCAATTGCAGCGGCAGCAGCACCAGCACCAGCAGCATCCCGAACTGCGGCATGCTGCGCACGAGCGTCGCAAGAAAGATCCCCATCGACGTCGTCGCGAACAGGTGAATCGCCATCCCCACGACGAACAGCGCGACCGAGCCCTCGATCGGCACGTGCAGCGCGCCGCGCACGACGAACGTCAGCGAAAACACCGCCGCGCACGCGACGACGAGCCCCATCGACCACACCTTCGCCATCATGATCTCGCCCGGCGTCACCGGCATCACGAGCAGGTGCTCGATCGTCCCGTGCTCGCGCTCGCGAATCAGCGCCGCGCCCGTGAGCACCATCGACAGCAGCGTCACGTTGTTGATCACTTCCATCAGCGAGCCGAACCACGTCTGGTCGAGGTTCGGGTTGAAGCGCATGTGCATCGCGATGTCGACGGGCGGCGTCGCGTTCGTCCGGTAGCGCCGCACGAAGTCGTCGATCTCGCCGCTCACGATCTGCTGCACGTAGCCGTTGCCCGTGAACGCCTGGCTCATCCGCGTCGCGTCGACGTTCAGCTGGATCTGCGCGGGCCGCCCCGCGAGCACGTCGCGCTGGAAGTTCGGCGGGATGTCGAGCGCGAACGTGAAGTCGCCCGCGTCCATCCCGCGGTCCGCCTCCGCGAGCGTCACCATCTTCGGCAGCGCGAACTGCGGCGGAAAGAACGCCGACGCGATCCGCGCGGACAGCGGCGACGCGTCCTCGTCGATGATCGCGATCGGCGCCATGTGCAGCGTGTCCGGGCGCGCGGTCGCGGCCGAGTAGATCGACACGGTGAACGTATAGGCGATCAGCACGAGCAGGATCGGGTCGCGCACGAGGCTCCACAGTTCCTTGACGCCGAGACGGTAGACAATCGCGAGGCGCTGCATGATCAGCGTTCCTGTTTTTTCAAGAGCAGTATGGTCGCGCCGAGGATCACCGGCACCGATGCGGCGAGCGGCCAGAACTGCGAGTAGAGATCGGGGAGCGACAGCGCCTTGTTGAACACGCCGCGGCTGATCGACAGCATGTAGGTCGCCGGATAGACGAGGCCGATGAAGCGCCCGGTGCCCTCGAGCGACGACAGCGGCGTCAGCAGGCCCGCGAACTGCACGGTCGGAATCATCGTGCCGATGATCGTCATTACGATTGCGGCGACCTGGCTGCGCGTGAACGTCGATGCGAGGAGGCCGATGCCCGTCGCGACGACGTTGAAGATCAGCACCGCGAGCAGCAGCGTCATGAAGCTGCCCTTGACCGGCACGTCGAACGCGATCCGCGCGAGCACCGTCATCAGCAGGAAGTTCAGCATCGCGAGCACGACGTACGGCACCTGCTTGCCGATCAGGAATTCCGTGCGCGTGACGGGCGTCACGTACAGGTTCAGGATCGAGCCGAGCTCGCGCTCGCGGACGACGGCGAGCGCCGTCAGCATCGCGGGCAGCATCAGCAGGAGGAGCGGCATCACGGCGGGGATCATCGCGGGCAGGCTCTTCACGTCCGGGTTGTAGCGATAGCGCGTGATGATGTCCGCGCGCGGCGCGGGCGTCATGCCGAGGCGATGCCGCGCCTGGTCGTAGAGCCACATCGTGTGCATGCCGATCGCGTAGCCGCGGATCGTCTCCGCGCGCTGCGGCATCGCGCCGTCGATCCACATGCCGATCTGCACGGGCGCGCCGCGTTCGACGTCGCGCGCGAAGTTCGGCGGGATCTCGATCGCGAGCGACAGCTCGCCGTTGCGCATCCGGCGATCGAGCTCCGCGTAGTCGGACAGCGTCGGCCGCTCGACGAAGTAGCGCGAGCCGGACAGGTTCAGCGCGTAGTCGTGGCTCAGCTCGGTCTGGTCGCGGTCGAGCACGGCGTAGGTCAGGTCCTCGACGTCGAGGCTGATGCCGATGCCGATCACGCACATCAGCACGAGCGAGCCGATCAGCGCGAGCGTCGCGCGAACCGGATCGCGGCGCAGTTCGAGCATCTCGCGCCACATGTAGCTAAGCGCGCGCTGGGCGCTGAAGGCGCGATGGGGCGGGTCGTTCGCGTCGGGTTCGGATGGCGGCGAAGCGACGAGCGGGGCGGGGGCGTCGGGGGCTCCGGATATGGCGCGTGACGCGGCGCCGGCTCCGTTTCGGGTTTGGGTTTCGAGTTCGATTCCGGCGCCGGCGACGGCATCGCCGCCGGCCGAGGTGACGGCATCGTGACGGGCGTGGGCATCGCCGCCGGCCACGGTTTTTGCTTTCGCTCCCGTTTCGACGCCGACTTCGGCTCCGGATTCGGCTCCCGTTTCGGTTTCGCCGCGGATTTCGCCTTCGGCTCCGGCATCGGCGCGGTCCTTTATTTCGTCTCCGACCGGAGCTTTGGCCCGGGCGCTTGCTTCGTCTGCCGCGCCGATGTCGGCCGCGCGCTTCACGTCGGCTCGACCGCCGACCGCGCCGCCGGCTCGCGCGCCGGCTCTTGCGTTCGCATCGGCGCGAGTATCGGCATCGGCATCGGCATCGGCATCGACATCGGCATCGACATCGGCATTCGCGCCGGCCGCGCGTTGCGGATGCGCGGAACTCGCCCCTCCCGCCGCGTCGCCGCCGTCCTGCGCCTCCGCCGACGCGTCGACGAGATACCCGATGAACGCGTCTTCGAGCGTCGCCGCGCCGCGCGCGCGCACGAGCTCCGCGGGCGAGTCGCTCGCGAGCACGCGGCCCGCGTGCATCAGCGAGATCCGGTCGCAGCGCTCCGCTTCGTTCATGAAGTGCGTCGAGATGAAGATCGTCACCTGATCGCGGCGTGCGAGATCGATCATCAATTGCCAGAAGCCGTCGCGCGCGATGGGATCGACGCCCGACGTCGGCTCGTCGAGGATCAGCAGCTCCGGCTTGTGGACCATCGCGACCGCGAGCGACAGCCGCTGACGCATCCCGAGCGGCAAGCTGTCGGGCAGCGTGTCGTAGATGTCGGTGAGGCCGAAGCGGCGCGCCATCTCGTCGACGCGTGCGCCGATGCCGGCGGCCGGCACGCCGAAGAGGCGCGCGTGCAGCACGAGGTTCTGCCGCACCGTCAGCTCGCTGTAGAGCGAAAACGCCTGCGACATGTAGCCGACGCGCCGGCGCGTGTTGATGTCCTTCGGATCGACCGGCTTGCCGAACAACTGCGCGTCGCCTTCGGTCGCGGGCAGGAGGCCCGTGAGCATCTTCATCGTCGTCGATTTGCCGCAGCCGTTCGAGCCGAGGAAGCCGAAGATCTCGCCGCGGCGGATCCGGAAGCTCACGTGATCGACCGCGGTGAAGTCGCCGAAGCGCATCGTCAGGCCGCGCGCTTCGATCGCGATGCCCGCCTGCGCGTCGGCGCGCAGCGGCTCGATCTTCACCGGCTTGTGATCGCGCCGCTTGTCCTCGGGCAAGAGCGCGATGAACGCCGCTTCGAGCGTGTCGCAGCCGGTGCGCGCGAGCAGCTCGGCGGGCGCGCCCGTCGCGAGCACGCGGCCCGCGTCCATCGCGATCAGCCAGTCGAAGCGCTGCGCCTCGTCCATGTACGCGGTCGCGACGATCACGCTCATCGTCGGCCGCTCCGAGCGGATCCGCGCGATCAGATCCCAGAACTGCGCGCGCGCGAGCGGATCGACGCCCGTCGTCGGCTCGTCGAGGATCAGCAGGTCGGGATCGTGGATCAGCGCGCAGCACAGGCCGAGCTTCTGCTTCATCCCGCCCGACAGCTTGCCCGCCGGCCGCGACAGGAACGGCAAGAGGCCCGTGCTCTGCGTGAGCGCATCGATCCGGCGGCGGCGCTCGCCGGCGTCGTGGCCGAACAGGCGTGCGAAGAACTGCAGGTTCTCCTCGACCGACAGCGTCGGATACAGATTCTTGCCGAGCCCCTGCGGCATGTATGCGATGCGCCGGCACACGCGCTCGCGATGGCGGCGCGAGCGCATGTCGCCGTCGAGCGCATCGACGCCGCCCGTCTGCAGCGCGCGCGCGCCGGACGCGAGCGCGAGCAGGCTCGACTTGCCGACGCCGTCCGGCCCGATCAGGCCGATCGTGAGGCCGGCGGGGACGTCGAGCGTGATCCGGTCGAGCGCGACCGTCTTGCCGTAGCGCAGGCTGACGTCCGTGAATCGAACGACGCTCGGCGTGCTCACTGCGGAACCTTGACCATCAATTGCGCGGGCCACGGCTTGCTCTGGTCGACGCGGACCCACGCGACGCCGGGCAGCCCGGTCTTCACGAGCTTCAGATGTTTTTGCAGCAGCTCGCGGTCGATCCGCGCCTTCACTCGGAACATCAGCTTTTGCCGCTCGTTCGCGGTCTCGACGGTCTTCGGCGTGAACTGCGCGGTGCTCGCGACGAACGACACGGTCGCGGGAATCACGTAGTTCGGCGCGGCGTCGAGGATGATCCGCGCATCGGCGCCGAGCGCGACCTTGCCGACGACCGTCTCCGGCAGGAAGAACGTCATGTAGACGTCGGACAGATCGACGAGATTCAGCACCTTGCCGCCCGCGGGCAGCACTTCGCCCGGCTGCGCGACGCGGTATTGAACGCGGCCGTCGCGCGGCGACACGAGCTCGCTGTCATTGATGTCGGCCTGCACGCGCGCGACGGTCGCATCGGCCGCCGTCACCGCCGAATGCGCGGCGACGAGCTGCGCTTCGGTCGCCTCGATCGCGGCCTGCGCGGCGGCGGCCTGCGCGGCCGCCGCGGACACGGCCGCTTGCGCGCTGCGGCTGCGCGCGCGATCGTCGTCGAGCTCCTGCATCGACGACGCGCCTTCGCGCGACAACGTCTCCGACCGCACGAGCCGGCGCTTCGCGGCGTCGAGCTCGCTCTCGCGCAGCACGACCATCGCCTGCGCGGCCACCTTGTCGCTCCGGCGCTGCGCGACCTGCGACTCGATGCCGGCCGCCGTGTTCAGCGCGCGCTGCCGCTGCGCGGTCGCTTCGTCGTACTGCGCGTGCAGCACCTGGATCTCCATCTTCGCGAGCGGCTGGCCCGCCTTCACGAAATCGCCTTCGTCGACGAGGATGTCGTCGATGCGGCCGGGCAGCTTCGTCGCGACATCGATCTCGGTGGCCTCGATGCGGCCGTTGCCGCTCGCGAAGCCGTTGCCCGGGCCCTGATGGCGCAACAGCGTCCAGCCGTAGTAACCGCCGAGCGCGACCGCGACGACGGCGGACGCGGCGACGATCTGCTTCCTGGTGACCTGGATCATGACAACGGACCTTATTTCACTGAGGGTTCGGTGGAGGAGGACGATGGCGCGGCGTCGCGCGCGGGCTCGGCTAGATTGCCGCCGAGCGCCGAGTACAGCGCGACGCGGCTCGACAGCAGCGCGCGGCGCGTCTGCACGAGCTGCTGCTGCGCGCTCAGCAAGTCGCGCTGCGCGTCGAGCACTTCGAGAAAGCGCGCGGCGCCGCTGTCGTAGCGCAGCTTCGCGAGCCGTGCGCGCTCGGACTGCGTCGCGAGCGTGTCCTGCGCGATGCGGACCTGATCGGCGAGCCAGTGGCGCGCGGCGAGCGCGTCGGCGACGTCGCGAAACGCCGACTGGATCGTCTTCTCGTACTGCGCGACCGCTTCTTCGCGGCGCGCCTTCGCGAGCTTCAGGTTGCCGATGTTGCGGCCCGCGTCGAAGATCGGCATCGACAGATTCGGAATGAAGTTCCACGCGGTCGTGCCGGACGCGAACAGGTTGTGCAGCTCGGTGCTGCCGGTGCCGATCGAGCTCGTCAGCGCGATGCGCGGGAAGAACGCCGCGCGTGCGGCGCCGATGTTCGCGTGGGCGGCGCGCAGCTGATACTCGGCTGCGACGACGTCGGGGCGGTTCGCCAGCAGCGCCGACGGCAGGCCGGGCGCGAGGTTCGGCGCGATGCTCGCGTCGACGAGCGACGCGGGCGTCTGCGCCGGCGCGCTCGCGCCGACGAGCAGATCGAGCGCATGCTGCTGCACGTCGCGCGCCTGCTGAAGCTGCGAGCCGAGCGTCTGCGCCTGCTGCAGCAGGATTTCCGATTGCGTCAGATCGAGTTTCGAGATCGCGCCTTCCTCGTAGCGGCGCCGGAAGATCCGCAGCGAATCGCGGCGGCTCGCGATCGTCTCGTTCGTCAGCGCGAGGCGCTCGTCGTACGCGCAAAGCGACAGATACGCATCGGCGACCTGGCCGATCAGGCTGATCGTCACCGCGCGGCGCGACGCGTCGCTCGCGAGGAACGAATCGAGCGCGGCGGCCTTCAGGTTGCGCACGCGGCCCCAGAAGTCGATCTCCCACTGGACTTCGCTGAGCGACGCCGAATACAGCTCGCCGAGGATCGGGTTCGGCAGCAGCAGGCCGCCCGGCTCGCGGAAGCGGATGTACGCGGCGTTCGCGGTGATCGTCGGAAACTGGTCCGCGCGGCGGATCCCGTACATCGCGCGCGCTTCCTCGACGCGCTGCGTCGCGATCCGCAGATCGCGGTTGTTCGCGAGCGCGGTTTCGATCAGCGCTTGCAGCCGCGGATCGACGAAATACTGGCGCCAGTCGAATTGGTCGAGCGCGCGCGCATCGGCGCCCGTCGGGTCGGCCGGATAGGCCGGATAGGCAGCGGGCACGGGCGGCGGCTGGCGCGCGTAGTCGGGCGCGAGAGACAGGCAGCCCGACACGGCCGCGCACAGCGCGAGCGCGGCGGCATGCCGCGACACGCGGTGCGCGATGCGGTGTCGCCGCTGATGCCGTTCGTCGTGGCGCGCATCGTTGCGCATGGTCATATCCTCGGTGGTCGATGAAGCCGACTGTTCTTCGTGGACGCCGCGCGCGCTCCCGAAAATGCTCACCGTCGCGCGACGCTCTCTCGTGTCCCTTTATATCCGACGATTACCGTGTCTTATCTTGATCTGAGTCAGTGAGATACCGACTGGTCAGTTTTTAAGATGTCGCCATGCCCGATTCGGGTGCGCCCGCCGCGCGGACGTCGCGCATCGCGAAACGAAACGACACAACGAACGGCCGCCCGCAGGGCGGCGAAGCGGCGACGGACCATGCGAAACCGGAACGGCATCGAGCAGGCGGCGACGGCGCGCGAAGCGGCACCGGCCAGGCCGCCGCGCTGCCGGCTGCCAGCCGACGTGCGCGTCAACCAGATCCTCGACGCGGCGCTGGCCGAGTTTTCCGCGAGCGGCTTCGCGGGCGCGCGGATCGACGACATCGCCGCGCGCGCGGGGATGTCGAAGGGCGGCGTCTACACGCACTTCGGCAGCAAGGACGAGATTTTCGACGCGCTGATCGAGCGCTCGCTGATGCCGCCGCTGCCGGCGACTTCGAAGGCAGCGAAGGCGTCGCAGGCATGGAAGACGGCGCGGTCGGCGCGCCGGTCGGCGGGCGCGCGGAAGCCGGGCATCGCGAACGCGCAACGCGCGGCGTACGCGCAGGGCCTTTACGCGCAGGGTCCTGTGAGCGGATCGAACGCGGCCGACGCACACAATGAGCCGAGCGCGTCGCGTCCGCCGGCCGCGTCGAATTCGCCGGCGGCTTCGTTCGCGCCGGCCGGGCCCGCTTCGCTCGCGGCGATCGTCGATCTGCTCGCGGGCGATCTCTATGCGTGGTCGACGAGCGAGCCCGTGATCGCGACGCTGCGTCTGTTGATCGCCGAAAGCCGGCGCGCGCCGCATGCGGTCGAGCGCTGGCGGAAGCGGGTCGAGCGCGCGGTCGCGACGGCCGTTGGCCGGCTCGTGCGGCGAGGCGTCGAGGCGGGCGAGTTTCGCGACGGCGTCGCCACGCGCACGCCGCTTCTGCTCGTCGCGCCGCTCACGCACGCGTGCCTGCGGCAGGCGCTGCGCGCGGCGCCCGCGACCCGGCGCGAGGTTGCTGCGTCGCGGCGCGACTACGCGCGTTTCATCGAGGAGCTGTTGACCTGACGAAATGCACGAATCCGGATGCCGCGCGGCGGAAGCTTGACGGAAGTCAACTTTCCGTGCGCAGAACCCCCCGATCATGAACTCATGTTTTCGGCATCCCGAACGGTTCCTCGCAACGATGGAGGATTCCGATGCGAACGGCGGTTTTTCTCGATGCGCCCGAAAGCGCCGGATCGCCGGATCGCCGAAACGACATCGACTTGAATCAGGAGGTTTTATGTATCAGAAGATCATGGTGGCGCTCGACGGCAGCGACATCTCGAAGCGCGGCCTCGACGAAGCGATCAAGATCGCGAAGGCGACGGGCGGACGGGTTCATGCGGTGTACGTCGTCGACAAGTCGGTGGTGTTCAGCTACGCGGGCCATTTCGACCCGAACGCGCTTCTCGAAGGTTTTCGCGACGACGGCCGCAAGGCGCTCGGCGAAGCGGAAAAGGTGATGGAGGCCGCGCAGGTGAAGGGCGAAGCGGAGCTGTTCGAGACGGCCGGCATCGGCGAGGAAATCGCCCAGGCGCTCGAGCGCTGCGTGAAGCAGAACGGCGCGGATCTCGTCGTATTGGGCACGCACGGTCGCCGCGGCGTGCGGCGCGTCGTGCTCGGCAGCGTCGCCGAGCGCTTCCTGCGCACGTCGCACTGCCCGGTCCTGCTCGTGCGGGGCGAGGAAGCCGAGCGTCAAGTGGAATTGTGAGCGCGTTTCGCGCGCCCCGAGAACAAGGAGAACGACATGACGCATCCTGACCGCAAGGCGATCGCTTCGACCGTCGCCGTGTTCGCTTCGCAAGTCGGCCTGATCGCCGCGGTACGCGGGTTGTTCGTCGCCGACGGCTCGGCCCCGTACTTCGTGCTGTTCGCGATCGTGGCGGGCGGGCTCGGCTTCGTCGATCTGTATTACCGGCCGATCTTCGCCCCCGCGTTCGCGCGGCAGCGCGTCGCGTTCGTCCATCGTCGCCGGGGAGCTGCGCGCGACGCATCGTGAACGGGATCCTCAGGCTCGCGTTCAAGCTGCTCGTCAACGACAGCGCGAAGTTCACCGCGCTGATCGTCGGGATCACGTTTGCCGTGTTCCTGATGGTCGAGATGACGTCGCTGTTCGCAGGGATCCTGAACAAGTCGTCGTCGACCGTCATCAACATCGGCTCGAAGGTGTGGGTGATGGATCCGGGCGTGCAGACGATCGCGAGCAGCATCGGGATGCCGGATTACGTGCTCGACGCGGTGCGCAGCATCGACGGCGTCAAGTACGCGGTGCCGATCTATTCGGGTGGCGCGCTCGTCAAGCTCGGCGACGGCACTTACCAGGCCGTCACCGTGATCGGCCTCGACGACACGAGCCTGCTCGGCCGCCCGACGATGAAGGCGGGCCGCATCGAGGACATCTACGCGGAAAACGGCTTCATCGCGATCGACGACGCCGAGTTCCCGAAGCTGAAGAACCCGGCGCTCGGCACGACGTTCGAGCTGAACGACAACCGCGGCGTGATCGTCGGCATCGCGAAGGTCGCGAGCAGCGGCCTGTTCGGCACGCCGACGCTCTACACGACCTACGCGCGCGCGACGCGCTACATCCCGTCGACGCGCTACACGACGTCGTACATCCTCGTCGAGCCGAAGTCGGAGCCGGACATCGCGCACATCAAGCAGGCGGTCGCCGCGCTCGGCTATCGCGCATATACCAAAGAAGAATTCATGAAGCACATCTCGGACTTCTACAAGTACGAGACGGGCGTCGGCACGAACATCCTGCTGATGACCGCGATCAGCTTCATCGTCGGGCTGTCGATCTCGGGCCAGACGTTCTACACGTTCATCCTCGAGAACCTCGAGAAATTCGGCGCGCTGAAGGCGATCGGCGCGAAGAACCGCGAGCTCGTCGCGATGATCCTGTTCCAGGCGACGTTCACCGCGCTCACCGGCTATGGCCTGGGCGTCGGTCTTTGCACCGTGCTCATCAGCATCGCGCGGCTGCGCCTGCCGAGCTACGCGGCGCTCATTACTTACGGCAATCTCGCGCTCGCGTTCGGCATGGTCGTCGTGATCGCCGGGCTGTCGAGCTATCTCGGCGTGCGTCGCGTGTTGCGGATCGAGCCGTTCGACATTTTCAGGGGATGACGATGGCGGGGCTGGCGATCGATGCGCGCGGGCTCACCAAGTGGTTCGGTGAGGGCGAGGCGCGCACGCGCGCGCTCTTCGACGTATCGGTGCAGGCGCGCTTCGGCGAGATGCTGCTGATCGTCGGGCCGTCGGGCAGCGGCAAGACGACCCTGCTCAGCGTGATGTCCGGCATCCTGCGGCCGGACGAAGGCAGCGTGATCGTCGATGGCGTCGATCTGTGGGCGCAGGACAACGACGCGATCGCCGAATTCCGGCTCAACCGGATCGGCTTCGTATTTCAGGACTACCATCTGTTTCCGCGCCTGACGACGGCCGAGAACGTCGCGATTCCGCTGATCCTGAAGCGTCGCGAGTGGAGCCTCGCGATCGACGCGGCGCACGAATATCTCGACGTCGTCGGCCTGGGAAACCGCGCGACGCTGCCGCCCGTGAAGCTGTCGGGCGGCGAGCAGCAGCGTGTCGCGATCGCGCGCGCGATCGTCAGCCAGCCCGACATCCTGATCCTCGACGAGCCGACCGCGTCGCTCGACGGCGACACGGGCCGCACGATCATCGACTTCGTCAAGCACAAGGTGCTCAACGACAAGCGCTGCATCGTGATCGTCACGCACGACAGCCGCATCTTCGACTACGCGGACCGCATCCTGCGGATGGAGGACGGCAAGCTCATGGCGATCGAGAACGGAGGTGGCGAGTGAAGCAGCGGCTCGTCTTCCTGATCGCGATCGTGGGGTTTCTCGCGAGCGTCGTCGCCGCGTGGGTCTACAGCATCCAGGAGCCGCCGCAGCCGCCCGTGTTCAAGCCGGCGTCGAATCCGTACACGCGCGGCGTCTATGCGACGGGCATCGTCGAGAGCGACCAGACGTCCGGCGCGAACGTCAACCTCTATCCGGACGTCACCGGCGCGGTCACGCAGATCTTCGTGCGCGAGGGCGACGCGGTGAAGGCGGGCGACGCGCTCCTCGCGCTCGACGATTCGGTGCAGAAGGCGACCGCCGCGCAGCTCGCCGCGCAAGCGGATGCCGCGCAGTCGATGCTCGACGAACTGAACGCGCAGCCGCGCCGCGAGACGCTCGACGTCGCCGCCGCGCAGGTCGACGCGGCCGCCGCGAGCCTGAAGACCGCGCAGGACCAGTACGACAAGCAGCAGCGCGCGTTCGCGATCGATCCGAAGACGGTGAGCCGCGACGCGCTCGACAACGCGTCGAACGGCGTGAAGGTCGCGCGCGCGAACCTCGACGTGGTCACGCGCCAGTATCGGCTGACGCGCGCGGGCGCATGGGTCTACGACGTCCGCAATCAGGAGAGGCAGGTCGCCGCGCTGCGCAAGGCGGCCGACGCGTCGGCCGCGCTCCTCGCGCACTACACGCTGCGCGCGCCCGCGGACGGCGTCGTGCTCGCGATGAACGCGGCGGTCGGCTCGTATCTGTCGCCGCAGGGCATGTACGACACGTACACGCAGGGCGCCGCGCCCGCAATCGTGGTCGGCTCGTCGGCGAACCGCCTGCAGGTGCGCTGCTACGTCGACGAGATCCTGATCAGCCGGCTGCCGGCCGGCAAGATGCCGAAAGCGCACATGTCGGTGCGCGGCACGCCGACCGAGGCGGATCTCGAGTTCGTTCGCGTGCAGCCTTACGTGACGCCGAAAATTCAGTTGTCCGATCAGCGGGCCGAGCGTGTCGACGTGCGCGTGCTGCCCGTGATCTTCCGCGTCGTGCCGCACAAGGATCTGCGGCTGTTCCCGGGGCAGATCGTCGATGTGTACATCGCGTCCGATTAGCCGCGCACGCCGGTGCCGGCTGCGCTTCGCGGCGATCGCGCTCGGCGGCGCGTCGCTCGTCGCCGGTTGTGCGGTCGGCCCCGACTTCGTCCGGCCCGAGCCGCCGCACGTCGACGCATTCGTGCCGGACGGCGCCGCGCGCACGAGCTTCACCGCGAGCGGTGCGACGCAGACGTTCGCGCCCGATGCGCCGTTGCCCGATGCGTGGTGGCGTCTGTTCGGCTCGCCCGAGATCGACGCGGCCGTCGACGACGCATTCGCCGGCAGCGCGACGCTCGCCGGCGCGCAGGCGACGCTCAGACGCAGCGAGCACGAGCTGATGGCGGGCGCGGGCGTGTTCTATCCGCAGGTCGATGCGCAGGCGGGCGCGTCGCGGCAGCGCTACGTGCCGCTGCGCACGGGCGCGAATCTGCCCGCGTCGATCTTCAACTTGTTCACGCTGTCGACGACGATCAGCTACGCGCTCGACATCTGGGGCGGCGAGCGGCGCGGCGTCGAAGGGCTCGCCGCGCAGGCGGACGCGCAGCGTCACGCGCTCGCGGCGGCGCGCCTGACGCTCGCGTCGAACGTCGTCAACACGATGATTGCGCGCGCCGCCTATGCGGACGAGATCGCGGTCACGCGCGAACTGATCGCGCTGACGGACGAGCAGATCCGCCTCACGCGCGCGCAGGTGAGCGCCGGCACGAGCGCGTACTCGGCCGTGCTGGCGCTCGACGCGTCGCGCGCGTCGCTCGATGCGTCGCTGCCCGCGCTCGAGCAGAAGATCGGTCAGGCGGACGATCTGCTCGCGACGCTCGCGGGCCGCTATCCGGCCGAGCGGGCGCCGCCGAAGCTGTCGCTCGCCGACATCGCGTTGCCGCCGCGGCTGCCGCAGACGGTGCCGTCGGAGCTCGTGCGCCGCCGGCCCGACATCCTGCAGGCCGAGGCCGCGCTGCATGCGGCAAGCGCGAACATCGGCGTCGTGACGGCGGCGCTGTTTCCGAGCGTCACGCTGTCGGCGTCGGGCGGCTTCGACGCGACGCGGCTGCCGTCGCTGTTCAACGCGGCGGGCAAGACGTGGAGCGTCGGAGCGGGGATCACCGCGCCACTCTTTCATGGCGGCGCGCTGTGGTATCAGCGCAAGGCCGCGATCGACGCATTCGACGAATCGAGCGCCGCGTATCGGCAAGTGGTGCTGAGTGCGTTTGCTCAGGTCGCCGATACGTTGCGCGCGCTCGATCACGACGCGGCGGGGCTCGACGCGCAGGCGCGCGCGATGGATGCGGCGCATGAGGCGCTGCGGCTCGTGGCGATCGAATACGAGACGGGCACGGCCGGTTATCTGCAGGTGCTGACCGCCGATCAGCAATACCGGCAGGCGCGGCTCGCGTGGGTGCAGGCGAGCGCGCAGCGGCTGCAGGATACGGTCGCGCTGTATGCGGCGCTGGGCGGCGGGTGGGACGAACCTGCGGGGCGGTGACGGGGGTGGTCGATGGCGCGTGTTTCGAACGCCGTCGGGCGCGACGCGATCGCCGTGCCTTGCAGGGCGCGCGTGTCTTTTGCGGCGGCCTCGCCAGTGCAGGGCACTTTGCGGATACCGCCGCGGTTCGCGAGCTGGGCGGCTACGCCGATCCTGATCGCCGCGCCGATCACGCCGGCATCGCCGTCCCCGTCGACTCCATTTACCCGCTCGCCGCTGCCGGTCGTATCATCGCCGCGCGGCTTCCTCGCGCTCTTCCGAGGTCTTCGCGAGCAGCCGCCGCAGCACGGGCGGCGTGCATTCCTCGACCATCAGAAAGCGCGGCAGCGTGAGAAGCGGCGTGTCGAGCCGGATCTTGCTCGGCTCGAGCGTGAAGCCGGCCACGTAGCCGGCTTCGCGCGCAAGCGTGCCGAGCTCGCTGTCGAACGCGCCGAACGGCCACGCGAGCAGGTCGACCTTGTTGCCGATTTCGCGCTCGATGCGCGTGCGCGCCTGTTCAAACTGCGCGCGCGTCGCGTCGCGAAACGCCTCGGACGACCGGTGCATGGCGTTCAGATCGGGATGCCACCACGCATGCGACTGAACGTCGAACCAGCCGGTCTTGTGCAGCACGCGCAGCTGATGCCAGGTGAGCGAGCCGGGCGCGTCGCCCACCGCCGACGGATAGACGAACAGCGTGATCGGCACTTGCTCGCGCAGCGCGATCATCCTTGCCCATTCGAAGATCGACGCGTGTCCTTCGTCGATCGTCAGGGCGACCGCCTTCGGCGGCAGCACGACGTGCTCGCCGCGCAGCCATCGAACGATGTCGCGCAGCGGAACGATCCGGTAGCCGAGGCGGCGCAGGTACGCGAGCTGCGCTTCGAACGTCGCGGTGCTGATCGTCATCGGATCGGAGCGGGACGCGTTCGAGAAGCGGTGATAGACGAGCACCGCGACGTCGGTCGGCGGCGTGACGACGGAGGGCGCGCCCGTCGACGCGTCGGCAGCGACGATCCGCGAGACGGGCCGGAAGCCGGGGCCGAAGACGGCCATGCGCCAAGTGAACCGGGAACGAGGTGACATGATGATGTTCGTCGCTGGGTTGTCGGGACCGGCATTGCGCCGGCTGCATGCGGGCCGCGGTCGGAGGCTGGACGCGAACGTTCGTCTCGGCGCGGGGAGAGCGGTGTCGGCGCATCGGATCTCCGGCGGAGCGGCGCTTGACGCACGAACGTGCGAGCCTCATCGGCAGCACGCGAAGCATCTTTTTTATAGGATGCGCTACGCATGCCTGCGCGCGTTGAGCCAAGTCAACGCAGTCGCACCAATGCAGGGCGCCACTATAGGCCGATGACGCGGAAGCGGCGGACGGTCGCACGCATGATTGTTGACGTGCGTCAAATCCGCGCGGCTTTATGCGTTCGGCATGATTCGTGCGGTTTGCGGGGATGAGCGATGCGACATCCGAGCTTCGCATGGGTGGCTTGTCTGCTGGCGGTGACGATCTCGTTCGCGCTGATTCGCATGACGAAGTTCGAGCGCTGGATGATCGAGATCACCGAGATGAACGGCGTCGAGGCGAAGCTCGCGCCGATCCTGGCATTCGACGCAACCGACTGAAGAATGCAGGCGAGTCCGATGAAGTCCGAAACGCGCGGCGCTTCCGCGCGCGGCATCGAATGCGTCGCCGCGATCGCGAACCCTGTCGCGCGGACGGCGTGCGTCCCGATCTTCTGGCCACCGCGTCGCGACGTGCCGAATCGCACTTGACGTGCATCAGAAATCCCGCATCGCGCGTATGCAAAGCTGTCCTGAAGCGGCGGATTCGCGCCGTGTTTTCAGGTGGAGCAAGCGATGAAAACCGATAGGCAGATCAAGCAGGAAGTCGAAGAGGAACTGACGGGCAATCCGATGATCGACGTCGCGCATTTCAACGTCGACGTCGCCGGACACATCGTCACGTTGACGGGCCATCCGTCGAGCTACGCGGAAAAGCTCGCGGCCGAGAAGGCGGCGAACCGGGTCGCGGGCGTGCGGGCGGTCGTCGTCGACGTGCAGGTGCGGCTGCCGCAAGACGACGTCCGTTCCGACGAGGAGATCGCCGACGCCGCGCGCTCGATCCTGCACTGGACCGTGGGGCTGCACGACGCGGCCGTCCAGGTGCAGGTCGAATCGGGCTGGGTGACGGTGTCGGGCAAGGTCGACTGGGCGTATCAGAGTCACGTCGCGGTCCGCGCGATTGCGCAGATGCGCGGCGTGACCGGCGTGACGAACGAGATCGCGATTCTCGGCGACGTCAGCGCCGACGAGATCGCGGGCGGCATCCGGCGCGCGATGCAGCGCCATGCGGAGCGCGAGGCGAAGCACATCGACGTGACGGTCAAGGACGGCACCGTCACGCTGACGGGCAAGGTCGACTCGTATGCGGAGCGTGCGGTCGCGCGCGGCGCCGCGTGGTCGATGCGCGGCGTGCGGGCGGTCGTCGACGATCTGATCGTCGAGTGACGGAAGCGATGCCGGGCGGCGCGGACGGGATGCGCGCGCTGCACGCGCGTCGCGTTTGATGCGCCGCGCCGGCCACCACGCGCAACGTTCGAAGCGCGCCGCGCGGCAAATGCGATGCCGCGTGACGCGCACGCCGCCGCCGGCCGCTGCGCGCCGCGTGGATTCACGAACGATCGAGTCGGAAGAAAAGACGCTCGCGAGCGCGCGGGAGGATGAAGCTGCGCATGGCTCGCGAGACGAAAAGAGACGAAAGCGAACGTAGACGACCGCGGAGGCGGCTGGACGAAACGAAGCCGCGCGAGCGGCCCGGCTAACGGCAGCCGGACGCGTAGCGGCGCGACGCGGAATGGGTGCGGCGGCTGCGGGCACGGGCGGTCGCCGCGCGCGGAACGCGCGCGTTGCGACACCGCGAGCAGCACGCCGGATTGGCGCAGGCGAGCATGTCAGCGGTCTCCGTCGAGCAGTGATTGTTCGAGCGCGCTCGCAAAGCGCATCAGCGATGCGAGGGAGCCTGCAACGCTCTGATAGCGTTCGCGGCCGATCTGCCCGTCGAGCGTGACGAGCATCCCCGCTTTGCGCGCGAGCGCGAGCAGCGCGTCGGCCCGGTCGGCCGACGCTGCCGGCTGCGTTCGCGCGGCGCGCTCCGATGCGGCGGCGGGCGCGGCTTCGTCGCGACCAAAAGCGAGGTGGCCCGATTCGGTGTAGGCGTCTTGGTATGACATGGCGGCCTCCTGATTGCGGTGGAGCGATTCTTGTTGCGCGCGTCGCGTGATGCGTGCCTGCAATGACAGTATCGGGCGGCGCACGGTGCGCTCCAAGCAGCGCACACCGAGCTTGTCGTAGGAAATGCGGCGGGGCTATCGGTGTTTTCCTACAACCGGTATGCGCGCTTTCGCCGACGTAGGAAAGCGCCTTACGGAGGAACCCGCGGGACCGGGCGCGGATGCGGAGACGCCTTACGTGAGAACCCTGAATCCGGGCCGCGCGCTCACGCGGAACGATGCGGACCGCCGATCGCCGCCCAGATCTCGTCGGCGGTTTCGCAGAATCGGAACAGCTCGACGTCGCGCGGATCGATCATCCCTTCGTCGACGAGAAACGCGAAATCGACCGCCGCGCGCCAGAATGCGCGGCCGACCAGCACGACGGGCAGGGGTGCGATCTTGCGGGTCTGCAGCAACGTCAGCACTTCGAACAGTTCGTCGCAGGTGCCGTAGCCGCCGGGAAAGAACACGGCGGCTTTCGCGCGTTCGAGCAGGTGCAGCTTGCGGATCGCGAAATAGTGGAAGCGAAAGCACAGCTCCGGCGTCACGTACGGGTTGGGGAATTGCTCGCGCGGCAGCGTGATGTTGAGCCCGATGCTGGGCGCGCCCGTTTCGTGCGCGCCGCGATTGGCGGCTTCCATGATGCCAGGGCCGCCGCCCGTGATGATCGTGAGGCGGCGCGGATGCGGCGCGCGCGCGGTCTCGCCGACGAGCCGGCCGAGGTCGCGCGCGACGCCGTAGTATTGGCTGCGCTCGAGCAGACGCACCGCGACCCGGACCGCATGCCGCCGTTCGGGATCGTTCGGATGCGCGGCGAGCCGGTGCTGCGCGTCGGCGAGCCGGGCGCGCGCGGCGGCGGGCGCGACGATCCGCGTGCTGCCGTAGACGACGACCGTATCGCTGATCCCGAAGCGCTGCAGCGTTTCTTCGGTCTTCCAATAATCGAGCTGCAGCCGCACGCCGCACATCTCGGGACGCTGGAGGAACGCGAGATCTTCGCCGGCCTGCCGGTACGTCGGGCTCGACACGAGCCGCTCGACGGCGGCCGACAGCGGCGGGCGGCTCTTCGGCGCGGCGCGTGTGCGGCGCAGCGGCGCGCGCCGTCCGATGGCGCGTGCGGCGGAAGCCGAGCGCCGCTTCACGCGTGGAGTCGTCGGTTTTTTCATCGCGCTGTCCGGATGCGGAAAATCGGGTCGACACCACGTTAAGCCGGATCGGTGCGCGCCGATTGATCGCGGTCAACGCGGCTCGACAAAGCCGGTGTGACGATGCGCGGCTGCGCGGCGAAGTCGATGCGCATCGGGACCGTCGGTGAGCGGCGCGTCCGATATCGGCCTCACGCTTGACGCATGTCAAGCGGCGTCCGTCGAAGAACCGGAAGATGCTAATCAGGCGCCCCAAGGATGGACGCAATACTTAGCGCTCCGGCATGTCATTCGCTTTGCCGTATGAGCGCCAGGGGAGAAAGGATCATGGGAATTGGAATGCAGATCGCCTATTTCGGCTTTGCCGGATCAGCGCAACTCGAAGCCGAGGCGAGCATCCAATTGATCCGTCTGGAGCGATACAGCGCGCGCCTCGCCGGTTGCCACCTCGCGATCGAGGCGCTCGGCGCCGGCACCTCGGACCCGACGTACGACGTCCGCCTCGATCTGATCACGCGCGACTACGAGCTGAAGCCGATTCCGCACATGATGGGCGACGATCCGCTCGCGGCGATCCGGAACGCATTCGACGCCGCCGAGCGAGAGCTTGCTGCGACGTTCGCCTGACAGTCGAGCGAATCGAGCGAATCGACGAGCGAACTGGCCGGCGAACCGGAGGATGATCGAACCGGTGAACGATCGGAGCTGCGATTCCGCGGGCAGGCGAATCGGCGAATCGGAGAACAATCGATTCCGCAAATTCGATGAACGCGTCAGACCCGACCGCCCCGGCGCGCGTCGACCGACGACGCCCGCGCATGCCACGCCCATCCGCTCAGGACTCCTCGCGCCCCGTGAACAGTTCGTGCTCGGCGGTTGCGACGGTGTTGTCGACGCATTGCACGTGCCACTCTCCGACGATGGGCGCGTGATGCGCGTGCCGGTACCAGCGGGCCGCGCCCGTCTCGCCTTCGAACGGGCCTTGCTTCGCGCCGAGATCGAGGCCTTCGAGCACGCACAGCGAATGCGCGTCGTCGGCGCCCGTCACGCGGGTCGTGCCGCCCTGGCAGACGATGTTGCCCCACTCGGGCAGCTCGACGCCCGCATGGCCTTCGCGCGACCATCTGTGCTCCGCCGTGTCGATCCACAGGATCGCGTAGGAGGCCGGATCAGTGGACGCGAACGTATCGAGATGAATGGTGATGCGCACGACTGACTCCTTGCAAAATGCGCGGCGACGCCGCGCTACTGGCTCATGACCCATTGGATCAAAGTATGCGCGTCTTCGTTCGACAGCGGGCCGCCGCGTTCCGGGGCGGTCGGCATCGGCGTGTCGCCCCAGTGCGCGCGCCCGCCGCGACGCAGCTTTTGCTCGAGCATCTCGGCGGCGTTCGGCACGTCGCGATAGCGTTCCGCGATCTGATGGAACGACGGCGCGAGGAACGGCATGTTCGGCGCATGGCAGAACATGCAATGCTGCTGGTCGACGAGCTCGGTCGGCTCGCGCACCTGCGCGCGGGCCGCGTCGGCCGCGACCATGCAGAACGCGCTCAGCATGCACGCGAGCGCGAGATTCGGCAGACTGTTCATCATGGCGCAACCCTCGATCGGATGCTCGGTTCGAGTCTAAGCGGCGAGCGCGAGCGACCGTTGACGCAGGTCAACGGGGCCGGGGCATGGACGCCGCAGGCCGTCGCCCCGGCGCGCCGGACGCGGCGTGAATCGCGCGGTGCTGCGGCAGCGGAGCGGCCGTGCGCGTCGGCTCGGCGGCGAACCGACGACGCTTGATGCAAGTCAAGCCGAGCCCGCGACGCCGGGTTTCAATCGATGATGAAGCATCTACGCTGGAATCGTCGGATTCGACGACAGACAGGAACGCGCATGCACCAGGACACGCTTTACGACTCGCTGCTCGCCGCCGCGCAGCGCCGCTCGATCACGGAGGGAGAATTGATGCACATGCTCGATGACGAAATCGCGCGCCTTGCGGACGGCGCGCGCGTCCACGACTACCTGCGCGTGATCGCGATCCGCCGCGTGCGCGATCGCATCGCGTCGCCCGCGCACGTGGCGGACGACACGCCGCGTAAGCGGCGCCCGGGAGCGCGCTGATGCGCGCGATGGTGTTCGACGGCGGCGCGCCGCGGCTGCGCGAAGCGGCGCTGCCGGATCCGGTGCCGGCGGCGGGGCAGTTGCTGATCGACGTGCACGCGTGCGGCGTGTGCCGGACCGATCTGCACGTCGTCGACGGCGACCTGCGCGACCCGAAGCGGCCGGTGATCCCGGGGCACGAGATCGTCGGCACGGTCGCCGCGCTCGGCGCGGGCGCGGCGGGCTTCGCGATCGGCGATCGCGTCGGCGTGCCGTGGCTCGGCCGCACGTGCGGCCACTGCGCATATTGCACGAGCGGCCGCGAGAACCTGTGCGACGCCCCCGGCTTTACCGGCTACACGATCGACGGCGGCTACGCGGAGCGCACGGTCGCCGATGCGCGCTACTGCGTGCACCTGCCGCGCCGCTACGACGACGTCCATGCGGCGCCGCTGCTGTGCGCGGGCCTCATCGGCTATCGGACGCTGAAGATGGCGGGCCCCGCGCGCCGCATCGGCCTGTACGGCTTCGGCGCGGCCGCGCATCTCGTCGCGCAGATCGCGCGCTTTCAGGGACGCACCGTCTACGCGTTCACGCGGCAGGGCGATACCGCCGCGCAGCAGCTCGCGCGCCGGCTCGGCGCGGCATGGGCGGGCGGCAGCGACGAAGCTGCGCCGGAGCCGCTCGATGCCGCGTTGATCTTCGCATCGGTCGGCGCGCTCGTGCCGGCCGCGCTCGCGGCGGTCGTGAAGGGCGGTGTCGTCGTTTGCGGCGGGATCCACATGTCGGACATCCCGTCGTTTTCGTATGACCTGTTGTGGGGAGAGCGGCGGATCGTGTCGGTCGCGAACCTGACGCGCGACGACGCGGCGGAGTTCATGCGGATTGCGAACGACGTGCAGCTCGAAGTCGAGGCGACGCCGTATCCGCTCGCGCAGGCGAACCAGGCGCTCGACGATCTGCGCGCGGGGCGCCTGACGGGCGCGGCGGTGCTGACGATGCGCTGATGCGGCGTCGATGCGCGGCGCGCGCGCCCGCGCGCCGCCCGCAAGCGGACCCGTCGACGACGTGTGCAGCCTGCTACGCGGCCGGCGCGTTCATTACGCGCCGCGCATCGCGTCCGCGACGCGTCACACGCGCGCGAGCCCTTGCGGATCGGTGATGCGGATCTGCTTGCCGCGCGGCGAGATCAGCTTGTCGCGCTGGAACTTCGACAGCATCCGGCTGACGGTCTCGAGCTTCATCCCGAGATAGCAGCCGATTTCCTCGCGCGTCATCCGCAGATTGAACTCCGACGCCGAATAGCCGCGTTTCTGGAAACGCTCGGAGATGTTGAGCAGGAACGCGGCGACGCGCTGCTCGGCCGTCATCGTGCCGAGCAGCATCATCAGGCTCGATTCGCGGACGATCTCGCCGCTCATCAACTGATGGACGTGGTGTTGCATCGGCTTCACTTCGCGGCAGACGGCTTCGAGCTGCGCGAACGGAATGATGCAGACGGTGCTGTCCTCGAGCGCGATCGCGTCGCTGTTGTGACAGCCGCTGCACACGCCGTCGAGCCCGAGCGTCTCGCCGACGATCTGGAAGCCCGTCACCTGCTCGCGGCCGTCGCGGTGCATGACGACCGTCTTGAACGAGCCGGTGCGCACCGCATAGATGCTCTGGAATGTGTCGTGCGTGCGAAACAATGCTTCGCCGCGTTTGACGTGGCGCGTCGTGCACACCATCGCGTCGAGACGGGCGAATTCGCTCGGCGTGAGGCTGGCCGGCATGCACACGTCGCGTATCGCGCAGGTCGAACAGCGGGTCGCTGGCTGCTTCGGCGCGTCGTTGGCCGCGACGGGATGCAACGGGAACACGGATCGTTGCGGCACGACGGAAGGCGCAACTTCATTGACTGAGGCGGTCAGCATAATCGGCTCCTTTCATGCGGCGAAGCTCGATTGGCACGATCGAGCTTCGCCGCGGCGTGGCGCGGCACGAAGTGCCGCATTGCGCGACGGCGTCGACGAAGCGATCGACATGCGTCGCGAGGCATGCCGGACAACGTGTGCAAACCGCAGGAACTGCCGTCCGGGAGCTCGGCTCGCATGTCATCGTGCGCAATCCGCCGTTTCGTTTCGATGACCGAATCGACTGAGGCAAGCCTGCCCGCTATGAGCATAGTCGACGAAACGCGGGTCGGAGCGATCATCGACGGACTGCCCCTATGGTTGCTAGTATGGAACGCGAACTGCTGCATCGAAATCGGCGAACGTTGAAGATCGGGTAAGCATCAGCGTAGCGCTGTAGGGTGTTTCCTACAGCAGCAGCGTGGACTCGTGCCGTGCCGCCGTTTGACCCATGTCAACGGATCGGGTGAGTGCGCGCTTACAGTAAAGCGCGTTAGCTTTGCGGAGTTTCACGCAGCGTCGCGGCAACCGGCTTCGGCATGTTGCCGCGCATACGAGTCGGCGCGCGTTCTTCGTGGCGCGCTGCAAGCAGCATTTTTTCTCAACCCCTGCCCGGATCATGACCGCGCGATGCCGCCTGGCGGCCGCGCGGCGCGGCGTCGATGCCGCACCGGGCACCTCATCAGGAGGCCGTGATGGAAGCAAAACGCGTGGCGTTTGTGACGGGCGGTATGGGCGGATTGGGCGCGGCGGTCAGCAGGCGGCTGCATGACGCCGGCATGGCCGTGGCGGTATCGCACTCGGAGCGCAACGATCATGTGTCGACGTGGCTCATGCACGAACGCGACGCCGGGCGCGACTTCAAGGCATACGGCGTCGACGTCGCCGACTTCGAGTCGTGCGAGCGTTGCGCGGAGAAGGTGCTCGCGGATTTCGGCAGGGTCGATGTGCTGATCAACAACGCGGGGATCACGCGCGACGCGACGTTCCTGAAGATGACGAAGGGCGACTGGGACACCGTGATGCGCACCGATCTCGATGCGATGTTCAATGTGACGAAACAGTTCATCGCCGGGATGGTCGAGCGGCGCTTCGGACGCATCGTCAACATCGGTTCGGTGAACGGCTCGCGCGGCGCGTTCGGTCAGGCGAACTACGCATCGGCGAAGGCGGGCATCCACGGCTTCACGAAGACGCTCGCGCTCGAGACGGCGAAGCGCGGGATCACGGTCAACACCGTGTCGCCCGGCTATCTCGCGACCGCGATGGTCGAAGCGATGCCGCAGGACGTGCTCGAAGCGAAGATTCTTCCGCAGATTCCGGTGGGCCGGCTCGGCAAGCCCGACGAAGTGGCCGCGCTCATCGCGTTCCTGTGCTCGGACGACGCGGCGTTCGTCACCGGCGCCGATCTCGCGATCAACGGCGGGATGCACATGTATTGATCGAGTCCGCGCCGCCGTTCGCGCGGCGGCGCGCGCTTCGTTGCCGCGCGGCGCGGCGTCGGGCCGTGTCGTGTCGTGCCGTGTGTGCGGATGTCGGGCGCGTTGCTCATGCGACGCGTCGCGCGGCCCGAGATGTAACGTTCCTCTCCGTCGTTTCTCCGATACGCAGTTTCTTTCGCAGCCACTCGGCATCCGACCCAGCCCGTTCGCGGTCGCTCGATCGCTCGCTCGATTCTCGCGATCGTTTAGTGTGCCGAAACATCGAAGCCCGTTCGCGAACGCGGCGGATCGCGGGCGATGTATTCATCAGCATATTCATCGCGCCGATCTCGACGATTCGACGCGCATCGCTTCGCTTTCCAATCGATTCGTCCGATTCGTTCGACGCGTACGGCATGCCGAAGCGCCGGGCAGGCCTGCCTACCCGGCGCCCCGTTCGTCTCGTTCACTTCGCACGCGCGGGCGCGTCCTCCAGCTCGACCGACTCGAGATAGGACGGCACTTCGCAGTGCCAATGCAGCGACTCTTCGATCCGGCGACGCAGCGCGTCGGCCGCCGCGGGCTCGCCGTGCGTGACGAAGGTGCGCGCGGGCGCGCTCGATTGCGCGCGGAGCCATGCGAGGATCTCGTTGTAGTCCGCATGCGCGGACAGCGACGAGATCATCTCGACCTGCGCGCGCACGCGCACGTATTCGCCGTGGATCTTCACCGTCGGCTCGTGCGCGGCGAGCGCCGCGCCGCGCGTGCCCGCCGCCTGGTAGCCGACGAGCAGGATCGTGTTGCGGCTGTCGGGCGCGTAGCGTTCGATGTGATGCAGCACGCGGCCGCCCGTCGCCATCCCGCTGCCCGCGATGATCACCATCGGCCCGTTGTGATCGGCGATCGCCTTCGATTGCTCGACGGTGCGCACCATCGTCGCCGCATGGCCGATCGCGTCCGCATCGGACATCGTGAGCCGATGATCGCTCAGGCGCCGCCGGTAGATCTCGGTGACGCTCGTCGCCATCGGACTGTCGAGGTAGACGGGCACGTGCGGCATCCGGCCCGTCTTCTTCAACTGGGCGATGTAGTGGAGGATCTCCTGCGCGCGCCCGACCGTGAAGCACGGCATCACGACCACGCCGCCGCGCGCGAACGTCTTTGAGAACACGTCGGCGAGCTCGGCCTCGGGATCGCTCGCGTCGTGCAGCCGGTCGCCGTACGTCGATTCGACGACGAGATAATCCGCATGAACGGGCGGCACGGGCGCGCGCATGATCGGATCGTGCGGGCGGCCGAGATCGCCCGAGAACGCGAGCAGCGTGTGCCGCCAGCAGACGACCACGCTCGCCGCGCCGAGAATGTGCCCGGCCGGCAGGAAACGGAAGTGCAGGTTGCCCGCGAGCGGCGTCGGCGCGTCGAATTCGCGCGGCGCGAGACGCTGCAGCGCGCGCTGCGCGTCGTCGACGGTGTAGAGCGGCAACGCCGGATGGTGCTTCGAATAGCCGTGGCGGTTTGCGAAGTCGGCTTCTTCCTCGAGGAGCCGCGCGCTGTCCATCAGCATGATCTCGGCGAGCTCCGCGGTGCCGTGCGTGCAATAGACCTGCCCGCGGAAGCCTTCGCGCACGAGCACGGGCAGATAGCCGCTGTGATCGAGATGCGCGTGCGTGAGCACGACGGCGTCGATCGAGTCGGCGGGCACGGGCAGCGGACTCCAGTTGCGCAGCCGCAGCTTCTTCGTGCCCTGGAACAGCCCGCAGTCGATCAGGACGCGTGTCCCGGCGTCCTCGAGCAGATACTTCGAGCCCGTGACGGTTTCCGTCGCGCCGAGGAACGTCAGTTTCATAAGCCCCCCTGAGAAGCGTGTGATGTGGGATGCGTCCATTGCACTACACGCAACGCGCGCATCGCTGACGTGGATCAATTTGCACGGCGACACATTCGGACGCGCGGCAAAAATGAGCACGGGCCGATGAGTGGGCGAGCGCGTCGTTCGTGCGTCGCCGCGGATCGTGCGCGTCGGCGCGGACGTGACGATGCGTGCGAGCATGTTGCGGCGCGGTGCGGTGCGGTGCGGTGTGGCACGGCACGGCGAACGCGACGTCGACGCGAGCGTGCGAGCGCCTTCGCGCGATGCGCGGCGCATCTCGCGTCCGGTGCCCGGGGATTGGCGCAATGCGGATTGTGCGGTGCGAGAACGCGCGTCGGCGACCGCCGCGGCAGACCGCCCGGCGTCTTCGCGGCGCCATCCGTGCGCGCCGTTCGGCACGCGTGATTACCGTTTGAAGGAAGCGCTCGGGCATGACCGCGGGCCGCGCAACCCGCGTGCGGACGGGGCGGGCGCGCGCGCGGCGGAGGATTCTGCAACGACGAGCATGTTCTTTGCGTGAAGTCGTCCTTGCGCAGACTTGGAACCTCTCCTATGATGACATCCATCAATGTAACGTTGATTGATGGTTTGATGTGAGATTGCGACCGCGCCCTAATTCCCAAATCGAGCCATCGGGGGCGTTGCATCGAGTCGCACCGACGTCCCGTCACGGGACATGGAGACAAACACTGTGAATGCTATCGTTCGCCGCGATATCCGCTTCGCCCTGCCGCCCGACCGCATCTGCGACTGGCATACCGAAGGCGTGGGCGTGACGCACCTGTTCAACGCGCTGTCGCTGCTGTTCCCGGCGGGCGAGCGCTTCTTCATGGATTCGGTCCGCAATTACCGCGACCGGATCGACGAACCCAACCTGAAGCGCGACATCGCCGGCTTCATCGGCCAGGAAGCGATGCACACGCGTGAGCACATCGAGTTCAACGACCTGCTGCAGGCGGCCGGCATGCCGGCGCACAAGCTCGACAAGCGCTTGTGGGCGGTGCTCGGCTGGTTCAAGAAGGTGCTGCCGCATTCGGTGCAGCTCGCGATCACGATGGCGCTCGAGCACTACACCGCGATGTTCACGGGCCTCGTGCTCGCGAACCGCATCACGGTCAGCGATGTCGACGGCTACCGCCAGATGTGGATGTGGCACTCGATGGAGGAAACCGAGCACAAGGCGGTCGCATACGACGTGTGGCGCACCGTGATGAAGCCGAATGCGAAGAACTATCTGCTGCGCACGGGCGCGATGATGTTCGTCACGATCGCGTTCTGGGCGATGCTGTTCTACTTCAACACGAGCCTCCTGATCTCGCATCGCCGCCGCATCGGCAAGGGCCTCGGCATCGGCAAGCTGGTCAAGTATCTGTGGAGCCCGAAGAGCGGCATCTTCGCGCAGATCGCGCGCGAATGGATCGACTACTTCCGGCCGGGCTTCCATCCGTGGGACCACGACAACAGCGTGCATCTGGAGCGTCTCGACGATCTGATCGCCGAGATCGACGCGAGCAACGCGCGCCAGGCGGCGAAGGCCGCGCCGCGCCGGGTGCCGCTGCATCCGGTGCCGCAGGCGGTGTAATGCAGGATTAGCAGGCAAATCAGGGAGAAGAGAAGGGCCGCTACGAGCGGCCCTTCCGTTTTTGGGGGCGCCGCAGGCGCGTCCGATCGCGGCGCGTCCGTGCGTTGTGCGTCGCAGCGAACAGGCGGCGTTTGAGAAATCATCATACTTTTCGATGCCGCGCTGCATCGGACGAGCGCCCGCTCGCGATGCGCGACCGCGAGCCCCGAGTCGCGGCGTTCTGCGCGCAACCCATTGATCGGCAAAGCGTTTTGCTCACGGCGATCTTGCGCGCCGCAGCACGTCATGTTGCAGGCGACGTCTGACGAATCGGGTAGAATCCGCGCTGCGCAAAAAATGCGTGCGGCGCGGCGCGCCCGGTCGGCACCGGGCGGCGCGCCGCAGATCGTCCCGGGGACGCGCCGAATCCGGCGTCCTGCCCGGCGCGGCGTCGAACCGTCGCCCGCCGCTCCTTGCCAGCCCGTTATGTCACCACACCCGAATTCCGACCGCTCGACCGCACAATCGAATCCTCCTCAGCTGCGCCGCAGCCTGAAAGCCCGTCACTTGACGATGATCGCGATCGGCGGCTCGATCGGCACGGGCCTCTTCGTCGCGTCCGGCGCGTCCATCTCGCAGGCGGGCCCCGGCGGCGCGATGCTCGCGTACCTGCTGATCGGCGTGATGGTCTACTGCCTGATGATGAGCCTGGGCGAGATGGCCGCGTTCATGCCGGTGTCCGGCTCGTTCGCGACCTACGGCGCGAAATACGTCGAAGAGGGCTTCGGCTTCGCGCTCGGCTGGAACTACTGGTACAACTGGGCGGTGACGATCGCCGTCGAGCTCGTTGCCGCGCAGCTCGTCATGCATTACTGGTTCCCGGACGTGCCGGGCGTCTGGTGGAGCGCGGCGTTTCTCGGCGTGATGTTCCTCCTCAACGTGCTGACCGTGCGCGGCTTCGGCGAGGCCGAATACTGGTTCGCGCTGATCAAGGTCGTCACCGTGCTCGCGTTCATCGGCGTCGGACTCCTGATGATCTTCGGCATCCTGAAGGGCGGCCCGAGCAACGGCTGGAGCAACTTCACGATCGGCGATGCGCCGTTCGCGGGCGGCCTGCCCGCGATGATGGGCGTCGCGATGATCGCCGGCTTCTCGTTCCAGGGCACCGAGCTGATCGGCGTCGCCGCCGGCGAATCGGAAAACCCGCGCACGACGATCCCGCGCGCGGTGCGCCAGGTGTTCTGGCGGATCCTGCTGTTCTACGTGCTCGCGATCTTCGTGATCGGCGTGCTGGTTCCGTACACCGATCCGAACCTGCTGAAGAGCGACGTGACCGACGTCGGCGTGAGCCCGTTTACGCTCGTGTTCCGCCATGCGGGCCTCGCGTTCGCCGCGGGCGTGATGAACGCGGTGATCCTGACCGCGGTTCTGTCGGCCGGCAACTCGGGGATGTACGCGTCGACGCGGATGCTTCACAACCTCGCGACCGAAGGCCGCGCGCCGAAGCTGTTCGCGAAGCTGTCGGCGGGCGGCGTGCCGCGCAACGCGCTGTACGCGACGACCGCGGTCGGCGCGCTGTGCTTCCTGTCGTCGCTGTACGGCGACAAGACGGTTTATCTGTGGCTGCTGAACACGTCGGGGATGACGGGCTTCATCGCGTGGCTCGGCATTGCGGTCAGCCACTACCGGTTCCGCAAGGGCTTCATCCGCCAGGGTTTCTCGGTCGATCAACTGCCGTATCAATCGAACCTGTATCCGTACGGCCCGATCTTCGCGTTCGCGCTGTGCATCGTGATCGCGCTCGGCCAGGACTACCAGGCGTTCCTCGCGAACAAGATCGATTGGGTCGGCGTGCTCGCGACCTACGTCGGCATTCCGCTCTTCCTCGTCGTGTGGCTCGGCTACCGGTTCTTCCACAAGACCCGCGTCGTCCGCTACGAAGAGATGGACATCGCGTCGTGGGTCGCCGAGCACGAACGTGCGGCGGCGCACGATGCGCGCGAAGCGGCGGCCGTGCGCGCGCCGTCGAGTCCCGAAGCGGCTTCGTAGCGCATCGCGTCGCGCAGCGGGCATCCGATCTCCGTTGCGATTCTGAAAAGCGGCCGGCCCGGCTTCGGGCGCGGCCGCTTTTTTTCGGTCTGAATGGCTGGGCGCCGTCGTTTTTTCGAATTTTTCTGGCGGCTTGACGCCTGCCGCCGCGCCGTTCGACGCGGGCGGCGGGCGCCCGCGTCTCGCGCGGGAACGCGGGTGCTTACGGCGCCGCGAACACGTCGGTACGGTTCGCCGTGTTGCCGGAGTTCGTCTGCACGAAGAACGGCAGGAACGACGTGCCGCGCGTGTCGAGCCCCGCGTAGTCGCCGATGAAGTAGCCTTCGGCGACCGGCGCGGTCCTCATGTCGAACGGACCGGCGATGCGCCGCTCGGTGTCGAAGGTGCGGCCGCCGTCGTTCGACAGCGTGCGCCAGTAGCTGGTCGGCAGCGTCGTCGTGTTGCCGGCTTGCAGGTCGCGGAAGTCGTAATACGTGACCGCGACGACGCCCGCCGAGTTCACCCGCACCGACGGATTGAACGCGGGCCGCCCGCTCGGCGCGTTCACGCGGATCGGCGCGCTCCACGTCGCGCCGCCGTCGGACGACGTCGACAGTGCGATCTCGTCGTACAGGCCGCCGTTGAAGCGCGAGTCCTGCCAGACGACGTAAAGCTGGCCCGTCGCCGCATCGATCGCGGGCTCGGGGATGATGTCGCCCGTGCGAATCGGCTCGTTCGTATTCGGATCGGTGACGGACACGGTCTGCAGGCCCGACACGACTTGCGGCTTCGTCCACGTCGCGCCGTCGTCGGTCGACTTGATGAACGCGACCTTGCCCGCGGCCGCGCTGAACGGCGGCTGGATCAGGTCGAAGAAGTCGTACAGCGTGCCTGTCTTGCGATCGACGACGATCTGGTTGCCGATCGTCTGCTGGCGCGACGGCACGTCGACGATCACGGCCGGCGCGCTCCACGTCTTGCCGCCGTCGACGGTCTTCGAGAAGTAGGTCGGCCCGCGATACGCGGCGGTGTGCAGGTTCGCGCGCGGGTTGCCGGTCGGTTGCTCGAGCCGGTCCCATACCGCGTATGCGGTGCCCGCCTTCGCCGGATTCGCGGTCACCGATTCCTTGTCGTTGAAGAACTGCGTGGTCGGCTCGTCGTCGGCGATGAGGAGCGTCGGCGCGCTCCAGGTCTGGCCGCCGTCCGCCGAAACGGACGCCGCAACCGAATTGCTGTTGTTCGACTGGTTGAACGAGATCGACACCGAGTACGCGGTGCCGTCGGGCCCGATCGACACCCACGGGTCGGACGCGCGTTCGTACGCGAGACCGCCCGCGCACGCGCTGAACGGCAGGCTGGTCTGCTTCCACGTCTGGCCGCCGTCGAACGAATAGCCGGCGACGAGGCCGTGCGCGCCGCCGTTCGACCAGCGATCCTGCTGCCACGCGCCGATCACGTTCGACGGGTTCGCGGGATTCACCGCGACCCACGGTTCGACTTCAGCGTTCACATAGTTGGTGCCGGGGCCGCCGATCGTGCAGTTGGCGAAGGGACTCGGGCCGGAGACGAGCACGGGCGCACCGTGCGCGGCCGCGGCCATCGCAAGGGCCGCCGCGGCGGAGATTCCGGTGACAAACGAGACAGGCAAGGCATTGCGTCGCATGGACAACTCTCCTCGGTGAGCTGCGGCTGCGACAGCCGAACCAAAGCGGCGCGAGCGCGCGCGATGCGTCGCGTCCGTCACGACGGGCCGCCCCCTCCGGTCGGCACGATCGAATGAAGTCGACGACGCGCGTAGTGTGCCGCGCGCTCGCCATTCGCTTCGCCGTTTCAACTGTCGCCATCCGCAATCGCTGGGTTCCGCCAGCGCATCGGTACGACTCTCTCGTTTCTTGTTGCCGTTTTTGCGGCGGAGCGCAGCCGGTGGGCGCACGCACGCCGCGAAGTCACAGCGACGAATACCTCGAAGTGGATTGCAATGTAGGCAACATTGGACGCGGCGGCAGGGACTTTTTTGTAACAGAGCGTAGCGGCGGATGCGAGCGGATTTTGCTTAAGGGTGCTGAAAGAATCGAGCGGAAGATTTGCCGATCGAGCGGATATCGGATATCGCGGCGTAAAGAAAATGCCAATCGTTCTGCATTTCGCTGGTGTTTCGGATGCGGCGACGCATCGATCGGGAGGCCGCGTGCGTCACGTGTTCGTCATTCGTTCATGCTTGATTCGGATGACGATATATTGAGATCGATGCGTTGCATATGGATCGCATGCCGCGTGTCGAGTGCATGATGTGCGTCGCGCGCGCGGGCGCGGCGATCGCCGCGTCAAGTGCGCCGGTTCGCATGAGCGTCGCGCCATCGCGCGAGCGGACATGTCGCGAACCAATGCGTCGCGAGCACGAACGCGACGCCGATCAGGCCGCCGAGCAGCACGTTGACGACGCGCTCGGCAGCGACGGCGGCCGATTGCTGCGCGACCCACGACGCGCACGCGATGCACGCGCAGCGTGCGCCGAAGCCGCTCGCGTAATGGCGGAACGCGACGAGCGTGAGGATCGATGCAAGCGTCGCGAGCGTGTAGACGAGCGCGTCGTGCGGCAGCACGTAGCCGACCGCGAGGCCGAGCGGCACGCCGGCGAGCGCGCCGAGCCCGCGATCGCGCAGCTTCAGGTGCGCGGTGGCCGCGTCGCCGGTGACGACGCTCGCGGCGGACCAGATCGCCCATTGCCCGTTGTCGATGTGCCGCCATTCGACGAGCAGCGCGGCGACGGCAACCGCGAGCGCGACCGCCGCGACGGCTTGCGTCGCGTCGCCGCGCGCGGCGGGGCGGCCGAGATCGCGTGCGCCGCGCCAGCGCGCGAGCGCGTGCAGGCGTTCCTCCGCGGGCGCGTTGCGCAGCGTGGCGATGCACGACAGCGCGACGGGCGGCAGCATCGCCGCGCACAGGTATGGGACGAGCTGCGGCGCCGGCCGATGCGTGGCGGCGGCCTCGCACGTCAGATACAGCGAAGGGATGAAGACGAAGTTGCCGAGCGAGCGCAGCCGCGCGCCGAAGCGCGACAGTGCGACGGCGGCCGCCGCGAGCGCCGCGCAGCCGACGACGAACACGGGCCACCAGCGCAGCGCGAACGACAGCGACAGGAAGCCGGCGACGATCGCCGCGCCTTGCGCGAGCGCGCCGAGCGGCGCGATGCCGACGCGCTCGACCGCGATCGCGAGCGAGACCGTCGCGATCGATGCGAGCAGCCAGCGCGCGTCGCCCGTCGCGCCGTAAAGCGCGATCGTCGGCGCGGAAACGACGAGCGTGCGGCGGAGCGCCGGCAGGTCGAATGCGCTGCCGATCCGGGCGGCGAGCGTGTCGCGGATCACGCGAGCCTCGCGCGATCCGTGCTCAGAGCGCGGCGAGATCGTCGATCGTTACGATCCGCGCGACGCCGCGCAGCATCTCGATCGAGCGCTGGTGCTCCTCCTGCGTCGCGGACGCGCACGCGTCCTCGAGCACGAGCACTTCGTAGTCGCGATCGTGCGCGTCGCGCGCCGCGGCCTGCACGGCCCACGTCGTGCTGACGCCCGTCACGATCACGCGCTCGATCCGGTTCGCGCGCAACGCGGCTTCGAGAGGCGTCGCATAGAACGCGCTCACGCGCGGCTTGACGACGACGAGCTGCACGGCGTCGGCGTCGAGATCCGGATGGAGCGCGGTGCCGGGGCCGCTCAGGTCGAGCGCGCCGAATTCCTTCGCTCGGCTGAACATCGGCGAATGCGCGGGCAGATCCGCATAGCCCGGCTCGAAGCCGACCTTGACGGCGATCCGCAGCCAGTCCTTCTGCCTCGCGATCGTGAGCGCCTGGTTGAAGCGGCCGACGACGTCGCGCTGCGCGGCATGCGCGGCGCAGCGGGCGATCTTGCCGGTGGGATGCATGATGTCGACGATGTAGTCGAGTCCGATCAAGGCGGTTTTCATCGGGAACTCCTGGGTGAGGGGGCGGGCGACGCGGCGCTTGCCGCATCCTCGTATCGCGCGAGGCGTTCGAGCAGCGGGCCGGCGGCGGCGAGCAGCTCGCGCTCGTCGGCGGTGAGGCACGCATGCATCGCGCGCACGAGCCATTCCTCGCGCTTCGCGCGGTTGCCGTACAGCATCCGCTTGCCGGTCGCCGTCAGCGACACGCGGCTCTTGCGACCGTCGTCGGGATCGGCGTGGCGCTGAATCAGGCCGCCGCCTTCGAGCTCGCGCAGCAGCGCGGCGAGATTCGACGAGCGCATCCGCTCGGCCGACGCGAGCTCGGACGGCGTGACGTCGCCGCCCAGGCGATCGATCGCGCCGAGGACGACCAGTTGCGAGAACTGCACGGGATCGGCCTGCGCTTCGCGACGCAGACGCCGGTTGAGCGCGGTCACTTGACCGCGCAGGCGGGAAGCCTGTTGGAGGTGCTGGGCGGTAATCATGGCCGCTACTTTAATATAGCTATATTTTTATAGCAATATGCGCGAGGCAGCGGAAAGCGGGGCACGGCGGAAAGGTGCGCTCATGCAATGCGGGCAGGGCGCGAGCGCTTCGCCCGTGCGCACCGGCGAACGCGCGCCGGCGGACATATCGCGCGATACCGAGGCGGCCCTCTACGAATCGCCTATTTGGACGCCTTATCGTTAACCGGTTTCTTCCATCGAAGACGATGCTTGCGGCCGAAAACGTCGCGGACCGGATCCGATGCATGCCGGCGCGGCGAATCGCGGCGCGGCGTTTGAATCGTTTGAATGCCGCGTGCGCGCATCGACCGGGCGGCGCGCGGCGCGTGAACCGTCGTTCGAGCAATCGAGGAGCAGGACATGCTGGCAGGGATGATGTTGATCGGATCGGTCGTGACGCTCGGTGTGTGGGCCGGCCGCAATCCGGTAGCCGTGCTGAACGCGGCGGCTCGCCGTTCGACGTTCGTCGGCCGTTTCGACATCGCCTACGGCGCGGGGCCGCGCCGCTCGCTCGACGTCTATATGCCCGCCGGCCGTGGCGCGCCGGCGCCGGGCGGCGGCAAGCCGCCGCTCGTCGTGTTCTTCTATGGCGGCAGCTGGCAGAGCGGCCGGCGCGGCGATTACCGCTTCGTCGGCGAAGCGCTCGCGTCGCGCGGCTTCGTCGTGGCGATTCCCGATTACCGGCTCTATCCGGACGCGGTGTTTCCGGATTTCGTCGAAGACGCGGCCGCGGCGGTGCGCTGGGCGCGCGATCACGCGGCCGAGCTCGGCGCGGACCCGCGGCGTCTGTTCGTCGCCGGTCACTCGGCAGGCGCGCAGATCGCGACGCTGCTCGCGACCGACGGCCGCTTTCTCGAGGCACAGAGCCTCGACAAGCGCGATCTCGCGGGTGTCGTCGGGCTCGCCGGTCCATACGATTTCCTGCCGTTGAAGGACGCGACGCTGATGCGGGTCTTTCCCGAGCCCGTGCGCGAAGCGAGTCAGCCGATCCGCTTCGTCGACGGCCGCGAGCCGCCGATGCTGCTCATATCGGGCCTGCGCGACGCGACGGTGAAGCCGGGCAACACCGCGCGGTTTGCCGCGCGCGTCGCCGCCGCGGGCGGCGTGGTGCAGATCAGGCTCTACCCGCGCGTCGGGCATGCGCTGCTCGTCGGCGCGTTCGGCCGGCCGATGCGGCGTTTCGCGCCGGTGCTCGACGACGTCGCCGCGTTCGTGCGCACCGCGCGGCGCGCGCGGACCTGAAGCGGACCTGAAACGCGAGGCGCCATGCGCGAGCGCGGCGCCTACCCTTGATCGCCGCCGCCGACGGGCAGCACCGAGCCGGTGATGTAAGACGCCTCGTCCGACGCGAGAAACAGGATCGCGGCGACCTGCTCGTCGATCGTCCCGTAGCGATGCATCAGGCTCGATGAAAGCGTCTGGTCGACGATTCCGCGATACCAGCGCGCATCGTCGTCGCGCTGAGGTTCGACGTTGCGCGGCACCTTGCGCGGCGGCGCGTCGGTGCCGCCCGCGGCGACCGCGTTCACGCGGATGCCGTGCGCCGCGTGCTCGAACGCGAGACTCGCGGTCAACGCGTTGACGCCGCCTTTCGCGGCCGCATACGGCACGCGATGAATGCTGCGCGTCGCGATCGACGACACGTTGACGATCGCGCCGCCGCCGCGTTCGATCATCCCGGGCAGCACCGCGCGACAGCACCACAGCGTCGGGAACAGCGAGCGGCGGATTTCCGCTTCGATCTGCGCGACTTCGTAGCGGTCGAACGGCTTCGTCCAGATCGTGCCGCCGACGTTGTTGACGAGCACGTCGATCCTGCCGAATGCGTCGATCGCCGCGCGCGCCATCGTTTCCGCGCCGGCGTACGTTTCGAGGTCGGCGACGACGGCGAGCGTGCGACAGCCCTGCGATGCGATCTCGGCCGCGACGTCGTGGACGAAATCCGCGCGGTCGACGAGCACCGTCGTCGCGCCCTCTCGCGCCGCGCGCAATGCGACGCCGCGGCCGATGCCCTGCGCGGCGCCCGTGACGATCATCACCTGGCGGTTGAAGCGGCCGGGTGCGTGGCGAGTATTCATGACGCGCTGCTCGACGAGAATTTTTCGAAGTACAGATTGGCCGGCGTGACGCCGCGCTCGCGCAGCCACGTCTGCACCGCGTCGACCATCGGCGCCGGGCCGCACAGATAGATGTCGACGTCGCCGTCGTTCAGCCATTCGGGCTCGACGTGCGCGGTCACGTAGCCCTTGCGCGGATGCGCGCTCGCGTCATCGGCGACGCAGGTCCGGTATTCGAAGCCGCCGAGGCGGCGTCCGACGTCGCCGAGGCGGTCGAGCGCGACGAGATCGTCGTCGCGCGTGACGCCGTAGACGAGCCGTACGGGCAGCGCGTCGCCGCGCGCCGCGCAGACGTCGAGCATCGACAGGAACGGCGCGATGCCGGTGCCGCCCGCGAGGAAGAGCGCGGGCCGCGCGGCGTCGCGCAGATAGAAGCTGCCGTGCGGGCCGGAGAATGCGATCCGCTGGCCGGGCGCGGCTTCGTCGACGAGATAGCGGCTCATCCGGCCGCCCGGCACGTTGCGCACGAGAAACGACACGCATGCGTCGCCCGGCCGCGAGCTGAACGAATACGAGCGCGTCGCGCCGACGCCGGGAATCTCGACGTTCACGTACTGGCCCGCGAGAAACGCGAGCTTCGCGGGCTCGTCGACGTCGATCGTGAAATGGATCGTCGATGCCGATAGCCGCTCGACTGCCGAGAGCGTGCCTTGGTGGCGCGCGGCGCCCGTCTTGCATGCGGCCGACGACGCCGGCACGTCGATCACGCAGTCGGCGCGCGGGCGCGTCTGGCATGCGAGCACGTAGCGCTGCGCGGCTTCGTCCGCGGTGAGCGCGTCATCGATGTAGCTCGATGCGGGCAGGTCGTAATCGCCCGACTCGCAACGGCAGCGGCAGGTGCCGCATGCGCCGTCGCGGCAATCGAGCGGGATGTTGATCTGCTGGCGATACGCGGCGTCGGCGAGCGTTTCGCCTTCGCGGCACGTGATGAAGCGGGTGACGCCGTCTTCGAACTGGAGTGCGATGCGGTGTTCCATGATGCGTTCCTCGGGCGCGGCGCGTCGTGCGGCGCGCGGCCGGCTAGATGTGATAGATGTCGATCAGCTGGTTGATGTAGTCGTTCTTCAGGACGACGTATTTGCTGACGATCCTCGGCGTGCCGCCGGAGAAATCGATCGCGTAGCGCGACATCCCGAAATAGCTCGACACCGTCTTGTAGCGATAGCTGAGCGTGTGCCAGTTGAAGCGCACGACGTGCACGCCGTCCTCGGCGCTCTCGAGCTCGACGTTCGCGACGTTGTGGCTCGTGCGCGTGTCGGGCATCGTCGCGCTCGATCGCTCGGTCTTGATGCGGAACACGCGATCCTCGAGCCCTTGCCGGTTCGGGTAGTAGATCAGCGAGATTTCGCGCTGCGGATCGGTGACGAGCTCGTCGGCGTCGTCCCACGCCGGCATCCAGAACACGACGTCCGGGTGATAGCAGTCGAGCCACGCATCCCATTCCTTGTCGTCGAGCAGCCGGCATTCGCGGTGGAGGAACGCCTGGATGTCCGAGAGATCGATCGTCTTCATGCGCGGCTCCCTTCGGCGGCGAGCGCCTGCTTCATCGTCGCGATCCAGTAGCGGTGCTGAACCGTATACAGCCCCTCGTCCTCGGTTTTCACGCCGCTCATCACCGGCCGGATGCCGATCCTGCGCGCGGCCTCGTCGGGGCCTTCGATCCAGTGCGTCGCGCCGCGGCACATGTCGTTCCATTCGACCGCGCGGCCCGCGTAGCCTTGCTGGCACGCGCGAAATTCCTCGAGATCGTCGGGCGTCGCCATTCCGCTCGCGTTGAAGAAGTCCTCGTATTGCCGGATGCGCCGGGCGCGCGCATCGGGCGCTTCGCCCTTCGGCGCGATGCAGTAGATCGTGACCTCGGTGCGGTTGACGGCGAGCGGCCGCAGCACGCGGATCTGCGACCCGAACTGGTCCATCAGATAGACGTTCGGGTACACGCACAGATTGCGCGAGTTCTGGATCATCCAGTCGGCGACGTCGCTGCCGCAGCGCGCGGCGAATTCGTCGCGACGATCGAAGTTCGGCCGATCCTCCGGGTTCGCCCAGCGCGACCACAGCAGCATGTGGCCGCGATCGAACGCGTAGAAGCCGCCGCCCTGGCGTCCCCACTTGCCGGCATCCATCGCGCGGATCGAGTCTTCGTGCTGCGCGTCCGTCTTGCGGTGATTGACGGTCGCCGCATAGTTCCAGTGCACGGCCGACACGTGGTAGCCGTCCGCGCCGTTCTCGGCGGTGAGCTTCCAGTTGCCATCGTATGTATACGTCGACGAACCGCGCAGCACTTCGAGGCCGTCCGCCGACTGGTCGACGATCATGTCGATGATTCGCGCGGCGTCGCCGAGATGCGCGGCGAGCGGCTCGACGTCCGGATTCAGGCTGCCGAACAGGAAGCCGCGATAGTTCTCGAAGCGCGCGACTTTCTTCAGGTCGTGCGAGCCGTCGCGATTGAAGCAGTCCGGGTAGCCGGCTCCTTCGGGATCCTTCACTTTGAGCAGCTTGCCGCTGTTGCTGAACGTCCAGCCGTGGAACGGGCACGTGTAGCTCGCGCGGTTGCCGCGCTTGTGACGGCACAGCATCGCGCCGCGATGCGTGCATGCATTGACGAACGCGTTCAGCTCGCCCTGGCGGTTGCGCGCGATCACGATCGGCTGGCGGCCGATGCTCGTCGTGTAGTAGTCGTTCGCGTTCGGGATCTGGCTCTCATGCGCGAGGTAGATCCAGTTGCCTTCGAAGATGTGTTTCATCTCGAGCTCGAACAGCATGTCGTCGGTGAACGCGCTGCGGTGCAGCCGGTAGTCGCCGCGCGTCTTGTCTTCGACGAGGAAATCGTCGATGCATCGCAGCGTCGGATGACGATCCGGGTAGATCGGGATCATGGGGGCGTCTCCTGATGGGCTCTGATCGTGGACCGGCGTGCGTCCGGACGATTGGTCCGGCGCTGCGCCGCAACGCGCGCCGTGCGGAAAACCCGGATGGAGCTACGATGCTTCGCAGGTATAGTGCACGACAACTACGCGGTCAGAATGAGGATAGTTGCCGGCAAAACGGTGCGTCCAACACTGATTGAGTATCGGATCGATATCCAAGAGGTATGAAGATGGAACTGCGGCATCTACGGTACTTCGTCGCGGTCGCGGAGGAGCAGAATTTCACGCGCGCGGCGGAGCGCCTGCACATCGCGCAGCCGCCGCTGAGCCGCCAGATCCAGCAGCTCGAGGACGCGCTCGGCGTGATGCTGTTCGAGCGGCACGCGCGGCCGCTGAAGATGACCGACGCCGGACGCTTCTTCTATTCGCACGCGGTGCAGCTGCTCGCGCAGACGGCCGAGCTCGAATCGATGACGAAGCGTGTCGGCAAGATCGAGCGCTCGCTGTCGGTGGGCTTCGTCGGCTCGACGCTGTACGGGATGCTGCCCCGGATCATCCGCCGCTTTCGCGACGAATACGGCGAGGTCGAGCTGAGCCTGCACGAAATGTCGACGATGGATCAGATCAAGGCGCTGAAGGAAGGGCGAATCGACGTCGGCTTCGGCCGCATTCGTCATGAGGATCCGAGCGTGCGGCGCATCGTGCTGCGCGAGGAGCGGATGATCGTCGCGCTGCCGGTCGGGCATCCGCTCGAAGCGGCGAAGCCGGTGCTGTCGCTGCACGATCTCGTCGGCGAGACGCTGATCATCTTTCCGAAGACGCCGCGGCCGAGCTATGCGGACCAGGTGCTCGCCGCGTTCCACGATCGCGCGCTGAAACCGCAGAAGATCTACGAGACGCGCGAGCTGCAGATCGCGCTCGGGCTCGTCGCGGCGGGCGAGGGCGTGTCGGTCGTGCCGCGCAGCGTGCACGGGCTCAAGCGCGACGACGTGAGCTACAAGGAGCTCGACGATCCGAATCTCGTGTCGCCGATCATCATGAGCACGCGGATGCTCGACGAATCGGAGGACATTCGTGCGATGCTCGCGCTGATTTATCGGTTGTACGACGAATTCAACATGGATTATCAGCCGCCGCACGAATGAGCGGGCGGTGCGGGACACGGCGCGCGAGCATGCCGGGATCGAATCGCGGCCGAGCCGGAGATCGGCTTGCGGGCGCATGATGCGCGGCGCGTTCGCGCTCGACGTTCGTTAGCCAAACAAACCGTTTCGCCGTGACCTAGAATCCAACCATAACTTCATCCAATGCGCAGCATCGTCGTTTTCGACGCGATACACCCCGGGGGAAGTTCGATCGTCAGATCGCTTCACGTCTCATGCGAGGAGGGCGTCATGGCTCGCAAATACATCGATTGCCGGGAATTTCCGAGCGAAATGCACTGCACCGTCGCAATGTCGGCCGATTCGGACGACGAATTGCTGGACGCGGCCGTGCAGCACGCGGTCACGGTTCATCACCACGCCGATTCGCCGGAGTTGCGCGCTCAGCTGAAGACGCTTTTCCACGACGGCACGCCGCCCGTCGACGCGCCGCGCCAAGCGTAGCGTCGACGGAACGACCGATGCGTATCGGTACGCATCGGTTCACGGCGCGCATGTCGAATCTGCTCGGGCCGTGCGCTCGAATCCGCTGTCGTGCCGGTGAGTCGGCATGCGGATGCGCGCTTTGCACCCGGATGCAGCAGCATGCGTCGCCGGCCGCGCGGCGGGCTGTCTTTTTCCTTTCGCGCCGAACGCCGCTGCGTCACGCAGCCGGTTCGGCGCGCTTCATCGCCGCGACGAGCGTCCGCAATCCGACCCAGCCCCAATAGACCCGGTGGCGCGCGATGCGCGCGCCGACGACGTCGATCGATTCGATCAAGCCGACCTGATCGCCCTGCGGCGTTTCGTGCGGATATTCCCAGATCAATTGACGGCCGTTCGTGAAGAACGTGTCGGTGCGATGCCAGCGTGCGAGCTCGTTCGGCAGTTGCCGGAATCCGGCCGCGAAGAACGTGCGGATTGCCGCGCTGCCTTGCAGGACGTCGCCGCCGCGCCCGCGCGCGGGGATGCAGCGCCTGCGCTTCGCGCGCTGCTGCTACGACCATCTCGCGGGGCGCGTGGGCGTCGCGGTGACGCAGCGGATGCAGACGCTCGGCTTGCTCGCGGCGGCGTCGGACAAGCGCTTCGACGTCACGCCGGCGGGCCGCGCGTGGTTCTCGGAGCTGGGCGTCGACGTCGACGGCCTGGTCGCGGGCCGGCGAGGCATCGCGACCCAATGTCTCGATTCGATCGAGCGCCGGCATCATTTGGCGGGCCCGCTCGGCACGCAGTTGATGCGCTGCCTGTGCGAGCGCGGATGGCTGCGGCGCGTTGCGTCGTCGCGTGAGGTGCAGGTCACGCCGCGCGGCTGGACGGGCTTGAGAGAGCGGCTCGGGATCGACGCGATTGCGGACGACGCGAAGTCGTCGTGCATGTGCGTCGGCACGCGCTGGGTGGGCAACGTCGCCGCGCATCCGCGACCGCGAAGCTCGAGCGCCGGCCGGAACTCGCGTGGCTCGCGCAGCGCCTGCTCGCGGCCGCGCGGAGATAGGCGAGCGATGCGGTCATGCCATGAACGCGAGCGCGCGCGTGCGCCGTTCACGGCTCGGCTTCGCCCGCCGCCCCCCGATACGCGCTGGGCGTTTGCCCCGTCCACTTGCGGAACGCGCGCGTGAAGTTCGCCGGATCGGTGAACTGCAGGCGTTCTGCGATCGTCTTCAGGTCGAGGTCGGACGCGCGCAACAGCCGGCGCGCGTCGCGCAGCCGCGCTTCGTCGACGAGCGCGCGATAGCCGGAACCCGCATCGAGCAGGCGCCGCCGCAGCGTGCGCGTCGACGTCAACAGCCGCTTCGCGAGCTCGTCGGGCCCCGGATAGCCGTGCGCCGACAGCGTGAGCTCCGCGCGCACGCGCGCGACGAGATCGCCTTCTTCGTGGCGCACGTCCGCGTATTCGCGCTCGACCTGTGCGAGCGCCTGCTGGTGCGCGACTTCGTCCGCCATCGGCAGCGGCCAGTCGAGCGCGTCGCGCGACACCCACAGCGCGTTCGCCGCGCAGTCGAAGCGCACGGGCGGCAGCCGGTTGCGGTAGCGCGCGTAGTAGTCGGGCTCCGGCCACGCGAACTGCAGCTCGATCGGCGGGGCGGCGCGCCCCGTCACCGTGCCGACGTTCTGCGCGATCCCGGTCAGCACGATCTCGAACATCGCGTGATGCTGCAGCACCGGGCTCGCCTGCACGCCGTGCAGCGCGAGCGTCGCGCCGTCGTCGCGCTCCGCGTACTGCAGCCGGTATTGCCGGTTGCGCATCCGGAAATAGCGCGCGTTCACGAGCAGCGACGCGCGCAAGTCGGCCGCCGTCAGCGCCGCGTAGCCGAGAAAGCCGTGCACCGACATCCGCAGCCGCAGCCCGAGCTCGAAGCCGATCCCCTCGTCGCCGCTCAGCCGGATCGCGTTCAGCACGAGCCGGCCCCATTGCGACGGCGCGACGCGCGCGTCCGGCTCGCCGAGCACGTCGTCGCGCAGGCCGGTGCCCGCGCGGGCGTCGCGCGCATCGATGCCGCGCTCCTCGAACACCTTCAGCAGGTGCCGCAGGTACGCGACCGGAATCGTCGGCCGGCGCAGGCCCAGATGGTCTTTCGTCGATCGCCGCGTCATCGTGTCGTGAACGGGCCGGGAATGGCCAAGATTGGCCAGAAATGACAAGCATTATGGCTGTTTGACCCCTCACGGACAAGCGGTGTGCGCGCCTACGATGTCAGGATCCCGATACTTCCCACGATACGCGATGACGACTCCGTTTCCGCACCTGCTCGCCCCGCTCGATCTCGGCTTCACGACGCTGCGCAACCGCGTGCTGATGGGGTCGATGCACACGGGCCTCGAAGACAGCCGCAAGACGCTGCCGCGTCTCGCCGACTATTTCGCCGAGCGCGCGCGCGGCGGCGTCGGCCTGATCGTCACGGGCGGCTTCGCGCCGAACGTCGCCGGCTGGACGAAACCGTTCGGCGGCACGCTGTCGACCGACTCGGCCGCGCGCCGGCATCGCGTGATTCCGGACGCGGTGCACGCGGAAGGCGGCAAGATCGCGCTGCAGATCCTGCATACGGGCCGCTACGGCTATCACCCGTTCGCGGTCGCGCCGACGCGGCTCAAGTCGCCGATCTCGCCGTTCACGCCGCACGAGCTGACCGCGCGCGGCATCGAACGGCAGATCCGCGCGTTCGTGCGCTGCGCGCGGCTCGCGCGCGACGCCGGCTACGACGGCGTCGAGATCATGGGCTCCGAAGGCTATCTGATCAACCAGTTCATCTCGCTGCACACGAACAAGCGCACCGACGAATGGGGCGGCTCGTATGCGAACCGGATGCGATTGCCGGTCGAGATCGTCGAGCGCACCCGCGAAGCGGTCGGCCGCGACTTCATCATCATCTATCGGCTGTCGATGCTCGATCTGATTCCGGACGGCAGCGACTGGAACGAAGTCGTGCTGCTCGCGAAGGCGGTCGAGCGCGCGGGCGCGACGCTGATCAACACCGGCATCGGCTGGCACGAGGCGCGCGTGCCGACGATCGCGACGTCGGTGCCGCGCGGCGCGTTCGCATGGGTCACGAAGAAGATGAAGGGCGAGGTCGGCATTCCGCTCGTGACGACGAACCGGATCAATCGGCCGGAAGTCGCCGAGCGGATTCTCGCGGACGGCTGCGCGGACATGGTGTCGATGGCGCGGCCGTTCCTCGCCGACGCCGAGTTCGTGAACAAGGCGGCCGAAGGGCGCGTCGACGAGATCAACACGTGCATCGGCTGCAATCAGGCATGCCTCGATCACGCGTTCAAGAACCAGATCGCATCGTGCTTGCTGAATCCGCGCGCGTGTCACGAATCGGACCTGATCTATGCGCGCGCGGCGAACGCGAAGCGGGTCGCGGTGATCGGCGCGGGGCCCGCCGGCCTCGCGTGCGCGACCGTGCTCGCGCAGCGCGGGCATCGCGTCGAGCTGTTCGATGCGGCAGCCGAGATCGGCGGCCAGTTCAACATGGCGAAGCGCATTCCGGGCAAGGAGGAATTCCACGAGGCGCTGCGTTACTTCGCACGACAGATCGAACTGACGGGCGTGCAGCTACGACTGAGCCGCCGCGTCGACGCGGCCGAGCTGATCGCGGCCGGCTACGACGACGTCGTGCTCGCGACCGGCGTCACGCCGCGCAATCCGCGCATTCCGGGCCAGGATCATCCGAAGGTGCTGTCCTACATCGACGTGCTCGCTCGCAACAAGCCGGTCGGCGCGCGCGTCGCGGTGGTCGGCGCGGGCGGGATCGGCTTCGACGTCTCCGAGTTTCTCGTTCAGGACGGCGAATCGCCGACGCTCGATCTCGACGCGTGGAAGGCCGAATGGGGCGTCACCGATCCCGCGCTCGTGCGCGGCGGCGTGACGCGCGGCGAGATCGCGCCGCCCGCGCGCCGCGTCACGCTGCTGCAGCGGAAGGCGACGGGGCTCGGCAAGGGGCTCGGCAAGACGACCGGCTGGATCCACCGCGCGACGCTGAAGATGAAGCAGGTCGAGATGATCGGCGGCGTGAACTACGAGCTGATCGACGACAAGGGGTTGCACGTGACGTTCGGCAAGGAGCGCGCCGATCCGACCGTGATCGAGGCCGATACGATCGTGATGTGCACGGGGCAGGAATCCGAGCGCACGCTGTACGAGCCGTTGAAGGCGGCGGGCGTGTCGGTGCATCTGATCGGCGGCGCGGAGCTGGCCGCCGAGCTCGATGCGAAGCGCGCGATCGACCAAGGTTCGAGACTTGCCGCGCGGCTGTGAGCGAGGCGTGCGTCCGCCCATGCTCGCGGGCGCGTCATGCGGTTCGCGTCAGCTCGATGAGCGCACGCGTCAGCGCCCCGTCGGGCGCGGCCAGTTCGTCGAGCACGGAGAAATGCGAGCAGCCGGCGATCGGCAGATAGCGCGTGCGAGGATCGCATTGCGCGCACGCAAGCGCGTACTCGCGCGAATGGCGGACGAGCTCGGGCAGCTCGTCCGCACCGACGGCGACCGTCATCGGCGCGCCTCTGCCCGTCGCGTCGATCGGACTGAAGCGTTCGATCTCGTCGGGCGTGAGGTGCAGCTTGTCGTCGAGCCAGCAGAGGGCGATCGGCTCCAGATCGACGAGCGCGCTGATCGGCAGCGCCCACCCGACGGCGGGGTGGGCCCGATATAGCGCGGTGAGATGCCCGCCCGCGGAATGGCCGCTCAGGCACAACGGGCCGCGTGTGCGCGGATCGTCGCGGAGCCGGTCGAGCAGGCGGCCGATCTCGGCGACGATCTGCGTCATCGTCGCGTCGGGCGCGAGCGTGTATTCGGCAAGCACGACGTCGAAGCCGTGCGCGAGCGGCCCTTGCGCGACGAACGCGAAATCCTCTTTCGTGCAGTTCTGCCAGTAGCCGCCGTGAATGAATACGAAGGTCGGCGCATCGTTCCGGTCGCATGCGATGCGGTCGAAGCGCTGACGCGCGCCGTCGCCGTAGGCGACGTCGCGTTCGCACGGATGCGCGGCGTACAGGGCCGCGCTGCGCGCCCGGCAGCGCGCGTAGATGGCGGGGAAATCGGGCACGGCTTGCGTGTTGTTGTACGCCGCGTCGAGCGCCGCACGGTCCATGCCGCGATAGACAGCCGGGCGGCCGGTGCATTCGCCGCTGTCGTCGCGGATCGACGACGGATGCCGGCACAGCGCGCGCACTTCGATCCGCATGTACGGGAAGAGCGGCAGCCGGCTCAGCACGTCGTGCAGATGCGCGGGGCTCTCGACGTCGAAGACGCCGACGTTCGCGCGGCGGCCCGCGACGCGCCACAGATGCCGCCACACGCCTTCGCGCTGCAGCCGTTGCGCCATCTCCCTCTCCTCCGATTTCAGGCTCGCCGCTTCGGCGGGACTCATGTCGGGCGGAAGATCGATGTTCATCTCGACGTGAAACAGCATGTGGTTCTCCTGAAGAAATGATCCGCGAGAACGCGGAAGCCATTCGTGAGCGCGCGCATCGACGCGCGTGGAGCTTGCCGGCAAGCGCGCATCGTAGGAACCGAAGCGTCGCGGTGTCCAATATTTTCTCTGACGCTTTTCATGCATTCGAGGTATGCGCCGCATTCCGTCCGAGCGCGCATCGTCCGTCGACGCCGTCGACGCGGGCGACGCGCGCACTCGCATCCGGGGCATCGGAAATGGCCCGTGCGTCGGCCGAAATTTTGTGTGACAACGTGTCGCACTGTCATTTTCAGCAAAGATGATTTGTTTCATTGACGGATTTTCATCCAGTTCGCCGGCCGTATGATGCGAGCGCTTCCGCGAATCGGCCGTCCGCCGGTTCGCTCGGACTGCGATACATCTGATGCTGGCAAACGTGATGAATAGAACGGCTTTCAAAAGCTTGTCGTTGTTCGGGGCGGTCGGTGCGCTCGCCTCGCTGTCCGGCTGCGGCCTCGACGTGCTCGATCCGAAAGGCGCGGTCGGCGCCGCGGAGAAGTCGCTGATCGCGACGTCAACGTGGGCGATGCTGATCGTCGTCGTGCCGGTGATCTTCCTGACGCTGCTGTTCGCGTGGCGCTACCGCGCGTCGAACCGCAACGCGACCTACGCGCCGAAATGGGCGCACTCGACCGCGATCGAGATCGTCATCTGGACCGTCCCGTCGCTGATCATCCTGTTCCTCGGCATTCTCACGTGGAAGACCACGCACGAGCTCGATCCGTATCGGCCGCTCGAATCGTCGGTGAAGCCGATCGACGTCGAGGTCGTCGCGCTCGACTGGAAGTGGCTGTTCGTCTATCCGGACCTCGGCATTGCTTCGGTGAACCAACTTGCGGTGCCGGTCGGCACGCCGATCAATTTCCGGATCACGTCCGATTCGGTGATGAATTCGTTCTTCATTCCGCAGCTCGGCACGCAGGTCTACGCGATGGCCGGCATGCAGACGCGCCTGCACCTGATCGCCGACGAGCCGGGCGACTTCGCCGGGCTGTCGGCGAACTACAGCGGCCGCGGCTTCTCCGACATGAAGTTCCGCACGCTCGCGACGCCGCGCGACGCGTTCGACGCGTGGGTCGCGAAGGTGCGCGCGTCGCCGGAGCGGCTCGACATGACCGCGTACAGGCAGCTCGCGCAGCCTAGCGAGAAGCAGCCGGTGCGCTACTACTCGACGGTCGATCCCCGGCTGTTCAACAACATCATCGCGAAGTACAACGACGGCCACGTCCTGGACCTGACGGACGCCGCTTGTCGGACGAAGAGGTAAGCATGTTCGGTAAATTGACGCTTTCGGCGATCCCGTTCGATCAGCCGATCATCATGGGCGCGGCCGCGTTCATGGGGCTTGTCGTGCTCGCGATTCTGGGCGCGCTGACCTATACGAAGCGCTGGAAATGGCTGTGGGCCGAGTGGCTGACGACCGTCGACCACAAGAAGCTCGGCGTGATGTACATCATCGTCGCGCTGATCATGCTGCTGCGCGGCTTCGCGGATGCCGTGATGATGCGCCTGCAGCTCGCGCTCGCGTACAACGGCCCCGGCTATCTGCCGCCGCATCACTACGACCAGATCTTCACCGCGCATGGCGTCATCATGATCTTCTTCATGGCGATGACGTTCATGATCGGCCTGATGAACGTCATCGTGCCGCTGCAGATCGGCGCGCGCGACGTCGCGTTCCCTTTCATCAATTCGCTGAGCTTCTGGATGACGGCGGTCTCGGCGATCCTGATCAACATCTCGCTCGTGGTCGGCGAATTCGCGCAGACGGGCTGGCTCGCGTATCCGCCGCTGTCGGAGCTGCAGTTCAGTCCGGGCGTCGGCGTCGACTACTATCTGTGGGCGCTGCAGATATCCGGCGTCGGCACGCTGCTGACGGGCGTCAACTTCTTCGCGACGATCATCCGGATGCGCGCGCCCGGCATGACGCTGATGAAGATGCCGGTGTTCACGTGGACCGCGCTCTGCACGAACGTGCTGATCATGGCGTCATTCCCGATCCTGACGGTCACGCTCGCGCTGCTCGGCCTCGACCGCTATCTCGGCATGCACTTCTTCACGAACGATGCCGGCGGCAATGCGATGCTGTATCTGAACCTGATCTGGGCATGGGGCCATCCGGAGGTTTACATCCTGATCCTGCCCGCGTTCGGGATCTTCTCGGAGGTGGTCGCGACGTACGCGAAGAAGCCGCTCTTCGGCTACAAGACGATGGTCTATGCGAGCTGCGCGATCATGGTGCTGTCGTTCCTCGTCTGGCTGCATCACTTCTTCACGATGGGCTCGGGCGCGAACGTCAACGCGTTTTTCGGGATTATGACGATGATCATCGCGATCCCGACCGGCGTGAAGGTGTTCAACTGGCTGTTCACGATCTACCGCGGCCGGCTCGAGTTCTCGACGCCGATCCTGTGGACGATCGGCTTCATGGTGACGTTCACGCTCGGCGGGATGACGGGCGTGATGATGGCGATTCCCGGCGCGGACTTCGTGCTGCACAACAGCCTGTTCCTGATCGCGCACTTCCACAACGTGATCATCGGCGGCGTGCTGTTCGGTTATCTCGCGGGCTTCAACTACTGGTTCCCGAAGGTGTTCGGCTTCAAGCTGAACGAGAAGCTCGGCAAGGCCGCGTTCTGGTTCTGGCAGATCGGCTTCTACGTCGCGTTCGTGCCGCTCTACGTGCTCGGCTTCATGGGGATGACGCGGCGTCTGAACCATTACGACAATCCGGCATGGCATCCGTGGCTCGTCGTCGCCGCGTTCGGCGCCGCGCTGATCGCGATCGGCATCGCATGCCAGCTGCTGCAGCTCGTCGTCAGCCTGCGCGATCGCAAGCTGCCCGAAAATCGCGACTTCACGGGCGATCCGTGGGGCGGCCGCACGCTCGAATGGGCGACGTCGTCGCCGCCGCCCGCATACAACTTCGCGACGATCCCGGCCGTGCACGCGCTCGACGAGTTCGCGTACCGCAAGGAGCGCGGCCTCGGCATCGGCAAGCAAGCGGAGTATCGCGACATCCACATGCCGTCGAACACGAGCGCGGGCCTCTTCGTCGGCGTGTTCAGCCTGGTGCTCGGCTTCGCGGCGGTATGGCACATCTGGTGGCTCGCGATCGTCGGGCTCGCCGGCATCGTCGTCACGGTGATCGCGTATAGCGCGAGCGACGGCGACGGCTATTTCATCCCGGCCGACACCGTGCGCAAGATCGAGGAAAAACGCGGCGGCGCGCGCTTCGTCGCACGGCCGGCGGAAGTCGAACTGGAGGCAAACTGATGTCGTATCAATCCGTGAGCGCCGCTCATCATCAGGCTGCGCACGACCATCCGCCGTCGCATTCGGTGTTCGGTTTCTGGCTGTACCTGATGACCGACTGCGTGATCTTCGCCGCGCTGTTCGCCGTGTTCGCGGTGATGGCGCATCAGTTCGCGGGCGGCCCGACGGCCGTCGACCTGTTCGACATCCCGGGCGTCGCGATCGAGACCGCGCTGCTGCTCGTCAGCAGCATCACGTACGGCTTCGCGATGATCGGCGCGCAGCGCGGCCGCCGAAGCGCGCTGCTCGGCTGGCTCGCGGTGACGTTCGTGCTCGGCGCGGCGTTCCTCGGCCTCGAGCTGCGCGAGTTCTCGCACATGATCGCCGAAGGCGCGGGGCCGCAGCGCAGCGCGTTCCTGTCGTCGTTCTTCACGCTCGTCGGCACGCACGGGCTGCACGTCGCGATCGGCCTCTTGTGGATGGCCGTGCTCGCGTTTCAGGCGACGCGCCGCCCGGCGCTGACCGAGCGCGACATTCGCCGGCTCACCTGCCTGAGTCTTTTCTGGCACTTCCTCGACATCGTCTGGATCTGCGTCTTTACCTTTGTCTATCTCGCGAGCGTGATCTAAATGACCGATACGCATCTCTCTCACGACGGCGAAGCGCACGGCACCGTGGGCGGCTACGTCGCCGGATTCATCCTGTCGGTGCTGTTGACGGCGGCGTCGTTCGGGCTCGTGCTGAGCGGCGCGCTGTCGTCGCACGCGTCGCTGATCGCGCTCGCGGCGCTTGCGTTCGTGCAGATCGTCGTGCACCTCGTCTATTTCCTGCACATGAACGCATCGTCCGGCCAGCGCTGGAACGTGATGGCGTTCAGCTACACGGTGCTGACGGCGGCGATCCTGATCGTCGGCACGCTTTGGGTCATGCACAACGTCGGCATGAACATGATGTCGCGTTGAGCGTGAATCTCGCATGCGCCGGGTAGGCCCCGGCGCATGCGCAAAAGCGCGGGCGCACGGGGAACATCCGTGCGCCCGTTTCGTTTCGCGCGGCCGACGCGATGCGGCGCTCAGCGGTCGTCGTCGTGGATCGACGACGGATGCCGGCACAGCGCGCGCACTTCGATCCGCATGTACGGAAAGAGCGGGAGCTGGCTCAGCACGTCGTGCAGATGCGCGGGACTCTCGACGTCGAAGACGCTGACGTTCGCGTAGCGGCCCGCGATGCGCCACAGGTGCCGCCACACGCCTTCGCGCTGCAGCCGCTGCGCCATCTCCTTTTCTTCCGACTTCAGGCTCGCGGCCTTGACCGGATCGATGTCGACGGGCAGCTCGACGGTCATTTCCACATGAAACAGCATGGCTTGATCCTTGTGATGAACGTTGTGGCGATGCCGTTCACGCCTGCGCGCGAACGCGCTCGACTTCGCTCGCCGGCACGTTGCCGCGCGCATGCGTCAGTGAGAAGTCGAAGTCGATCAGCGCGAATTGGCCATCGATTCCGTAAGGCTTGCCTTCCGCGCCTTCGGCCTGCTTGATCTTCGGAATCAGGCCTTCGCGCGTCGCGAACGCGAAGTCGTCCCAGATGTGCGGGTCGCCTTCGATGTTGATCTGCGTCGTCAGTTTGCGATGACCGGGCGCCGACACGAAGAAATGGATGTGCGCGGGACGGTGGCCGTGGCGGCCGAGCTGGTCGAGCAACTGCTCGGTCTTGCTGCCGGGCGGCACGCTGTAGCCGACGGGCAGCACGCTGCGGAAGCTGTAGCGGCCTTCGGCGTCGGTGCGGATCGAGCGGCGCAGATTGAACGCCGGCTGCGACGGATCGAAGTACGAATAATTGCCGAGATGGTTCGCATGCCATACTTCGACGAGCGCGTTCGCGAGCGGCTTGCCGTCTTCGCCGAGCACGCGGCCGCGCATCACGAGCGTCTGGCCGGGATCCGTGCCGTCGTCGAGACGCGCATGGCCGACCGATTCCGGCGCGCCGGCGACGTACAGCGGCCCTTCGATCGTGCGCGGCGTGCCGCCTTGCAGGCCCGCCTTCGCTTCCGCTTCGTCCATCCGCACGTCGAGGAAGCGCTCGAAGCCGAGGCCGGCCGCGATCAGGCCGAATTCCTTGCCCGCTTCGTTCAGGTAGTTGAGCGCGGTCCAGAATTCGCTCGGCTGCACGTCGAAATCCTCGATCGTGTGGAACAGATCCTTCACGATCCGGTTGACGATCGCGCGTACGCGCGGGTTGCCGGGCTGCGTCGCGGCGTCGTCGAACGACTTCAGCAGGGCGTCGATGGCTTCCTTGTTCATCTGCGTCTCCAATATCAGTGAATGTAGGCGTGGGTCAGCGGGACTGGCGTCGCATCCGCTCGATGCGGGACCAATCGAAAGTGATGCCGAGACCGGGGGTGGCCGGCAGGTGCAGCTTGAAATCCTCGTAACGCAGCGGCTCGACCAGAATCTCCTCCGTCAGCAGCAGCGGGCCGAACAGCTCGGTGCCCCACTTGAGCGAGCCGAACGTGCTGAAGAGCTGCGCGGACGCGATCGTGCCGGCCGCGCCTTCGAGCATCGTGCCGCCGTACAGGTCGATGCCGGCCGCGGCCGCGATCGACGCGACGGCCGCGGCGCCCTGCAGGCCGCCCGATTGCGCGATCTTCACCGCGAACACGTCGGCCGCGCGCTCGCGCGCGAGCGCGAATGCGTCGACGGGGCCGTGCAGCGCCTCGTCGGCCATGATCGGGATGTGCGCGAGCGCGGTCAGGCGTTTCAGGCCCGCGCGGTTCGTCGCGGCGATCGGCTGCTCGACGAGGCTCACGCCCGCTTCCGCGAGCCGCATGTCTGCCCACACCGCTTCGCTTTCGGTCCACGCCTGGTTCACGTCGACGCGCACGTCGCCGCGCTCGCCGAGCGCGCGCTTGATCGCGACCACGTGCGCGACGTCGTCGACGACCGCGCGCGCGCCGATCTTCAGCTTGAACGCGCGATGGCGGCGCGCTTCGAGCATCGCTTCGGCTTCCGCGATGTCGCGGCCGGTGTCGCCGCTCGCGAGCGTCCACGCGACGTCGAGCGCATCGGTCGCGCGGCCGCCGAACAGCTCGGACAGCGGCACGCCGAGGCGGCGCGCCTGCGCATCGAACAGCGCGGTCTCGAGCGCGCACTTCGCGAAGCGGTTGCCCTGGAACAGCTTGCGCACGCGCGCCATCGCGGCGCCGGGGCGGGTCGCGTCCGCGCCTTGCAGCAGCGGCGCGAAATAGGTGTCGATGTTCGTCCTGATGCTCTCGGGGCTTTCCTCGCCGTACGCGAGGCCGCCGATCGTCGTGCCTTCGCCGACGCCTTCGATACCGTCCGAGCATCGAACGCGGACGAGCACGAGCGTCTGGCAGTTCATCGTCGCGACCGACAGCTTGTGCGGCCGGATCGTCGGCACATCGACGAGCAGCGTCTCGATTCGGTCGATGGTGATGCCTGTTGCTATCATCGGAATCCTCCTGTCGCACACATGGTAGAAACAAACGCGCGACGGCGTCCAACACCCTTTCCGACTACTTCCATACTTTCGAGGTATGCATGGAACTGCGTCAGCTCCGGTATTTCATCGCGGTGGCCGAAGAGATGAACATCACGCGCGCCGCGCAACGGCTGCACATGACGCAGCCGCCGCTCAGCCGCCAGCTGCAGCTGATCGAGGACGAGATCGGCCTGCCGCTCTTCGAGCGCGGCGCGCGGCCGCTGAAGCTGACCGACGCGGGGCGGGTGTTCTACGCGCAGGCGCGGCGCGTGCTCGAGCAGGCCGACGAGCTCGCGCCGCTCACGCGCCGGCTCGCGCAGGCGGCCGAGCGGATCGTGATCGGCTTCGTGCCGTCGACGCTGTACGGCGCGCTGCCCGACGTGATCCGCGCGTTCCGCGAGGCCGCGCCGGCCGTCGAGCTGTCGCTGATCGAAATGTTCACGCTCGAGCAGCTCGGCGCGCTGAAAGGCGGCCGGATCGACATCGGCTTCGGCCGGCTGCGCTTCGACGACGACCAGCTCGTGCGCGAGGTGCTCGTCGAAGAGCGGCTGATCGCGGCGCTGCCGGACGGGCATCCGCTCGCCGCGCCCGACGCGCCGCTCTCGCTCGCGGAGATCGCCGGGCAGACGCTGATCGTTTACCCGAGTACGCCGCGGCCGAGCTTTGCCGATCAGCAATTGTCCGCGCTGCGCGACGGCGGTCTCGCGCCTGCGGCGGTGCACGAGGTGCGCGAGCTGCAGACGGCGCTCGGGCTCGTCGCCGCGCAGGTCGGGGTGTCGCTCGTGCCGGAGAGCGTCGATGGGGTGAGAGTGAAGGGCGTCGTCTACCGGCCGCTGCCGGAGCCCGTCGCGACGTCGCCGATCATCCTGAGCCGGCGGCTGCACGACGAAAGCCGCGCGACCAAGCTGTTCTGCTCGCTCGCGCGCGAGCTGATGGCGGGCCGCTGACGCCGCGCGCGGGCGGGCTCAAGCGTCGCGCTGGTCGGCGAGCGTCGAGGACGGCAGCTCGCCGAACCGCTCGCGGTACGCGATCGCGAAGCGGCCGAGGTGCGCGAAGCCGCAGTCGAGCGCGATCTCGGCGATCCGCCGGTCGGGCGCCGCCGCGCGCAGCAGCTCGCGCGCGTGGTCGAGCCGCATCTTGCGCAGGTACTGCATCGGGCTCATGCCGCGAAACTGCAGGAAGCCGTCGCGCAGCGTGCGTTCCGGCACGCCCGCCGCCTGCGCGATTTCCGCGAGCTGCAACGGCTGCGCGAATTGGGTGTCGATGAATTCCTGCGCGCGCCGCACGAAGCCCGGCGCCGGATCGGCGCGCCGCACGGGCGCGGCGGCGGGCGGATGGCCGTCGATCAGCAGGTCGAGCAGCAATTGCTCGAGCCTCGCCGCGACGCGCGGGTTCGCGCTCGCGCTCGCGAGCAGCTCGGGCGAGCGCGCGACGAGCTTCAACTGCTGCATCCACGCGCTCAGCGCCGAATCGTCGACGCCGATCACCGGATCGAGCGACGCCGCCGCATCGCCGATGTGCGCGGCGAGCGTCGCGGCATCGATACGGAGGACGAACTGCTCGCAATCGCGGGAAAGGTGCGCGGCGAACGGCTCGCCGGGCGGGCACAGCACGCCCGTGCGGCCGTCGACGTCGAACGCGCGGCCCATCGTGCGGACCTGCGCGCAACCCGTCAGACAAAACATCAGCAAGTGGTAGCCGTCGACCGCGTCGACGCGCACCTGCATCGCGTCGCCGAACGCGATGGTTCCGATTCCGAGCCCGCCGAGCCGCACGAAATCCATGTGCGACGGCCCGTGCCGCGTGCCGTCCGGCAGCAGCGCGTGCGGCTGCATCACGCGCGAGATCCGCTCGCGCGTCTCGTCGAGATCGCGCGATTCGAACAGCCGGTGCTCGCGCAGCGCGAGCGGATCGAATGGGGTCGGGGGCATGATCGTCTGCCTCGCATAAAGCGCCGGCGTCCTGAATATTGCTCGTCGGCCGGGTGGCATGTCTGATGCGCGCATCGTAGCGCAGAAAATCCGCCGGAAGTGGATACTGCGCCGCCGCAACCGCACTTTCCGGATAGACGGCGAATTCTAGCGTTTCAAAAATCAGTCCCGTCAGGCGGATTGTCGACCGCCTCAATCGCAAGCATCTTGCATGGGATCGAAGTAAGCGCTGAAGCGCCAACGCCGATCAACAGGAGACAACGATGGAACTGACCGAATCACCAGTATCGCTGATCGATCGCGCCGATTCGCCCGACGTGCGATTCCCGCGCGACGACGGCTCGCGCGTGCCGTACAAGGTGTTCAGCTCGCAGGCGGTGTACGACCGCGAGCAGGAGCGGATCTTCCGCGGTCCGACGTGGAATTTCGTCGCGCTCGAGGCGGAGATCCCGAATCCGGGCGACTTCAAGAGCACGTTCGTCGGCGACACGCCCGTCGTCGTCACGCGCGGCGAGGACGGCGCGCTCGCCGCGTGGGTGAACCGCTGCGCGCACCGCGGCGCGCAGGTGTGCCGCAAGGCGCGCGGCAACGCGAGCTCGCACACGTGCGTGTACCACCAGTGGAGCTTCGACAGCCAGGGCAACCTGCTCGGCGTGCCGTTCAGGCGCGGCCAGAAGGGAATGTCCGGGATGCCCGCGGACTTCGATCCGAAGCATCACGGGCTGCGCAAGCTGCGCGTCGACAGCTACCAGGGCCTCGTGTTCGCGACGTTCAGCGACGACGTCGCGCCGCTGCCCGACTATCTCGGCCTGCAGATGCGGCCGTGGATCGACCGGATCTTCCACAAGCCGATCGAGTATCTCGGCTGCACGCGCCAGTATTCGAAGTCGAACTGGAAGCTGTACTTCGAGAACGTGAAGGACCCGTATCACGCGAGCATGCTGCATCTGTTCCATACGACGTTCAACATCTTCCGCGTCGGGATGAAGGCGCGCTCGATTCCGGACGCGGCGCACGGGCTGCACAGCATCATCACGATGACGAAGACGCGCGAGGACACGGACACCGCGAGCGCGTACAAGCAGCAGAACATCCGTTCGTTCGACGAAGGTTTTGCGCTCGAGGACGATTCGATTCTCGGCCTCGTGTCCGAATACGACGAGGACACGACGAACCACATCCAGCCGATCTTCCCGCAGCTCGTGATCCAGCAGATCCACAACACGCTCGTCGCGCGGCAACTGCTGCCGAAGGGGCCGAAGAACTTCGAGCTGATCTTCCACTTCTTCGGCTACGCGGACGACACGCCCGAGCTGCGCGATCTGCGGATCAAGCAGGCGAACCTCGTCGGGCCGGCGGGCTACATCTCGATGGAGGACACCGAGGCGACCGAGCTCGTCCAGCGCGGCACCGTGCGCGACGCGGACGCGGCATCGGTGATCGAGATGTCGCGCGGCAATCCCGACCAGGAGGACACGGCGATCACCGAGAGCCTGATCCGCAAGTTCTGGGTCGGCTACCAGAAGCTGATGGGCTATTGAGGCGGGAGACGAACATGACCGACATCACCGACGACATCCGCGTGTGGTTGGAGCTGCACATGCTGCAGGACCGCTACATCGGCCATCTCGACAACGACCGGCTCGAACGCTGGCCGGAGCTTTTCACCGAAGACTGCCTGTACGAAATCGTTCCGAAGGAAAACGCGGACATGGGCTTGCCGATCGGCATCGTCCATTGCACGAACCGGCGGATGCTGCGCGACCGGGTCGTGTCGCTGCGCCACGCGAACATCTACGAGGCGCACACGTATCGGCACATGACGTCCGGACTCGCGATCGTCGGCGCGCGGGACGGCGAGATCGAGACGGAGAGCAGCTACGTCGTCGTGCAGACGCGCAGCGACGGCGAATCGAGCGTGTACCAGGCGGGCAAGTATTACGACACGGTCGTGCGCACGGCCGAGGGACTGCGCTATCGGAAGAAGCGCGTGATCTACGACACGTCGCGCGTGCAGACGCTGCTCGCGACGCCGATCTGATTCTCGCAAGGAGTTCGAAGCATGAGTAACGAAACCGTCGCCGCGTGGCATCCGCTCGGCGCGCTCGACGAATTCACCGAGGACGAGCCGGCCGCGCGCGTCGTCGGCAACAGGCCGGTCGCGGTGTTCCGGATCGGCGACGACGTGTTCGCGCTGCACGACCTGTGCACGCACGGACATGCGCGGCTGTCCGAAGGCTTCATCGAGGACGGCTGCGTCGAATGCCCGCTGCATCAGGGACTCTTCGACATCCGCACGGGCGCGCCGAAATGCGCGCCCGTGACGGAGCCCGTGCGCGCGTATCCGATCCGCATCGTCGACGGACAGGTCGAGATCCATGTCGACGAGTGATCCATATCTGATCGCGGGCGGCGGGCATGCGGCGCGCCGCGCGGCCGAGACGCTGCGCGAACGCGATCCGGCCGCGCGGATCGTGATGATCGGCGCGGAGCCCGAGCTGCCGTACGACCGGCCGGTGCTGTCGAAGGACGCGCTCGTCGGCGACGAAGGCGAGCGCCGCGCGTTCGTGCGCGACGCCGCGTGGTATCGCGAGCGCGACATCGCGCTGCGGCTCGGCGTGCGCGTCGATGCGATCGAGCGCGCCGAGCAGCGGGTGTGCTTGAGCGACGGTGCGCGCGTCGGCTACGCGCGTCTGCTGATCGCGACCGGCTCGCGCGTGCGGCGCTTCGCCGGCCCGGTCGACGCGGACGTGCCGGTCCATTACGTGCGCACCGTTGCCGACGCCCGCGCATTGCGCGCGGCGCTCGCGCCCGGCAAGCGCGTCGCGGTGCTGGGCGGCGGCTTCATCGGGCTCGAGGTCGCCGCGTCGGCGGTGCGGCTCGGCTGCCGCGCGACGCTCGTCGATCCCGCGCAACGCCTGCTTCAGCGCGGGATGCCGGAAATCATCGGCACGTTCGCGCTCGCGCTGCATACGCGGCACGGCGTCGACGTGCGGCTCGCCGCGCTGCCCGAGCAGATTCGACGCGGCGCGGACGGCGCGGCCGTCATCGAGACGAGCGCGGGCGACGTCGAAGCCGACGTCGTCGTGGCCGGCATCGGCGTCGTGCCGAACGTCGAACTCGCGCAGGCGGCGGGCCTCGACGTCGACAACGGCGTATGCGTCGACGAGATGTGCCGCACCGCCGATCCGGCGATCTTCGCGGCGGGCGAGGTCACGCAGCATTTCAATCCGCTCGTCGGCCGCCGCGTGCGGATCGAATCGTGGCAGGTCGCGGAGAACCAGCCGGCCGTCGCGGCGGCGAACATGCTAGGGGGCGGCGAAACCTACGCGGAATGGCCGTGGCTATGGTCCGATCAGTACGACTGCAATTTGCAGACGCTCGGCCTCTTCGGCGGCGAGCAGACGCTCGTCGTGCGAGGGGCGCCGGATGACGGCGCGTTCTGCGTGTTCGCGCTGAATGCGCGCGGCGAGCTCGAAGCGGCCGCGGCGGTCAACGCGGGGCGCGAGATCGCCGCGTGCCGGCGGTTGATGACGGCGCACGTCGCGCCGGATCCCGCGCATCTCGCGGACCCGTCCGTCGCGTTGCGGTCGATGCTGCCGCGCAGCGTCTAGCGCTTGACGTATCGCTCCCGGATCGACGCCGACGCGCGCGCAAGCGGCCGGCGCTTGCGCGCGTGCGCATTCGCGTGCCGGATCGCTTGCGCGATCGCGCGCGACCGGTAAGAATCGCGTGTTGACTGACATCCGACAGACAGGCTCGCGAGCCGGGAGACTTTGATGGCCTACGATCAATCGAACATTTTTGCGAAGATCCTGCGCGGCGAAGTGCCGTGCATCCGCCTGTGCGAAACGGACACGACGCTTGCGTTCATGGACATCATGCCGCAATCGAAGGGCCACGCGCTCGTCGTGCCGAAGGAGGCGGCGGAGACGTTCTACGAGCTGTCCGAAGCCGCCGCGGCCGAATCGATGAAGATGGTGAAGCGCGTCGCGCTCGCCTTGCGCCGGACGCTCGAGCCGGAAGGGCTCTTCATCGGCCAGTTCAACGGCGCGGCGGCGGGCCAGACGGTGCCGCACGTGCATTTCCACGTGATTCCGCGCTGGGCCGACGAGCCGCTCAAGATGCACGCGCGCGAGATGGCGGATGCCGCGCAGCTCGAGGCGCTGGCGCAGAGGATTCGCGCGGCGCTGTAAGCGCAACGAGTGCCGCAGGCGCGGCGTGATGCCGCGCCGCGCATCAGAGCTGATCTTCGATCGGCAACAACAGACACAGCCCCGCGAGCAGGTTGCGATAGAAGCCCGCGTTCGGATCGACGCCGTACGTGCGCACGCGGCCGTCGGCGACCTCGGTCCACACGAGCGGCCATGCGGTCGTGCTCGCGCCCGCCGTCTGCACCGCGCCGGGCGCGCCCGGCGTATCGGATGCGAGCGTCACGCGATAGCTGATGGTCGGCTTCGTCACCTCGTCGAACAGGTCGGCGACTTGTTTCGCGAGCCGCGGACTGTGAATCACGAGCGCGAGCTCCGTGTTCAGGTGCGCGGAGCGCGGATCGAGATTCATCGAGCCGATCACGAGAATCTTCCGATCGATTACGTACGCCTTCGCATGCAGGCTCGCGCGCGAGCGCGAGCCGAGCACGCCGATGCGCGTCCGACCCTGATCCGGCTTGTATTCGTACAGCTCGATGCCGTGCCGCAGCATCGGCACGCGATACGGCGCGTAGCCCGCCTGCACGGCGACCGCGTCGGTCGCGGCGAGCGAATTCGTCAGGATGGCGACGCGCACGCCGCGCGCGGTGAGCTGGCCGAGCGCCTTCACGCCCGCCTTGTGCGGCACGAAATACGGCGAGAGCACGAGGAATTCGCGCTGCGCGTCGCGCGTTAGCGCGATGAGCCGCTGCATCGGCGGGCTCTTGTAGCTGTCGTCGGGCGCGGCGATCTTGTCGGGCGAATCGGCCGTGAACTCGGCCGGCGCCCAGACGAGGCCGAGCTCGTCGCGCGCGATCTGCGCGGACAGCGGCGTCGCGTTCAGCGGCTTTGCGTTGTAAGGCGTCGCGTTCGCGCGCCAGTGCGCACGCAGCGCGTCGCGCGCGGCGTCGAGATCCGCCGCATCGTAGCGCCGCTGGTTCAGCGCCGGCAGCGGATACGTGAGCGCGCTCGACCAGTAAGCGTCGAAGCTCGCGGAGACGTCGTGCGTGACGGGGCCCGCCGCGAGCACGTCGAGATCGCGGAACTGCAGCGTCGGGCTCGCGTTGAAATACGCGTCGCCGAGATTGCGGCCGCCGACGATCGCGATCTGGTTGTCCGCGATCATCGCCTTGTTGTGCATCCGGCGCGCGAAGTTGTCGATTTGCGTGAAGAGATTCGCGGTGCGCGCGAACATCCCGCGGCGCGCGGCGCCGAACGGATTGAACACGCGCACTTCGAGGTTCGCGTGCGTGTCGAGCGCCGCCATCAGGCGGTCGACATCCTTGAAGTTCAGATCGTCGACGAGCATCCGCACGCGCACGCCGCGGTCGGCCGCGTAGAGCGCCGCGCCGAGCAGCAGCTTGCCCGTCGTGTCCTCGGCGGCGATGTAGTACTGGATGTCGAGCGTCTTCGTCGCCGCGCGCGCGACCGCGATGCGCATCTGCAGCGCCTCGTCGCCGCGCGGCAGCACGAGAAAGCCGGATTCGCCCGGATGCGCGCGCTGCGGCGCGGCGAGCGCGTCGGCAAGCGGCGTCGACGTGTCGGGCGAGAGCGCGTGAGAGACCGTGCGGTCGAGCGTGGTGGCAGGCGGATGCGTCGCGCAGCCGGCGAGCCCGAGCCCGAGCGCGGCGCACACGACGAGCGCGCGCGCCGCGGCCGCGACGACGCCGGTCGGGCGGCGCAGCGACAGGCTGCGGCGGGCGAGACTGTCCGGCACGTTGCTGACTCCTTCGGGCATCGGTCTGGATGGTCGTCGAATCGACGGCGCGGCAGGCCGGGGCACCGCGTGAAGGCATTCTAAGTGGCGCGAACGACACGGGTCAACCGAGCCGCGCGACGGCCGGTGTACCATCTGACGAGTCCATTTTTCATGCCGGCGACGCACGTCATGCCCGATTCGACATCCGTACCCGCCGTCGAAGTCAGACGGCTTTCGGCCTCGCTCGCGGCCGACTATCGCGCGATCCGCCTCGCCGCGCTGCAGGATATGCCGGACGCGTTCGGCTCGACCTACGACGTCGAAGTGGCGCGTCCGCTGACCGCGTTCGCCGAGCGGCTCGCCGGCACGATCGTGTTCGGCGCGTATGTCGGCGGCCGGATCGCCGGGATGGCCGGCTTCAAGCGGCTGGACGGCGCGAAGGCGCGCCACAAGGGCTTCCTGTGGGGCATGTACGTCGCGCCCGACGCGCGTCGGCACGGCGTCGGCGCCGCGCTGCTCGACGCGGTGCTCGCGGCCGCGGCGGAAGCGGTCGAGCAGGTGACGCTCGCCGTCGTCGACGGCAACGGCGCGGCGCGCGCGTTCTACGAGCGGCACGGCTTCGTCGTGTACGGCGTCGAGCCGCGCGCGCTGAAGGGGGCGAACGGCTACGCGGACGAACTGTTGATGGTGAAGTTCCTGCCGTCCGCGCCGCCGCGCGCATGACGGGCGGAACCGATACGACCGGATCACGATGCTCGACGACAAGGAACGGGAACTCCGAAACAGCAAGCGGCGCGCGCTCGCGCTGCTGTTCGCCGCGGCGGGCGTGTTCGCCGCGACGCTGTTCGCGCCGCGCGGCTTCTGGATCGACGGCGTCAAGGCGATCGCCGAGGCGTCGATGGTCGGCGCGCTCGCCGACTGGTTCGCGGTCGTCGCGTTGTTCCGGCGCGTGCCGATTCCGTTCGTGTCGCGGCACACGGAGATCATTCCGCAGAACAAGGAAAAGATCGCCGACAATCTGGCCGCATTCGTGCAGGAGAAGTTTCTCGATCCGGCGTCGATCGTCGCGCTGATCAAGCGGCACGATCCGGCCGCGCGGCTCGCGCAGTGGCTCGCGACGCCGCGCAACGCGGACGTGCTGGGCGGCTACGCGACGCGCCTCATCGCGTTCGGGCTCGACATGACCGACGACGCGCGGATCCAGTCGTTCGTGAAGGACGCGTTCCATGCGGTGCTCGACCGGATCGACCTGTCGCAGTCGACGGGCGCGATTCTCGACACGCTGACGAAGGACGGCCGCCATCAGGCGCTCCTCGACGACGGGATCGCGCAGATCGTCGCGTTCCTTCGCGATCCCGACAAGCGCGCGTCGATCGCGACTTACATCGTCGACTGGCTGAAATATGAATTCCCGAAGATGGAGAAGCTGCTGCCGACGAACTGGCTCGGCGAGCACGGCGCGGAGCTGATCTCGAACGTCGTGACGCGCGTGCTCACGCAGATCGGCGACGATCCCGAGCACCGGCTGCGGCGCAGCTTCGACGACGCGGCCGCGCGGCTCGTCGTGCGGCTGAAGAGCGACCCCGCGTTCATCGAGAAGGGCGAGGAGATCAAGCGCTATCTGCGCGACGGCGACGCGTTCAACCGCTACGTGAAGGACCTGTGGGACCAGTTGCGCGCGTGGCTGAAGGCCGATCTCGCGCGCGACGAGTCGGTCGTCCACCGGCGCGCGACGGCGCTCGGCAACTGGCTCGGCGAGCGCCTCGCGCAGAGCCCGCAGTTGCGCGATTCGATGAACGAGCACGTCGAGCGCGCGGCGAGCGAGATGGCGCCCGAGTTTGCCGAGTTCCTGACGCGGCACATCAGCGACACCGTGAAGAACTGGGACGCGCGCGAGATGTCGCGGCAGATCGAGCTGAACATCGGCAAGGACCTGCAGTACATCCGGATCAACGGCACGCTGGTCGGCGGGCTGATCGGGCTCGGGTTGTACGCGGTGTCGGGCATCGCGCGGTGGGCGGGCGCGCTGCCGCATTGAACGGCGCGCGTTCGTCGCGGGTCCGCTGCCGCCGGGTCCGCCGCGTTCGCGGCATTTGCTGCGTCGAATGCGCTTGCCGCGCCGAAGCATCGGCATCCTGAACGGATTTGACATTCGCATGCTCGACGCCGCGCGCGTCGCCGTGCTGTAATCGCGCGACCATCGCACGTTCGTCCGTCCGTTCAACCCTTGCGAAGAAGGCGCTTCCATGTCTCCGGTCTCGGCATTCAAGCTCGTCTTGCTGTCATTTCTCGCGATCGTCGCGCTCGAGCTGCTCGCGAAGCGGCTCCGGCTGCCGCCCGCGGCCGCGCTGCTCGTCGGCGGCGCGGGCATCGCGTTCCTGCCCGGGCTGCCGCCCGTCAATCTCGATCCCGATCTCGTGCTGATCGTGTTCCTGCCGCCGCTCCTGATGGACGGCGCGTACTTCTCGGTATGGGAGGAGTTCAAGCGCAACGTCGGCGGCATCATGATGCTCGCGATCGGCGCGGTCGCGTTCACGACGCTCGTCGTCGGCGTCGCCGTGCATCTCGTCGCGCCGGGCCTGCCGTGGGCCGCGTGCTTCGCGCTCGGCGCGATCGTGTCGCCGCCCGATGCGGTCGCCGCGAAGGCCGTGCTCGAGCGCGTCGCGCTGCCGCGCCGGCTGATGGTGCTGCTCGAAGGCGAGAGCCTCCTGAACGACGCGGCGGGGCTCGTGCTGTTCCGCTTCGCGGTCGCCGCCGCGCTCACGGGCGCATTCAGCGCCGGCGACGCGGTCGTGCGCTTCGCCGAGCTCGGCTTCGGCGGCGTCGCGGTCGGCTTCGCCGTCGGCTGGCTGATCGTGCGCTTCCTGAGGCTCATCGAAGACGATTACCTCGTGATCACGACGGCCGTCATCGCCGCATGGATCAGCTACATCGCCGGCGAAATGTTCGAGGTGTCCGGCGTGATCGCGACCGTGACGACCGGGATGATGCTCGGCTGGCATCAGCACGAGGTGTTCTCCGCATCGGTGCGCAACCGCGGCACCGCGTTCTGGCAGGTGATCGTGTTCCTGCTCGAGGCGCTCGTGTTCGTGCTGATCGGCCTGTCGCTGCGCGGCGTGATCGTGCGGCTCGGCGGGCTCGGCGAGGTGTTCGCGACGATGATGCCCGCGGTGGTCGCGGTGCTCGTCGCCGTCGTCGTGTCGCGCTTCGTCTGGGTGTTCGCGGTCGAATGGCTGAAGACGCCCGTCGCGCGCGTGCGGCGGCGAGGCTTGCGGGCCGACTGGCGGGCGGCGGCCGTGATGAGCTGGGCGGGGATGCGCGGCGTCGTGACGCTCGCGATCGCGCTGTCGCTGCCGGACGCGATGCCGGGCCGCGACCTGATTCTCGTCGCCGCGTTCGCGGTGATCCTCGTCACGGTGCTGTTGCAGGGCACGACGATCGGGCCGCTGATCCGGCTGCTGAAGCTGCGCGATCCGGGGCCCGCCGCGCATCATCTGACCGAGCCGCAGGCGTGGGCGCGCGTCGAGGCCGCGCAGCTCGCGGCGATCCAGCCGCTCGTGCGCGACGCCGACGGCAACGTGATCCATCCGCGGCTGCTCGAGCAATATACGTACCGCGCGAACGTGACCGCGCGCCATCAGAACGAGCCTGCGTTCCCGGCGAGCGAGCGCAACGCGCACTACGACGTCGTGCTTGCCGCGATCGCGGCCGGCCGCGCGGAGCTGCTGCGGCTGCATCGCGGCGGGCGGATCCACGACGAGATGCTGTACCTGCTCGAACGCGATCTCGACTTGCAGGAGATCGCGGCGCAGCATGCGAAGGGGTAGCGGCATGCGTGGCCGTCCGCGCCTTTCCTTCCCGGCTGTCATCGTTTCGTAAACCGCGCTGCTCGAAGCGGCTTTTTCGGCGATCTCCTACAATCGAGAAGCGTTCCCGCCGCCGGTGCGCCGTCGTTCGCGCGCCGGCCGCCGTTTCGGTGTCCGGCCGAATGCCGCGGGCCGCGCCGCGCATCGCCGCGGCGGTTTCGCCCAGCCTGCTCGTGCTTTTGTCTGTCGAAGGAAACGGGTCGCGCGCGCCGTAGGCCGGCGTGCGCGCCGCTCAACGCCGCGCCGTCCGTAGGCCGGATGCGCGGCACCAACCGAGAGTCCCCATGAAAGCATCCGATTTGTTCGTGAAGGCGCTGGAAGCAGAAGGCGTCCAGTATGTGTTCGGCATTCCCGGCGAGGAAAACCTCGATCTGCTCGAATCCCTGCGGCGGTCGCGCATCAAGCTCGTGTTGACCCGCCACGAGCAGGCGGCGGGCTTCATGGCGGCCACCTACGGGCGGCTGACCGGCAAGACGGGCGTGTGCCTGTCGACGCTCGGCCCGGGTGCGACGAATTTCGTGACGGCGGCCGCGTACGCGCAGCTGGGCGGCATGCCGATGCTGATGATCACCGGGCAGAAGCCGATCAAGTCGAGCAAGCAGGGGCATTTTCAGATCGTCGACGTCGTCGGGATGATGCAGCCGCTGACGAAGCTCACGCGGCAGATCGTGTCGATCGGCAACATTCCGTCGGCGGTGCGCGAAGCGTTCCGGCGCGCGGAGGAAGAGCGTCCCGGCGCGACGCATCTCGAATTGCCCGAGGATATCGCGCACGAAGAGGGCGACGGCAAGCCGATCCCGGCGAGCTACAGCCGCCGGCCGGTCGCCGAGGAGAAGGCGGTTGCGCACGCGGTCGAGGCGATCCAGGCGGCGCGCCATCCGCTCCTGATGATCGGCGCGGGCGGCAATCGCAAGACGACCTGCAAGATGCTGAAGGAATTCGTCGACACGACGGGCATCCCGTTCTTCACGACGCAGATGGGCAAGGGCGTGATCGACGAGACGCATCCGCTGTGGCTCGGCAACGCGACGCTGTCGGACGGCGACTTCGTCCATCGCGCGATCGAGCACGCGGACTGCATCATCAACGTCGGCCACGACGTGATCGAGAAGCCGCCGTTCTTCATGCGCGCCGACGACAAGACCGTGATCCACGTGAACTTCCTTGGCGCGCAGGTCGATCCCGTGTACTTCCCGCAGATCGAGGTCGTCGGCGACATCGCGAACGCGGTGTGGCAGATGAAGGCGAAGCTGACGCGGCAGCCGCACTGGGATTTCTCGCGCTTCATGCTGATCAAGGAGCACTTCGACGCGCACCTGAAGAAAGGGCAGGACGATCCGCGCTTTCCGATGTATCCGGTGAGGATCGTCAACGATCTCTACCGGTCGCTGCCGGAAGACGGCATCGTCTGTCTCGACAACGGCATGTACAAGATCTGGTTCGCACGCTACTGGCGCGCGCACGAGCCGAATTCGCTGCTGCTCGACAACGCGCTCGCATCGATGGGCGCGGGCCTGCCGTCGGCGATCGCGACGAAGATCGTGCATCCGCAGCGCAAGGTGATCGCGGTATGCGGCGACGGCGGCTTCATGATGAATTCCCAGGAGCTCGAAACGGCTGTGCGGCTCAAGCTCGACCTCGTCGTGATGATCCTGCGCGACGACGCGTTCGGAATGATCCGCTGGAAGCAGGAGAACATGAATTTCCCGGATTACGCGATGACGCTCGCGAACCCGGATTTCGTCGCGTATGCGCAGAGCTACGGCGCGCACGGGCACCGGATCGCGTCGGCCGACGATCTCGAGCCGCTCGTGCGCGAATGCTTCGCGTCGCCGGGCGTGCATCTGATCGACGTGCCGATCGACTACTCGGACAACGAGCGCGTGCTGAATCGTGAAATCAAGCGCCTGTCGGCGCAGTTGTGACCGCAGCCGGCACATCGACAAATCGGCACATCGGCACATCAACTGGACGGAGTCATTCGACATGCTGAAGGAAACCTATCCGTACTACCTCGCGAACGACGCGGTGTACGCGAACACCGATCTCGACGTCACCGACAAATACAGCGGCAAGGTCGCGACGCGCGTCGCGCTCGCCGACGCGCAGGCGATCGACGCCGCGATCGCGGCGGCCGTCGGCGCGCAGAAGCCGCTGCGCGAGCTGCCCGCGTTCAAGCGGCAGGCGATTCTCGAACACTGCGTCGCACGCTTTCGCGAGCGTTTCGACGAGCTGGCCGAAGCGCTGTGCATCGAGGCGGGCAAGCCGATCAACGATTCGAAGGGCGAAGTGACGCGCCTCATCGACACGTTCCGCGTCGCGGCCGAGGAAGCGGTGCGCATCGAAGGCGGAATCATCAATCTCGAAATCTCGCCGCGCGCACAGGGCTACAGCGGCTACTACAAGCGCATGCCGATCGGGCCGTGCTCGTTCATCTCGCCGTTCAACTTTCCGCTGAACCTCGCCGCGCACAAGGTCGCGCCCGCGCTTGCCGCGGGCTGCCCGTTCGTGCTGAAGCCCGCGAGCCGCACGCCGATCGGCGCGCTGATCATCGGCGAGGTCCTCGCGGAAACGGATTTGCCGAAGGGCGCGTTCTCGATTCTGCCCGCGCATCGCGACGGCGCCGATCTCTTCACGACCGACGAGCGCTTCAAGCTGCTGTCGTTCACGGGCTCGCCCGCGGTCGGCTGGGAGCTGAAGAAGAAGGCGGGCAAGAAGAAGGTCGTGCTCGAGCTGGGCGGCAACGCGGCCGCGATCGTCGACGCCGATCAGCGCGACCGGCTCGACTACGTCGTCGACCGGCTCGCGTTCGGCGCGTACTACCAGTCCGGGCAGAGCTGCATCGGCGTGCAGCGGATCATCGTGCACGCGGACGTCTACGATGCGCTGCGCGAGAAGCTGATCGCGAAGACCCGCTCGCTGAAGATGGGCGACCCGAAGGATCCGGCGACGTTCGTCGGCCCGATGATCTCCGAAGCGGAATCGCGGCGGCTCGCCGGCTGGATGGACGCGGCCGTCGCGGCGGGCGCGAAGATCGTCGCGGGGGGCAACGTCGACGGCGCGATGTTCGAGGCGACGCTGCTCGAGCACGTCGGCCGCGATCAGGATCTGTATCGCAAGGAGGCGTTCGGCCCCGTCGCGCTGCTCGAGAAGTTCTCGGATTTCGACGACGCGCTCGCGCGCGTGAACGACAGCGACTTCGGCTTGCAGGCGGGCGTGTTCACCGATTCGCTCGCGCATGCGCAGCGCGCGTGGGACGAGCTCGAAGTGGGCGGCGTCGTGATCAACGACGTGCCGTCGTTCCGCGTCGACAACATGCCGTACGGCGGCGTGAAGGACTCGGGGCTCGGCCGCGAAGGGATCCGTTACGCGATCGAGGACATGACCGAGCTGCGGCTGATGGTCGTGCGCAAGCGTTGAATGCGGCGCCAGGGCGGGGCGGCTCGGCGACGCGTTCGCCGGCGCTGCCGCCGCTGCGCCGCCACATGATCGCGCCATTCCGCGGACGTATCTTTGGCCGCGAGAATCCGGCGAATCGGCAAGTCGATGCGTCGCGCCGCCCATCGAGCGAGCACGATGGCGACCGCGGGCGCAGAAGCAGCCGCAGCAGCCCGTCGCGGCGGCGGTTCTGCGCTACGTCGCCGCGAGCGCGTCGTCCGGCAGGCTGAGGCTCGTCGATTTCGCGATCACGCAGACCTCGCCCGCCGTGTTGCGCAACACGCCTTCGAGGCGAACGACGTCGCCCTTCAGCTTCGCGCTCGGTTCGATCGCGACGATTCGCCATTCCATCGTCACCGTGTCGCCTGCCGCGACCGCCTTGCGGAACTTGAACTCGAATTCGAGCCCGAGCGCCGGGCGTCGCTCGCTGAGGAATGTCGCGACCATGCCCATCATCAATGCCGAATAGTGCGTACCGCTGACGATCAGTCCGCCGAACCGCGTCGGTTCGGCGAGCGCCTCGTCGTGATGCAGCGGATTCATGTCGCCGGCGAGCGTCGCAAATCGGCGAACGGAATCAATGTCGAACGTGACCATTTTCGAGATGGTTTCGCCAACACGGTAACTCGGATTCATAGGCGCGTGCTGAATAATTAGATAAGAAAGATGTCGATTGCGTTTTAAACGAGCATTGCGCGAATATCGAGATAAGGCCGCAATGCGGGAGATCGTCGCTATCTCAAAAAACGGGGCGGCGCGCAATGATCGAGACGTCCGCGATTGCGTCGGGGACGGTTGACGAATGGCGACGCCGCGTCGTCACGAGATGCTATCGTCCACCGACCGGACGGTCAATCGAGCGTGCTGTCCGGCTGCGCGGCACGCGCGTCATGCAGTCGACGTTCAATCGGTTCGACGGGCGTCGTGCGCCGCGCGCATGCGGCAAACGCCCGTCCGCCGGGCGTCGTGCGCCATTTTCCGCCGAGTCTGGCACGTTCGGCGAACGTGCAGCGATCGTGGCAGGCGAAAACGTTTGCGTCCCGCCAACTTCCGGTGCTGCCGGTGCAATTGATAAATCTCTCTGTGGCGGGCAGATAACACACTGCACGGACGCAATTGCGCGCGGCGCGTATCCGGCGCATTGTGATCGCAGTATCAACCGGATCGCGTCGACGCGCGTTTTTACCTGATCGATCGGAGATTCGATCGCGAAACGAAGTGAAATGCTCGCCGATTATCGAGCGAAATCGGCGAACAGACTTAATTTCATTTAACATCGGCACTTTATATTCGTTTTAAGAAAGAATGAGGGCCCGTTTCATTGCCGTTCACGCGGAACGGCGGGCTCGCGCTCACGCGATCGCATGCCGAACCCGCCAGGCACGCGAGCGACGAACGGAGCTGGAACAGGCGACAAGGCAACGATTGCGTAGCGCTACGACATGATGAACAAAACGAATAGGGATAGTGATTCGGATTCGCTTGAATCGGGGATTTCGGTGCTGCTGGTCGACGACCAGGCGTTCGTCGGCGAAGTGATTCGCCGCTCGCTCGTCCCGGAGAGCGACATCGTGCTGCACACGTGCACCGACGCGCAGCGCGCGCTCGCGATGGCGAGGGAAGTGAAGCCGACCGTGATCCTGCAGGATCTCGTGATGCCCGACATCGACGGCCTCGAACTCGTGCGCGCCTGGCGTGCCGACGCGCAGACGGCGCGCGTGCCGATCATCGTGCTGTCGGCGAAAGAGGAGCCCGACATCAAGCGCGCGGCGTTCGTCGCCGGCGCGAACGACTATCTCGTCAAGCTGCCCGACACGATCGAGCTGATCGCGCGCATCCGCTACCACTCGAACTCGTATCTGACGCTGCGGCAGCGCGACGAAGTGCTCGACTTCCTGTCGCACGACATGCGCACGCCGCAGACGTCGATCCTCGCGCTCCTCGACGTCTATCGCAACGAGCACGGCGCGATGCCGCCGATCCTCGAGCGGATCGAGACGCATGCGCGCCGCGCGCTCGCGCTCGCCGACGGCTTCATTCATCTGACGCGCGCGCAATCGGAGAAGCGGCCGAGCGAGACGGTGAGCCTGAACGAGGTCGTGCTCGACGCGGTCGACCAGATGTGGGAGAAGGCGGGCAGCGTCGGCAGCCGCGTACGCGCCGACGTGCCGCCGACCGAATGCCTGTGCATCGGCGACCGGATGATGCTCACGCGCGCGGTCGCGAATCTCGTCGACAACGCGCTGAAGTACGGCCCCGCGGGCTCCGAGGTGCGCTGCACGCTCGTCGAGGACGGCGACTGCTGGCTGATCGGCGTCGAGGACGAAGGCGCGGGCATCGCCCCCGAGCAGCGCGCGGCCGCGACCGAATCGTTCGTGCGGCTCGTGCCCGCGGGCGGCGCGCAGCGCGGCGGCTTCGGGCTCGGGCTCGCGTTCGTGCGCGCGACGGCCGCGAAGCATCGCGGACAGATCCTGATGCGCTACACGCCGCGCGGCTTTCTCGCGGGACTTCGGATACCGAAGGATGCGAGCGCCGCGTGACGCGTGCGTGCGGCATGGTTCATTCGCGCGCCCTGGCCTGTCCCCGTACCCGATGCTTCAAGTTACACTCGCGATGCCCGGGTTTCGCGTCGCGCCGGGATCGATGCGATCCGCCCGGTGCGGCGCGCGACGCTTTTTTCACATGATTTTCCGCCAGCCGGATAGAACGACATGCCCACTGTGACGCCTCGCGCCAGCAACGAGATTCTTCGCAAACCCGCCGCCGGCAACCGGCTCACGCTGGGCAACCGGATCCTGTTCAGCTTCGGCGTGCTGTTCGTGCTGATGCTGTTCATGGCGGCGCTGTCGTATCAGCGCCTGCGCGCGATCAACGAAGAAGCGATCAGCATCGAGCGCGATTCGCTCCCGGGCGTCTATCTCGCCTCTTCATTGCGTGCGGCTGCGAACGAATCGTACATCGTGCTGCAGCGCGCGGTGTTCGTCGACGCCGATGCCGACGCGGTCCGGCGCGATCTCGCGAAGGTGCCCGGCATGCTCGAAGACTTCGACAAGCTGTTGTCCGCGTATCAGGCGTCGACGTTTCGCAGCGACGACCAGCAGCGCTTCAACACGTTCCATGATTCGTACAACCGCTACCTGCCGCTGTTGAACGACACCGTGCAGAAGGCGCGCGGCGCGAAGAACGATGCGCTCGACGCGTACGCGAAGATGACGCCCGCATGGGAAGAAGTGATTCGAAATGCGAACATTCTCGTGCAGGAGAACCGGCGCTTCGCCGAGCAATCGGCGGCGCTGATTCGCGAATCGGTGCACGGCACCGAGATCACGCTCGCGGTCGCGCTGGGCGTCGTGCTCGTGTCCGCGCTCGTGCTCGGCTATTTCCTGTTTCGCGCGGTGACGGTGCCGATGGCGCGGCTCATCGACGTGCACGACGTGATGCGCACCGGCAACCTGACGCAGCGCCTGAACCTCGGCCGCAACGACGAATTCGGCACGCTCGAGAGCGGCTTCAACCGGATGGCCGACGAGCTGACCGCGCTCGTCGCGCAGGCGCAGCAGTCGTCGCTGCAGGTGACGACGTCGGTCGCCGAGATCGCGGCGACCTCGCGCGAGCAGCAGGCGACCGCGAACGAGACCGCGGCGACGACGACCGAGATCGGCGCGACGTCGCGCGAGATCTTCGCGACGTCGCGCGATCTGCTGCGCACGATGAACGAAGTGTCGTCGGTCGCCGAGCAGTCGGCGACGCTCGCGGGCGTCGGCCAGAGCGGCCTCACGCGGATGGGCGAGACGATGCGCAGCGTGATGGACGCGGCCGGCTCGGTGAACGCGAAGCTCGCGATCCTCAACGAGAAGGCGATCAACATCAATCAGGTCGTCGCCACCATCACGAAGGTCGCCGACCAGACCAACCTGCTGTCGCTGAACGCGGCGATCGAAGCGGAGAAGGCGGGCGAATACGGCCGCGGCTTCGCGGTCGTCGCGACCGAGATCCGCCGCCTCGCCGATCAGACGGCCGTCGCGACGTACGACATCGAGCAGACGGTAAAGGAGATTCAGTCGGCGGTGTCGGCGGGCGTGATGGGGATGGACAAGTTCTCCGAAGAGGTGCGGCGCGGGATGCGCGACGTGCAGCAGGTGGGCGGCCAGCTGTCGCAGATCATCGCCGAAGTGCAGACGCTCGCGCCGCGCTTCCAGATGGTCAACGAAGGAATGCAGACGCAGGCGAGCGGCGCCGAGCAGATCACGCAGGCGCTGTCGCAGCTGTCCGAGGCCGCGCAGCAGACGGCGGAATCGCTGCGGCAGTCGTCGCAGGCGATCGACGACCTGACGCTCGTCGCGAATCAGTTGCGCACGGGCGTGTCGCGTTTCAAGGTCGACGCGTGACGCGCGCGTGACGCGAAAAGCGGAGCCGACATGCTGTTCCTGCTGTTCCACCTCGACGGCGAGCGCTATGCGCTCGAAGCGGCGGAGATCGCCGAAGTGCTGCCGCTCGCCGCGACGAAGACGATTCCCGGCGCGCCCGCGTGGGCGGCCGGCATTCTGATGCATCGCGGCGAGCCGGTGCCGGTGATCGACGTGCCGTGGCTCGCGCTCGGCCGTCCCGCGCAGCATCTGCGCTCGACGCGGCTCGTGCTCGTGCGCTACCGGCTGCCCGCGGCCGCCGAGCCGGCGTTCGCGCAGCCGCGCGTGCGTTTGCTCGGGCTCATCGTCGAACGCGCGACGCAGACGACGCGGATTCCGCGCGACGCGTTCCGCGGCAGCGGGATCGCGACGCCGCACGCGCGCTGGCTCGGACCGATCGCGAGCGATGCGCACGGCGTCGTCCAGTGGGTCGCGGTCCAGCACATCGTCGACGGCGATGTGCGCGCGTTGCTGTTCGACTATGCGGCGTCGCTCGATCCGGCCGGGCCGCTTGCGTCGCCGGCCGGCGCGCCGGCGGGAGGCGGGTTGTGAACGTGTTCGACCCGCGCTTTCATGCATGGCTGTCGCGCGAGACCGGGATCGATCCGGCGTCGCTCGGCAACGACTTCGTCGCGCGCGCGCTCGCCGAGCGGATCGCCGCGACCCAGCCGGGCGTCGACGGCGGCGCGGCCGCGCAGTCGGGCCGTCCCCATCAGCCGATCACGGATGAAGCGGTCGACGCCTACTGGCAGCGCCTGAACGCGTCGCCCGACGAGCGGCGCGCGCTGATCGAGCTGTTCGTCGTGCCGGAGACCTGGTTTTTCCGCGAGCGCGAGGCGTTCGGCGCGCTCGCGCGGCTCGGCGCCGAGCGGCTCTTCGCGGAGCCCGCGCGCGTGCTGCGGATTCTGAGCGCACCGTGCTCGACGGGCGAGGAGCCGTATTCGGCTGCGATGGCGCTGCTCGACGCGGGCATCGATCCGGCGCGCTTCGAGATCGACGCGCTCGACATCAGCGGCCGCGCGATCGAGCACGCGGAGCGTGCGCGCTACGGACGCAACTCGTTTCGCGGCCACGCGCTCGAGTTTCGCGACCGGCATTTCAAGGCGGCGGCCGACGGCTGGGTGCTCGACGAGCGGGTGCGCGCGTGCGTGCGGTTCCGGCGGGCGAATCTGCTCGATCTGCTCGGCTGCCCCGGCGAACCGTACGACTTCGTGTTCTGTCGCAACGTGCTGATCTATTTCGATCGCGACGCGCAGGATCGCGTCGTGCGGATCGTCGAGGAGCAACTCGGCGAGCGCGGAATCGTGTTCGTCGGCCCGGCCGAGACGGGGGTCGTGATGCGGCAGGGGCTGACGTCGGCGCAGATTCCGCTTGCGTTCGCTTTTCACAAGGCGGCGGCCGAGACGGCGGAGCGGCCCGGCGTGCCGGCCATCGGCGCGCCTGCGGCGGGCGGCGCGAGGCGCGGCGGGGCCGTGGCGGCAACGGGCGTCGCTGGCGTCGCCGGCGCGGAGCGAACGCGGACGCTGGGCGGCACGCTGCGCGCGATCGCGCACGAATGGTTCGTCGATGCCGGCTGGCCGACGCCCGAGCCGATCGCACGCGCGATCGACGGTGAGCCGGCCGCGTTCGAGCCGTCGGCCGAATCGTTCGCGTCCGCGCCGAACGCCGTGCGTCCCGCATCCGAACCGCTCGCGCGTGCGGGCGACTCCGGCTGGCCCGCGGCCCGTGCGTTCGCGCGCGCGCCGAGCGTTGCGGAGCACGCCGGCGAATCGTTCGCACCGGCTCGCGACGCCGGACGTTCCGCGAGCGCGCCGCCCGTGAACGCATTCGACACGGGCTGGACCGCCGCGGGCGCATTCGCGCGCGCGGCCGATGACACCGCGCAAACGCCCGGCGATTCGTTCGCCCCGGCGATCGACGCCGCGCATTCCGCGGCCGCGCCGCTTGCGCGCGGCGCGAGCGGCGCGTTCGATTCGCTTTCCACGTCGGCGGCCGATACCGGCTGGCCCGCCGCCGAGCCGATCGCACGTGACGCCGCCGCCGCCGCGCCGCGCGCGTCCGCATCGCTCGCCCATACGTTCGATACGGGGTGGCCCGCGTCCGTGCCGCTCGCGGGCGCGACGGGCGTCGCGCAACCGGCGTTCGTGCCGCATGCGTCCGGCGCGTCACGCATCGTCGGCGGCGTGGCCGGGACGGACGCCGCGTCCCGCGCGAGCGCCGAGCCGTACGCCGGCGCGCCGCCCGAAGCGCCGCTCGACGCCGCCCGCCGCCTCGCCGACGCAGGCGCGTTCGACGCCGCGCAGCAGGCGGTGCGCGCGTCGATCGACCTGTCCGGCCCGAGCGCCGACGCGTTCTATCTGCTCGGCCTGATCGCCGACGCGCAGGGCCGCGGCGACGAAGCGACGGACTGTTATCGGAAGGCGCTGTATCTCGAGCCGTCGCACTACGAAGCGCTGACGCATTTGGCGACGCTGCTCGACATCGCGGGCGATCGCGACGGCGCACAATGGCTGATGCAACGGGCCCGGCGTGCGGCCCAGTACGAATCGGCCTCGACCGTGACCGACACGGACGACGGCGAACCAAGAGGAACTCATGGACCGCGACGCCGTTGAGCGACCACGGATCGCATTCGAGATCGACGCTTGCTGGAACCGCATCGGCACGCGCGGCGACCGTTCGTGCGAACGGCTCGAAGCCTGTCGCCGCTGCCTGAACTGTCCGGTGTACACGCAGCACGCGGCGCTGCTTCTCGATCGTCCGCTGACCGATGCGGATCTCGCCGACGCGGCGCGCCTCGCGGCCGAGCGCGCGCCGCGTTCGACGGCGGCCTCGGCGGCTTCGGCGGCGGCGCGCGACGGCGCGGCCGAGACCGTCCATTCGGCGCTCGCGTTTCGCGTCGCCGACGAATGGCTCGCGCTGCCGATCGGCGTGCTGCGCGAGATCGCCGATACGCGGCCGATCCATGCGCTGCCGCATCGGCGCAATCGCGCGGTGCTCGGCATCGTCAACGTGCGCGGGATGCTGCGCGTCGCGGTGTCGCTCGCCGACCTGCTGAGCCTCGATGCGCGGGCCGATCGCGCCGCGTCGCGCACGCGCTTCACGCGGATGCTCGTCGTCGCGCATCGCGGCGATCCCGTCGTGTTCCCGGTCGATGAAGTCGAGGGCGTGCTGCGCTTCACGCCGTCCGAATGGATGCCCGTTCCCGCGACCGTCGCGCGCACGGGCGGCGCGCATTCGCGCGGCGTGTTCGCGTGGCGCGGCAAGACGATCGGCCTGCTCGACGAGGACCGCCTGTTCGATTCGCTGACGCGGAGCCTGCGATGAGCCTCGACGACGATCTCGGCAGGGCATCGCTGCTCGAGCTGTTCCGCGAGGAAACGCAGACGCAGACGCAGGCGCTGTCCGAGCGGCTGCTCGCGCTCGAGCGCGGCGCGCAGGACGCCGCGACGCTCGAGGCGTGCATGCGCGCCGCGCATTCGCTGAAGGGCGCGGCGCGGATCGTCGGCGTGCCGCAGGGCGTCGACATCGCGGGGCGGATGGAGGATTGCTTCGTCGCCGCGCAGCATGGCCGGCAGCCGCTGACGCCGTGTCATGTCGATGCGATGCTGACGGGCGTCGACTTGCTCGTGCGGGTCGGCGATCCGCGGACGGCGGCGCCCGTCACGCAGGGCGAGATCGACGCGTTCGCGGCGGCGCTCGATGCGGCGGATGCGGGGGCACGCGAGGCGGGCGGCGCGAGCGAAGCGGGCGCGGCGGCGCGCGCGAGCGGGAAGACCGGCGGAAAGCGCGTCGCCGGTTCGGGCGAGAAGGACGATGCGATGCGCGCGAGCGGCGTGGGCGGCGTAATCGGCGCGAGCGGAGAGGCCGATGTGCGCGCCGCCGCGGGCGCAAGCGAAGCACTCGACGCACGCGGTGCGCTCGGTGCGGGCGGAACAGTCGATGCAGGCCGTGTCGTCGGTGCGCGCGGCGCGGGCCATGCGGCCGATGGCGCAGGCGTCGGCGGAACTGCCGACGCGGGCGCCCCGATCGGTGCGGACAGAACGAATGATGCCGGCGACGCGATCGCCGCAAACGAAGCGGCCGGCATGCGCGGCGCGGTCGGCGCGGTCGGTGCGACGGGCGCGAACGAAGTGAGCGATGCAACAGGCGGCATCCCGCGCGGCGCGGCCGATTCGCGCGCGATGACCGACAGCCCCCGCGCTACGCAAACACCGCAACATGCGCCGGCGCCTGCGCTTCGCGGCGCATCGCCCGCATCGAACTCGATGCAGCTTCACACCGAGCTCGTACCGAATGCCCATGCGCCCGACCCGACGCGCGACGCGCCGGCGATGACGCGCGACACGCCGGCGACGGCGCAGGACGCGCCGCACCAGACCGCCCGTTCGCCCGACGCCGAGCGCGCGTCGAGCCAGATGCGCCGCGTGCGCGCCGAAACGCTGAACCGCTTGTTGAGCCTGTCCGGCGAATCGCTCGTCGAATCGCGCTGGCTGAAGCCGTTCGCCGAGTCGATGCTGCGCGTGAAGCGCGCGCAGCGCGACGCGTCCCGCTCGCTCGACACGCTCGTCGAAGCGCTCGCCGACGATGCCGATCCGCGCGTGCGCGGCGCGCTCAACGACGTGCGGCAGATGTTCACCGACTTGCAGCGCACGTTCGCGACGCGGCTCGACGAGCTCGACCGCTTCGAGCGCCGCAACTCGCACATCGCCGAGCAGCTCTACGACGAAGCGCTGCAATGCCGGATGCGTCCGTTCGGCGACGCGACGCGTGCGTATCCGCGCGTCGTGCGCGATCTCGCACGCTCGCTCGGCAAACGTGTGCGCTTCTCGATCGCCGGCGAAGCGACGCAGGTCGACCGCGACATCCTCGACATGCTCGACGCGCCGCTCGGCCATCTGCTGCGCAACGCGATCGATCACGGCGTCGAGCCGCCCGACGTGCGCGTCGCGCGGGGCAAGCCGGCGGAGGCGACCATCACGCTCGAAGCGCGGCACAGCGCCGGGTCGCTCCTCGTCAGCGTGAGCGACGACGGCCCCGGCGCCGATCTCGCCGCGGTGCGCGCGGCGATCGTTCGCCACGACCTGACCGACGAGGACACGGCGGCGCGCCTGTCCGACCAGGAGCTGCTCGAATTCCTGCTGCTGCCCGGCTTCTCGATGCGAGAGCAGGTGACCGACGTGTCCGGCCGCGGCGTCGGTCTCGACGCGGTGCAGGAGATGGTGAAGTCGGTGCGCGGCGCGGTGCGGATCTTCAACGAGCCGGGCCTCGGGATGCGCTTCGTGCTGCAGCTGCCGCTCACGCTGTCGGTGATCCGCAGCCTGATCGTCGACGTCGGCGGCGAGCCGTACGCGTTTCCGCTCGTGCAGGTGCGCCGCACGCTCGAGCTCGACCGCGCGGACATCGACGTGCTCGAAGGCCAGCAGCATTTCCCGCTCGACGACCGCCGCGTCGGCCTCGTCACCGCGCACCAGTTGCTCGACGCGGGCGAGCTCGACGAGAGCCGGCTGAAGACGGCCGTCGTCGTCGTCGGTGGCGAGCCGGAGACGTACGGCGTCGCGGTCGACCGCTTTCTCGGCGAGCGCATGCTCGTCGTGCAGCCGTTAGACGGACGCCTCAACAAAATTCAGAACATTGCAGCGGGCGCTTTGCTGGAAAATGGCGATCCGGTGCTGATCGTCGACGTCGAGGATCTGATCCGCTCGATCGACAAGCTGATTCGCGGCGGCCAGCTCGCGAAGGTGCGGCGCGGCGATCAGGATACGCTCGTGCAGCGGAAGAAGCGCGTGCTCGTCGTCGACGATTCGCTGACCGTGCGCGAGCTGGAGCGGAAATTGCTCGAGAAGCGCGGCTACGACGTGACGATCGCGATCGACGGGATGGACGGCTGGAACGCGATCCGCGGCGACAGCTTCGATCTCGTCGTCACCGACATCGACATGCCGCGGATGGACGGCATCGAGCTCGTCACGCTGATCAAGGGCGATCCGCTCTTGAAGTCGGTGCCCGTCATGATCGTGTCGTACAAGGATCGCGACGAGGACCGGCGGCGCGGGCTCGAAGCGGGCGCCGATTATTACCTGGCGAAGGGCGGCTTCCATGACGAGGCGTTGCTCGACGCCGTGCACGACCTGATTGGGGGCGCGTAAAGCCATGAACATCGGCATCGTCAACGACTTGCCGCTCGCCGTCGAGGCGCTGCGCCGCACGATCGCGCTGCGGCCCGAGCACCGCGTGCTGTGGGTCGCGACGGACGGCGAGCAGGCCGTCGACTTTTGCGTCGCGCAGCCGCCGGACCTTGTCCTGATGGACCTCGTGATGCCGCGGATCGACGGCGTGACGGCGACGCGCAGCATCATGGAGCGCTCGCCGTGCGCGATTCTCGTCGTCACCGCGAACGTCGGCGCGAACGCGTCGTACGTGTACGAGGCGATGGGCGCGGGCGCGCTCGACGCGGTCGATACGCCGACGCTCGAGCAGGGCGGCAGCGCCGATCCGTCGCAGCCGCTCCTCGCGAAGATCGACCAGATCGGCCGGCTGCTCGCGACGCGCACGCCTTCTTCCGCGCCCGTCGCGGCGCCCGCGCCGCAGGGCGTGCTGCCGCCGCTCGTCGCGATCGGCGCGTCGGCGGGCGGGCCGACCGCGTTGACCGCGCTGCTGCGGCGGCTGCCTGAGGATTTCCCGGCGGCGATCGTGATCGTCCAGCACGTCGACCAGGCGTTCGCGATCGGGATGGCGCAGTGGCTCGACGGCTATACGTCATTGCCGGTGCGCATCGCGCGGCAGGGCAGCGCGCCGCAAATAGGCGAGGTGCTGCTCGCGGCGACGAACGATCACCTGCATCTGACGCCGCGCGGGCTGCTCGGCTATACGCGGCGCCCCGAAGAGACGCCCTACCGGCCGTCGGTCGACGTGTTCTTTCACAGCATCGTCGATCACTGGAAGGGCGAAGCGGTCGGCGTGCTGCTGACGGGCATGGGGCGCGACGGCGCGCTGGGCCTGAAGGCGATGCGCGCGAAGGGGCACTACACGATCGCGCAGGACGAGGCGACGAGCGCCGTGTACGGGATGCCGAAGGCGGCCGCCGCGATCGGCGCGGCGAGCGCGGTGCTGCCGCTCGACCGGATCGCGGATCAGCTCATCTCGCTCGTCCAGCGCAACAAGCATCGCTGGCGCTGAGCGCGTTCGGGTTCTGCTTCGATATCGGCGTCGGCTTCCGTTTCGTCGTTGGTTTCGGCTTCGATATCGGATTGGGATTCAGCTTCGATTTCGGCTTCGGAGTCGGAGCCGGAGCCGGTCTCGATTTCGACTGCGGCCTCGATTCCGCCCGAGCGAAAGCGCGCACGCGATCCCCGATAATGTCGGGCGGCAGATGTGCGATCTTCCAGACGTGCAGGAGCGGCGGTCCGCGTTCGGCGGCCGTACGGGGCGGTCCTGCGTTCGACGATCCCGCCTGCGTCGTCGGCCGGCGGTCCGTTCGCCGCGCTACGTTGCCGACTGCGTGCGCATGGCCGACGAACACGGCTCGACTCGCCCGAGCGGGGCCGCTGCATCCTGAAACGTCATCCCACGACTCAGGAGAGCATCATGCAAGCGCTTGGCGTGAAGGCATTGGTTTTCGACGTGTTCGGCACCGTGGTCGATTGGCGCTCCGGCGTCATTCGCGACGCGGGGCCTTTTCTGGCGAAGTACGGCCGCGCGGGTGCCGACCCGGCCGCGTTCGCGGATGCGTGGCGCAAGCGCTATTCGCCCGCGATGGAGGCCGTGCGGAGCGGCCGCCGGCCGTTCACGCGGCTCGACGCGCTGCATCGGGAGAATCTCGAAGCGATCCTGCCGGCGTTCGGCATCGATCCCGCAAGCGTGTCCGAAGCCGATCTGCACGAACTGAATCTCGCATGGCACCGGCTCGATCCGTGGCCCGATTCGGTCGCGGGGCTCGCGCGGCTGAAGGCGCATTACATCATCGCGCCGCTGTCGAACGGCAACGTGATCCTGATGATCGACATGGCGAAGCGCGCGGGACTGCCGTGGGACGCGATCCTCGGCGCCGAAGTCGCGCAGGCGTACAAGCCGACGCCCGAAGCGTATCTGCGCACGGCCGACATCCTCGCGCTGCGGCCCGAGCAGGTGTGCCTCGTCGCCGCGCACAACGGCGATCTCGCGGCCGCTCGGGGTTGCGGCTATCGGACCGCGTTCGTCGCGCGTCCGCGCGAGCACGGCCCCGCGCAGACGACCGACTTGCGCGCGGAGCAGGATTGGGACGTCGTCGCGGCGGATTTCGTCGAGCTGGCGGAGCGGTTCGGCGCGTGACGGACGATGCGGCGCGCGGCCCGTCGATCGGCCGTGCATGCGGCGACGGCGCGCCCGCACCCGCCGCGACGGTTGCCGCTGCGCTCCGGCATCGCGTACAATCCGCGGCGACCGGAGATGGCATGCCTCCGTACAACCGCCGGCGAGCCGGCTGATGATGCCTACGCGTTCCTGGGTGCAGGAGGTCGTAGGCCATCCGTAATACGCGGCGTCCTGCCGCCCGGGTTTGATGTCCTGTCGAATCTGGAAATTCATGAAACGTCTGCAAACCCTCGAGCCTGTCGTGATGCTCGCGCATCTGTGCCGCTGGCTCGCGCTGTCGGCGGTGGTGGGCACGCTCGCCGGCTCGGCGTCCGCGCTCTTTCTCCGGGCGCTCGATCTCGCGACCGGCACGCGCGTCGCGCATCCGCGGCTGCTGTGGCTGCTGCCCGTCGCGGGTTTTGCGACCGGCTGGATCTATCATCGCGTCGGCCAGTCCGTCGAGCGCGGCAACAACCTGCTGATCGACGAGATCCACGATCCGCAGCGGATCGTGCCGAAACGGATGGCGCCGCTCGTGCTCGCCGCGACCGTCGTCACGCATCTGTTCGGCGGCTCCGCGGGCCGCGAAGGCACCGCGGTGCAGATGGGCGGCGCGCTCGCCGATCGCGTCACGCAGCGCTTCAGGCTCGATCGCGACGACCGCCGGATCATGTTGATGAGCGGGATCGCCGCCGGCTTCGCGTCGGTGTTCGGCACGCCGCTCGCGGGCGCGGTGTTCGGCCTCGAAGTGCTCGCGATCGGACGGCTGCGCTACGACGCGCTGCTCGCGTGCGTCGCGGCGTCGATCGTCGCGGACGCGGTGTGCCGGCTGTGGGGCATCCATCACACCGTCTATGCGGTGCCGTTCGTGCCCGCGCTGAGCGCGGCGGGCGTCGCGTCGGCGGTGGCGGCGGGCATCGCGTTCGGCGTCGTCGGCCGGCTGTTCGCCGCCGCGACGCATGCGCTCGGCGCGCTCGCGAAGCGATGGATCGCGTATCCGCCGCTGCGTCCCGTCGCGGGCGGCGCGCTCGTCGCGCTCGCGGCGACGCTCCTGCAGACGCCGCAATATCTCGGCCTCGGCATTCCGACAATCGAAGCCGCGTTTCGCGGGCCGCTGCCTGTCTACGATTTCGCGGGCAAGTTCGCGTTCACGGTCGTCACGCTCGCGTCGGGCTTCAAGGGCGGCGAAGTGACGCCGCTCTTCTACATCGGCGCGACGCTCGGCAACGCGCTGTCGCATCTCCTCGCGCTGCCGGTGCCCGTGCTCGCGGGGCTCGGCTTCGTCGCGGTGTTCGCGGGCGCGGCGAACACGCCGATCGCGTCGACGATCATGGCGATCGAGTTGTTCGGCGCGCCGATCGGCGTGTATGCGGCGCTCGCATGCGTCGTCGCGTATCTGTTCTCCGGGCACGCGGGCATCTACCGCGCGCAGCGCGTCGGGCAGACGAAGCTGCCGGGCATGAGCGGCGATGCGGGCGTCGCGCAGCCGGTTGCGCGGGAATCGACGGCGAGGTGATCGCGCGGCGCGCCCGAGCGGCGCGCGCGTGACGTTCGAAGCGCAGCCGAAGCGAAACCGAGGCGAAACCGAAGCGCACCTCACACGCACCAGCCGCGCGCGAGCCGATCCCGGATCGATCGCCGGGCCGGCTCAGATCATCTGTCGACGCCCGTGCGCGAGGGCAGCGCCGCTCGACGCCGCGCGCGACGGCAGGCGCCACGCGACATACGCGAGCGCCGCGAGCGCCGGAAACACGAGCACGCTCGCCTCGGGGCCGACCGTGCCGCCGCTCAGCCACACGGGGCCGATCGCGTGGCTCCTGAACAGCGTGTCGCGCGCGGTGAGCCCGCTGTCGGCCGCGCCGAACAGGAACGACTCGCTCCAGTCCCACATCGAATGCTCGCCGAGCACCCACCACAGCGAGCCGGTGCGCCAGATCGCGACGCACGCGACGAGCCCGTAGATCACGACGGGCACGATGCCCGCGATGTTCTCGTTGCGGTTCGATACGTGCGAGATGCCGAACGCGAGCGACGTGAGCGCCGCCGCGACGACGGGATGCGTGCGTTGCGCGAGCTTGAAGAACGCATAGCCGCGAAACGCGACTTCTTCGGCGAGTGCGACGAGCAGGAACGCGGCCGCCCACACGACGGCCGATTCGAGCGCGGCCGCCCGGTTCGCGCCCGAGTATTCGATCGTCGCGCCGCCCGTCAGCACGAGCAGGCCCATGATCGCCGACACCGCGGCGAGGCTGCAGAACGCGCCCCCGATGAAATGCGACACGCTGCGCGGCGTGCGCAGTCCGTAATCGAGCCACGAGCGGCGGTCGATGCGGCTCATCACGCGCGTCGCGATCAGCGAGGCCGCGCACAGCGCGAGCTCGAACGGAATCTGTCCGGCCGCGCTCAGGTCGCTGTGCGGACGGAACGGATGGTGCACGAGGCGCGCCGCGTAGCCGAGCACGAGCAGGATCGCCGCGACGATCGCGGCAAACAGCAGCACGGCCCAGCCGGCGCGCAGGCCGTCGGCGCCATACCAGATCCGATTGAGTCGAGGCGGTAACGGGGGCGGCCGGCCGTTTTTTTTCACGTCTCCCATTTGAGCGTCCCGGGTTTTTCGATGATCAGGCTTACGAATTGCCTTCGCGTGCGTCGCTCGGTCAGGTCTCGGAATGCGGCGCGTACGGGGCGGAATGGTACATCCGGCGCGGGAAAATGTGGTGGCGCCGATTGTGGAGAATGGTGGCGATGTGTCGAGCGACGTGCGGAGGTTGCGTCGCGTGCGTCGGCGGCGCGGGGGAAGCGTCGCGCTGCGGGTCGCGGCGTGGTGATTCGGTGAGCGGGTGATTCGGCTTATCGGCGATTCGACGAACGAGCGACGCGTCGATTCAGCGTATGTCGACGCGCCGCGCACGCGCGATGCGGCCGCGCGCGCACAGCCGCTGCGCGAGCGCATCGAAGTCCGCAACGAACCAGAACGCGTCGCCGCGATTCGTCTCGCGCACGAGATCGCGCAACGCGCGGCTACGCGCGAGCGGCGCGTCGATGTTGCCGATGACGGCGCGCTTGACGCCGTAGTTGATCAGCTTCTGCACGAAATGTCCGGCGACGCAGGTGTCGAGACGAAAGAAGTCGTCGTGCAGCCGTTTGGCCGGCAGCGCGATCCATGTCGCGTCGTGCCCGTGCGCGGCGGCGATCAGCAGGCCGGCGTCGTCGTCGCGCAGGGGCGCCGCATCGGCCGCGTTGAAACGAAGCCGGGCATGGCGTGACGAGGGCGTCGGGAATACTCGTGTTGCCGCTGCCCGCGCTCGGCATCCGTGCGGATCACGACGACGCGCTCACCACGGATTCGACAGCCGGAGCTTGCGCACGCCGCGGCGAATGCCGCCTTCCAGAAAATGCCGGATGATCGACGCGACGAGCGGCACCTTGCCGTCGAACGTGATGACGTAATGAAACCGCGTGCGATCGCCGTCGACCGCGAGAAACTTCATCACGCCGAGGTGGTCCCGCAACGGGCTGCCTTCGGTGATCCGGTACTCGATCAACTGGTTTTCCCGATAGGCGGTGACGGTCTCGACGAAGGGCGGCGCGCCGGGCACCCGCATTTGGCGGGCGGAGCCGACGCCGTTGCGTTCCGGATCGCCGTCGCGGATGCGGCGGATTTTCGCGGGCGCGAAGATCGATTTGAGCTTCTCGTGCTCGCTGAAGAAGCGAAACACACGTTGGACGGGGGCGTCGAATTCTTCGTTGATTTCTATGCGTTGCGTTGCCATCGTGATTCCTCTGTTGCGGGTGGTAGGAGGATGCTCCGTGGCGTCCGCGGCTCATCGGGCGCGCGGCGCGGCGGAGTGGGTCTTCACGCGGACGGGCGCGGCGCCGGGCGTCGCGCACGGGCCGCGCGCGATCTGCTTGTATCTCGCATGCGGGTTCGATCTCGAATGCGGGGCGTTCATGCGGCGGACTCGGCGCTCGATTCGGCGGTACGGCGCCGGGCAAAGTCGGCGAGCGTGCGAATGGCCGTCGACGCGGAGCGCAGATACCGAGACTGAAGATGAAAGACGTGCCACCGCTTCGCATGGACTTCGAGACGGCATGGCGTCCCGCACGCCGCCGCGCGGTCGGCGAGCCGCAACGCATCCGACAGAAGCACCTCCTGATCGCCGACCTGGACGAGCATCGGCGGAAGACCGCGCAAGTCGGCGTCGAGCGGCCAATGCGCGTCGACGCCGGCGGGCGCCCGATACCAGCGCAGCCCTTGCTCGAGCCAGTCGCGACGAATCATCGGATCGTCTTCCTGCATCGACGTCAGGGTTTCGCCGCCGAGGCCGGGATCGGTGACGGGCGAAATCAGGAGGAGCGCCGCCGGCAGGCTGTCGCCGCGGTCCCGGAGGGTGATCGCGAGCGCGATCGCGAGCGAGCCGCCCGCCGAATCGCCCGCGACGACGATCTGGTCGGCGGCGTAGCCCTGATCGCGCAGCGTCGCATAGCACGACAACGCATCCTGCAACGCCGCGGGACACGGATGCTCCGGCGCGAGCCGGTAGTCCGGCGTCCACACCGGCATGCCCGATTCGATCGCGAGGCGCGTCGTGATGCTGCGATGCGTGCGCGGCTCGCCGAGACAGAAGGCCCCGCCGTGCAGATACAGGATCGCGCCGCCGGCTTCGCCCTGTTTCGGCGCGATCACTTCGACGGGCACCGCGTCTCTCGCCGTATCCCGATAGCGGATGACGCCGCCGACGCCCGGCATCAGCGGCGCGAGCGCGGCGACCGCGCGCCGTTGGACACGGACGCCGAACGGCGGCCCGACGACGGCGCGGAACGTGGTCCGCAGCAAGCCGCGCAGGAAGCGCGCGCTGATCGCTTCGAGCCGGTCGTCGGGCTCCGCGACGGCGACGCCGCCCGCCGAGCCGGCTGGGCCCGGCAGCGCGCGCGTCATGCGATACGCGCCCAGGCTCGAGAAGCGCGTGAGCCAGCGGTACGACAGCGTGAAGCCGTGCCAGTTGGTGCTGTTGTGCCCGCTCGCGTCCACGTACCAGCTCGTGCAGCCGCTCCACACCGAATCGCCCAGGCGCTTCTGCACGTGTGCGTTGAACCGGCGGTAGCGGCGCTCGTCGACGTCGATCGCCGTCGCGTTTGCCGCCCGCATCGCCTCGTAGCAACGGATGACGTGCGCGATCTGGCTCTCCAGCATGTACACGATCGAGTTGTGGCCGAGGTTCGTGTTCGGGCCGTACAGCATGAAGAAATTCGGAAAGTCCGGCACGGCGACGCCGAGGTAGGCTTGCGCGCCGCGCCGCCATGCGTCGTTCAGCGTCACGCCGGCGCGCCCGACGATGCGCATCGGCGCGAGAAACTCGGTCGCGGCGAAGCCCGTTCCGAATACGATCGCGTCGACCGGATGATGCAGGCCGTCGTCCGTCTCGATGCCGTCGGGCGTCACGCGGCGAATGCCGGCCGTCACGAGCTCGACGTTGGGCTTGTTCATCGCGGCGAGGTAGTCGTTCGACAGCAGAATGCGCTTGCAGCCGATCGGATAGTCCGGCGTCAGCTTCGCGCGCAGCGCGGCGTCGGGCACTTGCCTCGACAGCAGCCGGACGAACGGCCGCCCGGCGGAGAGCCGCATCAGCCCCTTGAAGCGGGTGAAGGCCAGCGCGCGCGTTTCGTATTTCAGGTAGATGCCTGCGCGGTGGAGCTTCATCGTCCACGGCATCCGGCGGAACAGCGCCTTTTGCCAAGCGCGGTACGCGCTGTCGGGACGCGGCAGGATGTAGGCGGGCGAGCGCTGGAAGATCGTGAGCCGATCGACGTCGTCCGCGATCGCGGGCACGAACTGGATCGCCGACGCGCCGGTGCCCACCACGGCCACGCGTTTCCCGGACAGCGCATAGCCGTGATCCCAGTGCGCGGAATGGAACGCGTGCCCCTTGAACGTTTCGATGCCGGGCAGTTTGGGGAGAATGGGGCGACTCAATTGTCCCGTGGCGGTGACGAGCAGCGTCGTCGCGACGATCGTTCCATCCGTCAGCGCGACGCGCCACAGCGATCGGCGTTCGTCGTACTCCGCGCTCGCGACTTCGGCGCCGAGCCGGACATGGCGCATCAGATCGTACTTGCGCGCGCAGTGCTGCAGGTACGCATGGATCTCCGCCTGGCGCGCGAACGTGCGCGACCAGTCCGGGTTGGGCTCGAACGAGAACGAGTACAGATGCGAGGGCACGTCGCACGCGGCGCCCGGATAGCTGTTGTCGCGCCAGACGCCGCCGACGTCGTGCGAGCGCTCGAGAATCACGAAATCGCGCAGTCCCGCCTGCCGGAAGGCGCGGGCCATGCCGATGCCGCCGAAGCCCGCGCCGATGATGACGGCGGCCAACGGCTTCTCGGCGTCCAGCCAGCCGTCGAAATCAAACGATCGCATGACCGATCTCCTTTTCTTGTGCGGGCCGCTTCGAATCGTGCGTCGCGCATGCTCCACCCGACGACGATCGAACGCGGCTGCGGCCGCGAATCAGGTCGACCGCCTTCTCGGCGATCATGATCGTCGGCGCGTTCGTGTTGCCGCCGATCAGCGTCGGCATGATCGACGCGTCGACGATGCGCAGGCCCTGGAGCCCGCGCACGCGCAGTTGCGGGTCGACCACCGCAAGCTCGTCCTGTCCCATCCTGCAGGTGCCGGCCGGGTGGTAAACCGTGTCCGTGCGTTGCCGCAGCACGTCGCGGATGTCGTCGTCGGTCTTCACGTGCGCGGTGAACAGGTCCGCCGTGATCCATGCGTCGAGCGCCGGCGCCTGCATCAGCCTGCGCGTCAGCTTGAAGCCGGCGATCATGTCCTCCAGATCCTGAGGATCCCGGAAGAACGCGGGATCGATGAGCGGCGCGTCCTGCGGATGCCAGCTCCGCAGCGTGACCGCGCCGCGGCTGCGCGGGCGCAGCAGGCAGACGTGGCACGACAGGCCGTGCCCGCCGTGCAGGCTGCGCGCATGATTGTCGACGAGCGCGACGACGAAATGGAGCTGGATGTCGGGTGCGGCCAGATCGGCGCGGGTCTTGAGGAAGGCGCCGCCTTCGGCGAAATTCGACGTGAGCATGCCGCGGCGCGTTCGGCGAAACCGCGCGGCTTCGCGCAACAGGCGCAGGCCGCCGCGCACCGATACGCCGACCGTGTCGACGCTGCGGGTCCGGTAACCGAAGATGAAGTCGGGATGATCCTGAAGGTTCTTGCCGACGCCCGGCAGATGGAGGAGCGGCCGGATGCCGAAGCGGTCGAGCTCCTGGATCGGCCCCACGCCGGAGAGCAACAGCAGTTGCGGCGTTTGCAGCGCGCCGCACGAAAGCACGACTTCGCGGCGCGCGTAGAAGGTGCGAACCCGGCCGCCTTGCAGCACCTCCACGCCGATCGCTCGCGTGCCCTCGAACAGGATGCGCTGCGCGTGCGCATGTGTTTCGACATGCAGATTATCGCGTCGCCCGATATGCGGCAGCAGATACGCGCGCGCGGCGCTGCACCGCTCGCCGTGCTTCTGGGTGACCTGGTAGAGGCCGACGCCTTCCTGCTCCGCGCCGTTGAAATCGTCGGTCACGGGCAGGCCGATCTGGCGGGCGGCCTCCAGGTAGCGCGCATGGAACGGATTGCCGGTGCGCAGATCGCTGACCCACAACGGGCCGCCCCGGCCGTGCCATGCGTCGTCGATTCGTTCGTTGTGCTCGCTGAGGCGGAAGTACGGCAGCACGTCGTCGTACGACCAGCCGGCGTTGCCTCGCGCGGCCCAATCGTCGTAATCGCGGCGATGTCCGCGCACGTACACCATCGCGTTGAGCGCCGACGATCCGCCCAGCATCCGGCCGCGGGGCTGATATCCGCTGCGGCCGGCGAGGCCCGCCTGGGGCACCGTCTCGAACGCCCAGTTGTTGATCCGGGTGGGGACCATCGCGACGGTGCCGGCCGGAACGGTCACGAGCGCTCCGTCGCCGCGCCCGCCGGCTTCCAGCACGCAGACCGTGACGTCCGGATTCTCGGTCAGGCGGCCCGCGACGACGCAGCCTCCCGAGCCGCCGCCGACGACGATGTAATCGAATGTAGTGCTCATGCTGTCGTTTCCTCGATGCATCGGTTGATTCGATTCGACATGCTCGACATATGCTCGCCTCGAGCGTTGCCCGGGACGGGCGTCGCGCTTCGCGTCGGCTTGCATGTGACGACCGCGCATCGTGTCTTCTCCGCGCGGAGAACCGCATCTTCGGTTCCGCGCGATACGTGCGGCATCGGCGCCGCGCCTCGCGCTTCGGACGACGACTTGGTTGTGCTGAATGTTGTATGCGTCGCGGGAAAACGCCAATGATGAGACGGGACATTTGCTTTAGTATTTGGGCCAAATCGGTCCTTCGAGGGTTTCCCTGTATGAGCGTCTGGGACTTCACGCGAAGCCCCGCCAGCGTGCGCCTGATGGTGGACTTCGGCGCAGAGCGGGCACTTGCCGAGGCGCAGTTGCTCGCCGGCGCCGGCTTGTCCGTCGCGCAACTGGACGACCCGAACGTGAAAGTGACGGCGGCTCAGGAACTGCGCGTCGCGAGCAATCTGCAGCGCTTGCTCAGGCATCCGGCCGGGCTGGGTTTGCAGGTCGGGCTGCGCTATCACTTCTCGGCGTACGGGCTGTGGGGATACGGACTGATCGCGAGCGCCACGGCCGGCGACGCGCTCGCGCTGGCGCTGCGTTTCCTGCCGCTCACCTACGCGTTCACCGCGATCACCTATCACCACGACGGCGATCTCGGCGTGCTGACCTTCGGCGAACCCGAATTGGCGGACGAGATGAAACGCTTCGTCGTGGAGCGCGACATGGCCGCCGCCGCGGTGCTGCTGCACGAGATCGGCGGCGACGCGTTCGCTTTGACCCGCTTCTCGCTCAAGGGCGATCGCGGGGCGCTCGAGTCCGCGCTGGCGGCGGAAATCCGACGCGCGCTCGGGGTGGCGCCGGCGTATTCGGCGCGCTCGAACAGCCTGGCATTCGAGCAGGCGCTTCTGAGTCGGCCGCTGCCGCAGGCCAATCCGATCACCGTGTCGATGTGCGAGCAGATGTGTCAGCGGCTCATCGAAGAACGACGCCTGCGCGTCGGCACGGCGGCGATGATTCGCCATTACATGAGCGCCGTGCCCGGCATCGTGCCGTCGACGCTGGACGACATGGCCAGGCTGATGAACACGAGCCCGCGCACGTTGAAGCGACGTCTGCAGGACGAAGGCACGACGTTTCGGGCGCTGTTGGCGGGAGCGCGCGGCGCGATGGCGTCGGAACTGTTGACGGACACGGATTTGCCGCTGAGCGAAATTGCGGAGCGATTGGGCTTTAGCGATCTGTCGAGCTTTTCGCAAGCGTTCAAGCGCTGGCAAGGGATGGCGCCTAGCGCTTTCCGCAGCCGGGCCGCGGCGAACGGAAGCGGCGATGCCGATCGTCGAGGGGAAAGCAAACGATGATTCGGCGGCGCGCCGGACGCTCGTCCGGGAGAAACCCTTGGAAGGGCCGGCTTGGCCCGCAAACTAAAACACCTGTCCCCTTTCAACATGGTTGTTTGTCGTCGTTTGCCGGAACATGCAGTGCCACGAAGGCGATAAACAAGTATTGCCGACCGTAAAAGAGCATTTTTTCACCGGGTGGTCCATATCGACGGTGCGGCATTGCACGTGGATCGCGATGCCGTCGGGCGAACCATTCGGCTCCGCATGGGCATGCAGATCCCGATCATGGGAGCGGATGGGGCATGCGTCGAATGCGCGGCGGAAAGAGCATCAAGGGATAGGGAGACATATGCATGGAAAAAGATCAATCGAATGATGAAAGGGTCGTTTTTTTGGAGAACCCTTCGATCGCGTTGGAGTTTCCGTATAACGTGGTCATGAGTCTGTTCGCGCCCGGGAATGTCAGATCGACCGATGCGCAGTTCCAGTCTTTTCTGAGATTCAAGAATGAGTTCGATCCCGTCGCGGACCGGCTCGCCGAGTGCATGCATCGCGACGGAAAAGCAGTGTGGGAAATGTTCAATCACGCGCTGGAACATGGGATCGACACCGTCGTCAATCCCCCGTCCGAGCTCGTCGAATTTTTTCGCGAGGTGGACCGGGTTCCGTATTGGCTGGACTATACGAGGCTGGATTCCGCGACCGACTCGATCGCCATGGTGGGCGACGAGGCATTGCCGATTTTCGTCGCGGGATTGGCGTTGAGCTATGCGGCGCCGGACGCGAACGAAGTGCTGATCCGCTCCGGGGATCTTCACAAAAAGGCGGGTAAGCGGGCGGTCGAAACGCTCGCCTGGTATAACGAGGTCACGGCTCCGGCAGGGCTTTCCCGTTTCGGCGCCGGCTTGAAGGCCTGTGTCCGCATTCGCCTGGTCCATGCGCATATGCGCAGGGCGATGAACCGACGGGAAGACTGGGATCGGACCTTGCTGGGCAATCCGATTCATCAGTGCATCTACGTAGCCACGATTATTCCGTTTTCCTTGGCGTCTTCACTGGGCGCGTTGGCGCTCGGTCATGTCGATATACTCTCGTCCAAGACAAGAGGGGATATCGTTCATTTGTGGCGGTATATTGGATACCTCGTTGGCGTCCACCCGGAACTGCTGCCCGCCGACGAGCCCGATTTGTGGCGCTTGGTGTGGCTCCAGATGCATGACGCCTATAAGATGGATCACATCACGCCGATGCTTGGAGGCGCCTTGTTCGGCGCGCTGCCCGAGATTCTCGGCGAGGACGAATCCACTTTCAGCGGCATGATGACGCTGAAAATCAAAAGATCGTACTACGGCAATCTGGCGAGAATAATTCTTGGAAATAGATTGGCCGATGCGCTTTCATTTCCGAAATATTCGATCGGCATCGTCATGATCGCCGCCACTTTTCTGAAAAATGCTTCGGTAAACCTGGTGGCGAAGCTGGTGCCCGGCGGGCGGGAATTGGTTCGGCGCAGAAAAACGAGGAAGCGCAAGATCATCATGTCTTCCATCATCGATCGAACCAATGCCGACCTCGGCTTTGCGAAGTGACCATTCATTTCTCATGCCGTTGAGCGGTCTTTGACGCGAGTCGACGTTCAGGCACGCGGTGGCACACGCGGGACGCCGCGCATTCAACGACGTCTCGCGGACGGCATAGTTCGCGAGACGGGACGGTGAGGCGGGCGCCGAAGCCGGAGCAATGCCGTAGCCGGGGGCGGCGATGATCCGTCATGGCGTCCAGCGTGTTCCGCAGCCAAGGCGCGACCCGCGACGAAACGGATTGATTCGCCGCCTGAGCGCCGCAATCGCAAGCGTGCGACGGCGCCGCGCGTCGGAGATCTGGCACAGTCGCCGATCCGACCCGGATCGCATCCTCGTCGTCGCGACATCCATGACGGCAGCGCCGCCGCCGGGCGCGCGTCGCGCGGGCGAGCAAGACGCGCCCGCGCAATCGTGACCGTCGATTCGGATCGCGAATCATCGGCTCTGCGCTTCATAGCCTTCGTAACGAGCATCGTCGACATCCGGCTGTCGCGGTTCGTTTGCTTCGCAAGCCTGAACGATGTGCTGCAAGCCGCGATGCACGAGCTGCATGTCGTGCTCGGCGAGCCGCAGGATGGCCTGGCGCACGAACGACTGCGTGGCCGCTCGTGCGACGAGATCGAGCCCGGAACGGCTGACGGCGAATGTGATGCCGCGTTTCCCGGAGCCTCCGCCGATCCGGTTCAGCAGGCGGCGATGCGTCATGCTGTTCGTGATCAGGTACGCGTTGCCATACGAGATTCTCAAGCGCTCCGACAATTCCCTCACGCTCATCGGCTCGCGATGCCGGCGGATCGTGTTCAGCGCTTCCAGTTGAATCGCGCTGATGCCCGCTTTGGCCGCCGCGTTGCGCATGTGCTGACGCAGCTCGGCGTTCAGGCTGGCGATCGCCGTTTCGATCCGGTCGGCGAGATCGGCGCGTTCGTCATCGTATTCGGCTTGCATCTTCGTGGTGTTCTCGATTCCGGCTGCGGCTCGCGTTCGCCGCCTGCATCGCGGCCACGGCCGCCGGGCTGCGCGACAGGTACGCGACGGCCTGCCGTGTCGAGCCTTCCCGGCCGGCGTCGTGGTAAGGCACGAGATAGCGCGCGAACGAGCCGATCAGATAGCGGAACGACGGCAGGCGCTCTTGTTCTCCCGCGCGCCGGAAGTTCCGGAAGATCGCGCGCCACGTCCACGCCGAAGGCACGAGATGCGGATCCCGCCTCGTCAGGAAACGCGTGCCGCCGAACCACAGCGCGAAGAATCCGGGGACGACGAGCAGCAGCATCGTCGTGATGCGCAGCAAGTAGTGGCCGCCCATCGCATCGAGGACGTCCGCCGCGACCGTGCGATGTTCGACTTCTTCCGCGCCGTGCCAGCGCAGCAGGTCGACCATCGTCGGATCGGCGTCGATGGATTCGAAATCGGCGTTGAGCGACCAGTTGCCGAGCACGCACGTGATGTGCTCGAGCCCGGCGATGATCGCCACCCTGACGCGCAGCCAGAAGCGCTCGAGCGCGGGCGTTCGCCAGCGCATGCCGAGCGGCGCGTCGGCGAGCAGTCGGCCGCACAGCCATTCGATCGCGCGCGTGAACGGCCGCACATCGATTCCCTGCAGCTCCATGTGCGTGAGCGCGGAGTCGTGCGCGCGCGCATGCGTGCCTTCCTGTGCGATGAAGCCCTTGACCGCCGCCTTCAGCGCTGCGTCGTCGAGCGCGGGCAGCGTCTGCCGGAACACGTGGCAGAACCATTGCTCGAACGCGGGCGACAGCAGGTGGATCACATTGACGAAATGCGTGCTGAACGGATCGCCGGGAATCCAGTGCGCGCGGGTCGCGCTCCAGTCGAAGCGGACCTTGCGCGGCAAGAGGGGATGCGTCGTGACGTCGGACATGCGCGCGGCCGTCATGCTTGCGTGAGGATTCTGAGCGGCATCCGGACGCTCACGTCCGCGAGCGTCTTGAACGCGCCGCCGAACGGCCGCGGCGCGAGGCCGGAGCCGATCCGCCTGAACTGCGCCGCGTGCCACGCGAGCTGAAGGTAGGAGTCGAGCGGCGCATAGCCGACCTTCGGCGCGGCGGGCAGCGCGCCGACGTCCTCGCCGCGCAGCAGCCGCGCGGGCAGGTCCGGTGCGAGCGCGAGCGGGCGCGCGAGGCCGAGCATGTCGACGGCGCCGTCGGTCAGCACCTTGCGCATGAACGCTTCGGTGCGCAGCCCGCCCGTCAGCATCAGCGGCAAGCGGGTCTTCGCGCGCAGCGATTCTGCGTAACTCAGAAAATACGCCTCGCGGGACCGGTCATCGTTGCGGATCACGCCGGTCATCGCCGGCGCTTCGTAGTTGCCGCCGGAGATCTCGAGCAAGTCGATCCCTTCGTCCTGCAGCATCAGCGCGACGTCGAGCGATTCTGCTTCGCTCAGCCCGCCGCGCTCGAAATCCGTCGAGTTCAGCTTGACGCCCACGGGGACGCCGCTGCCGACCGCGCGGCGCGTCGCGCGCACGACTTCCTGCAGGAACCGGCGCCGATTGGCGGGCGTTCCGCCGTATTCGTCGGTCCGCTTGTTGGCGACGGGAGACAGGAACTGCGACAGGAGATAGCCGTGCGCCGCGTGGATCTGCACGCCGTCGAAGCCCGCTTCGGCCGCGAGCTCGGCCGTTCGCGCGAAGCGCGTGACCAGCAGCCCGATCTCGGCCGCGCCCAGCGCGCGAGGCTTGCGCAGATTGAAGCCGGGCACGGCCGGGCGCAACGCCGACGGGCCGACCGGCTGGCGGCTGAGCGGCGCGACCGCGACCCGTCCGGGATGATTGATCTGCATCCAGAGCTGCGTGCCGGGATGCGCGTGCACGGCGCCCGTCCACGCCTTGAACGCGGCGAGATCCGCGGCGCTTTCGAGAATGACGTTGCGCGGCTCGACGAGCGCGCGGCGGTCGATCATCGCGTTGCCGGTGATCAGCAGGCCGGCGCCGCCGCGGCTCCAGGTCGCGAACAGACGGATCAGTTCGGGCGTCGGCACGCCGAAGCGGTCGGCGAGCTGCTCGCTCATCGCCGCCTTGGCGATGCGGTTCGAAATCACCGCGCCGCACGGAAGCGTCAGCGATTGCGCGAGAATCGACGGTTGGTCGCCGATGCGTACGACGGTCGGTAATGATCGGTTCATCAAAGTATCCTCGGACGGATGCCGCGAAGCAGAAAAAGCGGATTCAACGGACGGACCGGAATCGGCGGCAGGTAGCTGCCGACGATGTCGATCCGGTGCAGGCGGGCTTCGATCACGTCGCCGATGCCCATCGCGTGGATCGGGTCGCGCTCGGTGCCGCCGAGCTTCAGCTCGAGCTGCGCGACGCGGGTCTCGACGTTGGTTTCCTTCGGCGTGAACGCGACGAGCCGAGGCAGCGACAGGCCGATCAGCCCGACCGCGTTGCGATGCGGCCGGCCGAGAATCGGCGGCGGAAAGGGCATGACGTCGCCGAGCGACGCGCGCATCTCGACGAGCGTCGCGCCTTGACGCGCGCCGCTCGCGACGATTTCGTCGCCGTCATGCCGCCACTCGATTTGCCCGATCTTCTTCGGATAGCCGCAGACTTCGCGGCCGAGGATCAGCGCGACGTCGTCGTCGACGATCATCCACGGGCAATGGATGCCGACTTGCTTGCCGACCTGGATGTGAACGAAGAGCCCGACTTCCCGGTAGACCGACTTGAAGCTGTTGTCCGGGAAGTACGCGCAGAACAGGTCCGCGCGCTCGGGCTGCGCGAGCTTGACGCCGCGCGGCAGCCAAGGCTGCATCTTGTACGGATCGACGGAGACCGTCGCCGCGAGATAGTGGGCGTTCCGGTAGATCGTCTCGCCGGGGCGCGCGAGGTCGTGAACGGACGGCGGCGCGCATCGCTTGTAGAGGCTACGCAGCACGGCTGACTCCTCCGAGCACGCGATGAATGATCGGGAGCAGGATCGCGCGCGGCGTATGGCGGCCGCTGCAAGCGGCGATCGTCGCGATCAGGCCCGGGACCACGAGCCGCTTGCCGCGCTCCATGCCCTTCACCGCGTCTCGCGCGACGCGCTCCGACGACAGCCACACGCCCGGAACCGCGCGGTCGATGTGGCCGACTTTGGCGACTTGCGAGAATTCGCTGAGCACGGGGCCGGGCGCGAGCAGCGTGCACGTGATCCCGCGATGCTTGAGCTCGCTGTGCAGCGCCTCGGAGAACGTATTGGCGAACGCCTTGCTCGCCGAATACGTCGCGCCTGTCGGCATCGGCTGGAATCCGGCCGTCGAACCGGTGATGAGGATCGCGCCTTCGCCGCGCGCGCACATGCCGGGGACGACGGCGTGCGTCAGCTCGTGGACCGCGACGACGTCGAGCTCCAGTTCCTCGCGTTCCCGTTCGGCGGGAAGCGTGGCGAACGAGCCGAACGTCGCGAAGCCCGCGTTGTTGCAGAGCACGGAGACGTTCAGTGCGGCGAGCTCGTCGCGCAGCGCCGCGCGCGCGGCGCGGTCGGAGAGGTCGCACGGCCGCACCTCGACCTGCACGCCGTACCGGTGCTTGAGCGCGAGCGCCAGCGTGTCGAGCCGGTCCTTGCGCCGGGCGACGAGAATCAGTGAGTGTCCGCGGCTTGCGAGCTCGCGCGCGAGATCCGAGCCGATGCCGGACGACGCGCCGGTCACGACCGCCCAGGCGTTTTGTTGGGGAGGGGGCAGCGCCAATTCAGTCTCCTTGGATCGTTACATCGAGTAATGGCATCGAGTATGCGTGCTGGCGAGCGCGACCGTGATGACGCAACAGGAAGATTCGCTTACCATATTGGGCCAACCGATTGCCCGCCCGCCGCGCCATGTTCGATTCGGATAGACCGTCGATACCGACCGCGTATGCGGACCTGATGCTCGACATCCTCGACGAGCGCGGGGTGGCGAAGGCGGTCGCGTTGAAGCGGGCGGAAATCGACGCCGCGCGGCTGCGGAACGTCGACGGCCGGATTTCGGCGAGCGAGTGGGCGCGGCTGTCGCGCTGCGCGATGACGCTCGCGGAGGACGAGGGCCTTGGCATCGAATACGGGCTTCGCCAGCTTCCGACCGCGCACGGCACCCTCGGCTATGCGGTCATCACGAGCGCGACGCTGCGCGACTTGCTCGATACGTCCGCGAAGTACTCACGCAGCCGGTTGAGCGTCTATGCGATCTATCTGAAGGAGGACGGCGTCAGTGCGACGCTGACCGTCCGCGAGAAGGTGCCGCTCGGCAACCTGCGGAATTTCTTTTTCGAATGCGTGCTGGTCGGGATAGCGGCGACGGTCAAGTTCCTGTTTCCGGATCTGTTCGAGCAGATCGAGCTGGGCTTCACGTGGCCGCAGCCGGACTACTTCGAGCGATACCGGGATCGGCTGCCGAAGGTGAATTTTCGCGCGTCGGACAATCAACTGCGGCTGCCGTCGTCCAGTCTCGCGAGGAAGTCGCTGCTCGCGAACGCCGCCGCCCATTCGCAGGCGATCCGGCAGCTCGATCGAGAGATGGCGCTGCTCAATCTGGACGCGTCGGATCTCGTCGACCGGGTTCGGGCGGGGTTGATGCTGTCGGAAGACGGCTACCCGTCGCTGGCGCGGCTCGCATCGTCGCTGTTCCTGTCGGAGCGCACGTTGAAGCGCCGGCTGCGGGAGCACGGCACGTCGTATCGGGAAATGCTGGAGAAGGCGCGATATCGCGATGCGTGCGCGCTGCTGCGGGAAACCGACCTGAGCCTGGCCGATGTTTCCGCGAAGCTCGGGTATCAGAATCCGCCGACGTTTACGCGAGCGTTTCGCCGCTGGTCGGGCATCGCGCCGAGCCGTTATCGCGACACGCTCTGAGCGTGCGGGGCGCGGGCGGGGCAGGAGGGTGGACGGCGCGTCGCGCGCGGCCGCCGACGTCGCCGTCGTGCGTTCGAACGTGAGCGCGTTCGTCAGTACCGCGAAATCTGATTGCCGTCGATCCGCACGCGATCGCCCGGACGCAAATCGCCCGGCGTCTGCAGGTCGAACGAGCGCATCGAGCCGTCGCTCAGCTGCACGTCGACGCGATACGCGCTCGGCTGCGCGCCCATCTGCTGGCCGATCTGGTTGCCCGCGACCGCGCCGCCGAGCGCGCCGATGACCGTCGCGGCGTCGCGGCCGTGACCGCGGCCGATCTGGTTGCCGAGCACGCCGCCGACGAGCGCGCCGACGACCGTGCCCGCGACGCCCGACGGGCCCGTCGCGCCGCCGATCGGGCGGACGCCGGCGATCGTGCCGTACTGGGTCGAGTAGCCGGACTGATATCCCGGCTGATATCCCGATTGATAGCCGGGCTGCGCGTAGCCTTGCTGCGGATACCCGGGCTGCGAGTAGTCGGGCTGCGCATACGACGGCTGCGAGTAGGCCGGCTGAGCGTACGACGGCTGCGCATAGGCGGGCGAGCCGTACTGCGGCTGCGAACCATACGGTCCGTACGCATTCGGCGCGACGCATGCGCTCAGCGACAGCGCGGCCGTCGCGGCGAGCGAAACGAGCAGGGTGGTCTTCGTGAAAGCCGGGCGCTTCGTTGTCGTTGTTTGGATGGGCTTCGTGTTCATGGTAGCGGGTGGTTGCTATTGCACGCCGGCAGTATAGGGAATGCCGTCATCGTTGGATGAGCGCCGCGGGTAACAGTGTGTAAAGTCTGTTGCCGCGCGGCCGGCGCGTGCGGAAACGGCTTGCGCGCGGTGCGTCCTGTAACGGCGAAAGCGATCCGTCCGACGAAAGGCGGGCGTGCCGGACGACGCGTCGTGAACGATCCGACGACTCGCGCCCGCCTGCGTCACCCGACGAACTTCCGAAACGAAAACGCCCCCAGCGCGTCGCGCACCTCGTCGAGCGTGCGCTGCGTGACGTCGTTCGCGCGCGCGGTGCCGTCCTTCAGCACGTCGACGACATAGCCCGGCTCGCGCGCGAGCTGCGCGCGCCGCTCGCGGATCGGCGCGATCAGCGCCTGCAGCTTGTCTTCGAGCCGGCGCTTGAGCGTCATGTCGCCGAGCCCGCCCGCGCGATACGCGGCCTTCAGCCGCTCGACTTCGCCCGGCTCGTCGTCGAACGCGTCGAGATACGTGAACACGACGTTGCCTTCGACCGTGCCCGGATCGGACACGCGCAGATGATTCGGATCGGTGTACATCCGCTTGACCGCATCGGTGATCGCGTCGGGCGACGACGACAGCGGAATCGCGTTGCCCTGCGACTTGCTCATCTTCGTCTTGCCGTCGACGCCCGGCAGCCGCCCCGTCGTCGGGATCAGCGCGTTCGCCTCGGGCAGCACGTCGACGCCCGCCTGCCGGTTGATGCGCCGGACGATCTCGTTCGTCTGCTCGATGAGCGGCAGTTGATCGTCGCCGACGGGCACCGTATCGGCCTTGAACGCGGTGATGTCGGCCGCCTGCGCGACCGGGTAGCAGAGGAAGCCCGCCGGGATGTCGCGGCCGAAGCCGCGCGCGTGGATCTCGTCCTTGATCGTCGGATTGCGCTCGAGGCGCGCGACGGTGACGAAGTTCAGATAGAAGAGCGTGAGCTCGGCGAGCGCGGGCAGGCCCGACTGCACCGCGATCGTGCTCCGGCGCGGATCGATGCCGACCGCCAGATAGTCGAGCGCGACTTCGATCACGTTGCGGCGGACCTTGTCCGGATCGTGTGCGTTGTCGGTCAGCGCCTGCGTGTCGGCGACGAGGATGAACTGCCGGTGCGTGTCCTGCAGCGCAATGCGCGTCTTCAGCGAGCCGATGTAATGGCCGAGGTGCAGCGCGCCGGTCGGGCGATCGCCGGTCAATGCGATCGGCGATCGGGAAGGATTCGAGGTGTCGTCGTGCATGAACGGTTTCTCCGGGAAAACCGCCGCAGTCCGAGCCGGGTTGGGGGCGCGATCGACGCAATGCCGGCCGGATGCGGCGGCATGGTCGTGATCGGGATGTGACTATGCCGCTTCGTCAGAAGCGGCGCCAGAAGTGCGAGAGGGGAAGGTATTGCGTCGACATGCGGCAAGGGTCGCATATTTTCGGCTTTTTCGCCATGCGAGGCGGTGTCGCAACGCGTCGTGCATAGCGGTCGACGATGCGCTCGGCGGCACCGCGGGGCGCGACGATGCTGCTGCGTCGGGTTCCTGCCGAAGTCGAGGTCGGATCCGAAGTCGAGGTCGGAGCCGGAGCCGAGGTCGAAGTCGAGGTCGAAGTCGAGGTCGAAGTCGAAGTCGAAGTCGAAGTCGAAGTCGAAGTCGAAGTCGAAGTCGAAGTCGAAGTCGAAGTCGAAGTCGAAGTCGAAGTCGAAGTCGAAGTCGAAGTCGAAGTCGAAGTCGAAGTCGAAGTCGAAGTCGAAGTCGAAGTCGAAGTCGAAGTCGAAGCCGAAGCCGAGGTCGAAGCCGAAGCCGAGGTCGAAGCCAACGCCAACGCCAACGCCAACGCCAACGCCAACGCGCCGTGCCGCGCCGACGTCGAATAAAGTTCAGACGCCTCGCTGATCCACCGCGAACCGCTCGCGATACGCCTGCGGCGTCACGCCGAGCACCCGCAGGAAGCTGCGGCGCATCGTCTCCTCGGTGCCGAATCCGCAGCGCGCGGCGATTCGCTTGATCGGCAGCGGCGCGTCGGCGAGCAGGCTGCGCGCGGCCTCGACGCGCATCTGCTCGATCGCCCGCGCGGGCGTCTTGCCGGTCGTCTCGCGGTAGCGGCGCATGAAGCTGCGCTCGCTCATCCCCGTGCGCGCGGCGAGCGCCGCGACCGACAGATCCGCGCCCAGGTTCGCGGCCGCCCATGCGTGCAGTTCGCTGAAGCGGCCGCCCTCATGCTGCAGCGACAGCGCGGTGCTGAACTGCGCCTGGCCGCCCGGCCGCTTCAGGAACACGACGAGATGCCGCGCGACGTCGAGCGCGAGCGCGCGGCCGAGATCGTCTTCAACGAGCGCGAGCGCGAGATCGATGCCGGCCGTGACGCCCGCCGACGTCCACACGTCGCCGTCGCGTATGAAAATGGGATCTGGATCGACGCGCACGTCGGGGTAGCGCTGCGCGAGCTCTTCGCAGCGCGACCAGTGCGTGACGACGCGGCGGCCGTCGAGCAGCCCCGCCGCCGCCAGCACGAACGCGCCCGAGCACACCGACGCGATGCGCCGCGTCTGCGCCGCGCGGCGGCGCACCCAGTCGACGAGCCGCGGGTCGCGCGCGGCGTCGTAGACGCCCCAGCCGCCCGCGACGATCAGCGTATCGGACGGCTCGCGCGCGGCGGGCAGCGGCGCGGCGACGAACGCGAGCCCGGCCGACGACATGACGGGCGACGCGTGCGCGGCGACGACGCGCGGCGCATACGGGGTCGCGAGGCCGCGCCGCGCGGCGAAGTCGTTCGCAGTCGAGAACACCTGCAGCGGCCCGGTGACGTCGAGCAACTGCACGTCGTCGAACGCGAGCACGTGCACGGCGCGGCGCGCGGCGGTGGCGGCAGGTGCGGCTGGCAGGAATCGTGGGGACTTTGGCATATCCGCCATACGGTACTTGCGTACAGTCGATTTGTCCACGGCGCCGGCGCGGGCGGGCGGCCGGCGTGACGGCATGCAAAAAGGAGGAGGATCGGAATGGCTATCGAAGTGGGATTACTGTTGTTTCCGCAAGTGCAGCAACTCGATCTGACGGGGCCGCACGACGTGTTCGCGTCGCTGCCCGGCGTCACGGTGCGGCTCGTCTGGAAGACGCGCGAGCCGGTGGCCGCGAGCAGCGGGCTCGTGCTCGCGCCCAACGCGACGTTCGACGACTGTCCGCCGCTCGACGTGATCTGCGTGCCGGGCGGCATGGGCGTCGCCGATCTGATGGAGGATTCGGACACGCTCGCGTTCATCCGCCGGCACGCGGCGCAAGCGCGTTACGTGACGTCGGTCTGCACGGGCGCGCTCGTGCTCGGCGCGGCGGGCCTGCTGCGCGGCCGGCGCGCGACGACGCACTGGGCGTTCCATTCACTGCTCGCGCCGCTCGGCGCGATTCCGGTGCGCGAGCGCGTCGTGCGCGACGGGAATCTCGTGACGGGCGGCGGCGTGACCGCGGGGATCGATTTCGCGCTGACGCTCGCGGCGGAGCTCGTCGGCGAGGACGACGCGCAGGCGGTGCAACTGCAGCTCGAATACGCGCCGGCGCCGCCGTTCGAATCGGGCGACCCGGACACCGCGCCGGCGCGGATCGTCGAGCGCGTGCGCGAGCGGTCGAAGCCGGTGCTCGCGCGGCGCGAGCAGGTGGTCGAGCGCGTCGCGGCGGCGCTGGAGCGGAGCAGGGCGGCGGAGTGATGCGGGTGGTTGGTTGACGGATACGGCGGGAATCGAAAGGGGGAAGAGAGGCGGCGCAGGCGGGCGCCGCCGGATCGCGGGCCCGCGCCCGCGCGGGCGGCGGCGGCTTCGAAGCGACGCCGCTCTTCGCGGCTCGGCTTGGTTCGCTGCGTTTCAACCCGGTCGCGTTTCGATCGTCGCGACTCTGTGCGTTGCCCGTGTGAGTCGAGCTGGAGCGACGCGATTGCGCATTATGTGTGCGCATCGCGTGTCGCGTGTCGCGCATCGCGCGAACGCGACGCCAAGCAACGCGCCCGCGCACCGCCGCACCGCCCGCATCGCGTCTTCGTCGCGACTGCCGCTACTTCTCGACGGCGACCGCCGAATCGTCGATCCGCCCGTCGCCGCCGTCGAACGCGCCGCGCGAGCGCCGCGCGTCGTGCCCGTCGAGCACGCCGGGCTTGTCGCGTTCGCCGCGTTCGTTGCGCTCGTCGCGTCCGTCATGCTCGTCGCGCAGCCAGTCGGAGACGTCGCCGCCCGTCTGCTCGATCAAGCCCTTCGCGAGCTCGAGCGCCTGCCGCTCGAACAGCCGCCGGTAGACGCCGCCTTCGAGCCGGATCAGCGCGTCGTGGCTGCCTTCCTCGATCACGCGCCCCTTGTCGAGCACGATCAGCCGGTCGAGCGCGCGCACCGTCGACAGCCGGTGCGCGACGACGAGCGTCGTGCGTCCGACCATCAGCCGTTCCATCGCCTGCTGGATCAGCACTTCGCTCTCGCTGTCGAGGCTCGACGTCGCTTCGTCGAGGATCAGCACCGGCGCGTCGGCGAGGAACGCGCGCGCGATCGCGACGCGCTGCCGCTCGCCGCCCGACAGCTTGATCCCGCGCTCGCCGACGAGTGTGTCGTAGCCCTGCGGCAGCGCGGTGATGAAGTCGTGCGCGCTCGCGAGCCGCGCGGCGCGCTCGATCTCGTCGCGCGTCGCGGTGGGCCGCGCGTACGCGATGTTCTCGGCGAGCGTCCGGTGGAACAGCAACGGCTCCTGCTGGACGATCGCGATCTGGCTGCGCAGCGAATCCTGCTTGACGTCGGCGATGTTCTGCCCGTCGATCGCGATGCGGCCGCCGTCGACGTCGTAGAGCCGCTGGATCAGCTTGATGAACGACGTCTTGCCCGACCCGGAATGCCCGACGAGCCCGATCCGCTCGCCCGGCGCGATCCGGATCGAGAAATCGTCGTAGAGCGGCTTCGCGTGCGCGCCGCTGTAGCCGAACGTCACGTGCTCGAAGCGGATCTCGCCGTGCACGATCGAGATCGGCCTCGCGCCCGGCTTGTCCTCGATGCCGAGCGGCTGCCGCTCGAGCGACACGAGCTCTTCCATGTCGTTGACCGAGCGCTGCAGGTTGCGGATGTGCATGCCGATGTCGCGCAGATAGCCTTGCAGCACGAGGAACGTCGTCAGCGCGAACGTGATGTCGCCGACGCTCGCGCGATCGTTCGCCCACAGCCACAGCGCCGCGCCGAGGATCGCCGCCTGCATCGCGACGAGCATCGCGCCCTGCACGCCGCCGTTCAGCGTGCCGCGCCGCCATGCGCGGCGGGTGCGCGCGCGCCACTTCGACACGACGTGGTCGAGCCGCGCTTCCTCGCGCGTCTCCGCGCCGAACGCCTTGACGACCGGGTTGCAGCTCACCGCGTCGGCGAGCGCGCCGCCCATCCGCGTGTCCCACAGATTGCCGAGCCGCGCGGCAGGGGCGACGAAGCGCAGCGACATCGTGACCGTCACCGCGATGAAGACGAGCGAGCCGCCGCCGACCACCGCACCCATCACCGGCCAGTGCGCGCCGAGCAGCAGCGTCGCGCCCGCCAGCATCACGACGGACGGCAGCAGCGCGACGAGCAGCGTGTCGTTGAGCAAGTCGATTGCCCACATGCCGCGCGTGATCTTGCGCACGGTCGAGCCGGCGAAGCTGTTCGCGTGCCAGTCGGTCGAAAAGCGCTGCACGCGATGGAACGCGTTCGCCGCGACTTCGCTCATCATCTTCAGCGTCAGCACGATGATGTGGCGGAACGCCGCCTGCCGCAGCAGCGTGCACGCGACGCCGATGCCGATCAGCATGCCGAACGCATGCAGCGCGCGGCTCCAGGCGTCGGCCTTGTCCGCGGCCGCGACGCCGTGCGACAGCGCGTCGACGAGGTGTCCCGCGAAGAGCGGCGTCAGCACGTCGCCGAGCGCGGTGGCGAGCGCGAAGAAGGCGATCGCGGCGGTGCGCGCGGGTTGCGCGCGCCAGTGCCGGAAGGTGAACGCGAGCACGTCGGTAAACGCCCGCCCACCCGGATTGGTAGTTTTCTGGACCATTTGTCGGGGCCCGGCCGCTCGTGGCGAACGGGACTTGTCGATTGTTGTTCGAAACGAAAGCCGGACGGACGCCGCTGCGCGTCAGCGCACGAAACGAAGGCGAGAAATTGTCCGGAAGCGGTGCGGGCCGGCGAGCGGCCCGCGGAGACGGCGACTTAGAACGCGCGTCGTGGAACTGCCGTCGGGGAGGTGACATGCATTCGCGACATCCGGCACCTCCTTTGAGCGTTGAGTGGGTGAAATGAAGGCGAGCTGAAATTCGACTCGTGCAGCGATTCTAGCGGCCGTTTCGCGTTGCTGCAATGTCAGACGAATGGCTGTTGCCGATTCGACACGGGGCGATGCATGGCGCCGCGGCTCGTCGCGTTCGGCGGGGCGGAAGGCGTGGGTTAACATCGGGCCTCGTCGTGCGCGCCGCGCCGCGCGGGTCGCGCGGCATCGCCGCCGTCGACGGCGCGATCGCCCGCGCCGCGGCGCGCGAACCGCGCGTCCCGGACGTTATGGGACAATCCCGCGTCCCCCTGTAGAACCGAACATTGCATCGAGGAAACGATGAGCGACTTTCAGCAAGGCATTCTGGCTCCGATTCCGGCCGCGAGCCGCTACCTGTCCTTCCGGATCGTGCATCCGGCGCATGCGGCGAGCGTGCTCGCCGCGTTGCGCGACGCGGTCGACGGCGTCGACACGGTGATCGGCATCGGGCCGTCGCTCGTGCACGCGCTCGACAAGAAGATCGACGGCCTGAAGGAGTTTCCCGAGCTGTCGGTGCCGGGTGCGCCCGTGCCTTCGACGCCCGCCGCGCTGTGGGTCTGGCTGCGCGCCGACGATCTCGGCGCGGCGACCGTGCGCTCGCGCGACATCGAGCAGCTCGTCGCGCCCGCGTTCGAGCTCGACGTCGCGGCGAACGCGTTCCGCTATGCGGACGATCGCGACCTGTCCGGCTACGAGGACGGCACCGAGAACCCGGAAGGCGACGAGGCGCTCGACACCGCGTTCGTGTCCGGCAAGGGCGCGGGGCTCGACGGCGCGAGCTTCGTCGCGGTCCAGCAATGGGTGCACGATTTCGGCAAGATGCGCGAGATTCCGGGCGACGAGATGGACCGGATCATCGGCCGCCGCAAGGACGACAACGAAGAGCTCGAAGACGCGCCTGCGTACGCGCACGTGAAGCGCACCGAGCAGGAGAGCTTCAAGCCGGAGGCGAAGGTGCTGCGCCGCTCGTCGCCGTGGGCGGACGAACGCCGCGCCGGCCTGTACTTCGTCGCGTTCGGGCATTCGTTCCGCGCGTTCGAGGTGCAGATGCGCCGGATGATCGGCGCGACCGACGGCGTGCACGACGGCCTGTTCCGCTTCACGCAGCCGATTACCGGCTCGTTCTTCTGGTGCCCGCCCGTCAAGGACGGCAAGCTCGATCTGTCGGCGCTCGGGCTGTAACGCGGCGCAAGCCGCGCGGACGTCCGCGCGGCTCGGGGAGCCGCAGCGCGCGATGCGCGCGGGCCGGTGCTTCGGCCGCGCGATCGCGCTTCGCTCGCGGAGCCCGCGCAAGTCGGCGACGCGGGCGGATGTGGCGCGATGTCGTCGCGCTTATCGCGCTCATGTGCGGTATTTTCCCGATGCCGATCGTGTTGCGCCGAATCGGCTTCGGCGAATCGGGCGCGATCGCGGAAAGGCGTCAAGCGTGCGCTTGCCGGGCGGTCGCCATGGGCGCCGTGCGGCGTCGTCGGAACGGCTCATTCGCGTTCGTCGTGTTTCGGCCCGTTTCGCGCAATTAATCGATTTCCTGCTCCAGATCGCCCACGCCGGCCGGTCGTCTCATCGATCTTCCCATTACGCCTTTTGCGCTCGGCCGGTCGAGCGGATATCCGATATCTATTCCTTTTCCGTTGCCCGGCCTGTTTCGCATGTGGAAAGGCAAGCCGGCGGCGGAAATCCCGCCGCCGCATGGCGAAAGCGTTACGAACGAACGCTCCGTCGCTGCATGCTTCGATCGACTTCAATGATCCTAAACAAGTAGATAATATATTAAATATTAAAGGGATGAAATTATCCCGTCGAATATGCTCGGTTATTTTCATTCCCGGATCGACCTTCGCTTATAGTGCGCGACGCATGCCCGCAAATCGAAACACCCGTTCGAGGAGGATCGAATTGAAATTCAAGTGCATCGCCGCAACCATCCTGGCGACGGCCGCCATCGACGCAATGGCCGCCGGCGCCTGTCTGAACGGCTCCGTGATCGCTTCATCGACCGGCGCGCCGCTCGTCGCGAGACAAGGCTCGGTGTTCTCGTCGACGCTCTACGATCCGTCGATCACGTCGAACAACCGTACGCACAACCCCGTCCTGCTGTCGGTCAAGGTGACGAACAACGGCCAGCCGGTATCCGGCTGCGACGTCGCGTGGCAGCCGCAAGGCGTCGGCAGCGCGTCGGGCTGGCTGTTTCCGGTGAACGCGTCGACGGACGCCAACGGCGCGGCGGCCGCATGGTGGGTCGCCGGCAGCGGCGGCGCGCAGACGGCGCTGGCGAGCATCCGCCGGTTCGACGGCACGACGCAGAAAGCGGCGTTCAGCGGCTCCGCGCAACCGCACCGGACGCGCGCGAACTCGATTTATCTGAACTACCCGCAGGCGAACAACTGGACGCGGATCAGCATCGACGTGACGCCCGAAGCGCTCGCGCCGACCACTTATTGGGAAGCGATCGGCTGGCCGGGCGCCTACACCGGCATCCAGTCGGTCGACGGCAAGCAGAACGGCCGGATCCTCTTTTCCGTGTGGGACGTGAACGGCAAGTCGCCGCAGATCGTCGCGAAAGGGCCGGGTATCAATTGCACGCAGTTCGGCGGCGAGGGCACCGGGTACAAGTGCTTCAAGAATTACGCGCCGGTCGCGGGCCGGACGTACCGCTTCGAGGCGTCGATCGCGCCGGTTGCCGAACAGAACCAGACCGATTATTCGGTCTGGTTCACGGATACGTCGACCAACGCGCGCGAGTTGATCGCGACGCTGCGCTACCAGAAGAGCGTTCCGGCGGCGAATTATGCGGACAGCTTCGTCGAGGATTGGGCGACGGAAGGCGCGTCGTGTCTCGACGCGACGCAACGGGCCGGACAGTTCGGCAACGTGAGGGCGTTCGACAGGACGTCGGGGCGGTGGATCGCGGTCAACAAGGCGTGGACGTCGGCCGTCTACACGCCGGATCACAATGAGATCTGCTCGAACTACCAGTTCTCGGCGGTCAACGGCAGCTTCCGGATGAGCACGGGCGGCGACGCGGTGGGGCAGCCGCACAATCTGCCGGGCGGGCCGAAGTCGGTCCTGCTGACGCTGCCCTGATCGGCGGGCGGGCCGGAATCGGGCGGCGGCGCACGATGCTTCGCCGTGGGGCGTGTCGTGTCGCGGTTGCGTCGCGGTGCGTCATATCGCGGCGCGCCGTCGCCGCCCGTTTGCCTCGTCGAATGGCAACTGACGAGGCAAGCATGCCGTCCCGCATTTTCGGCGAGCGCTTCGAGTCGACCGGCGAACGGATCGCGCCAGCCGCGTCTTTCCCGGCGGGACCGCGCCGCCGGTTGATCGGAGCCGAACCGCTGCCGTGCCGTGTACTGCGTGCGACCGGCTCGCGCCGATCGTCATCGCGGGCGCCGTTCGGCCGGCGGGCGCATTGATCGGCACGTCGGCCGGCACATCGCCCGGCCCCGCGCGTCTCACTTCAACGTCGTCTCGATCCGCGTCCCGCGCTTGATGAACAGCGTGACCGGCGTCTTCTCGGCGATCTCCGCGAGCCGCTTGCGCTGCGCGTCGTCGAGCGCGCCGTCGACGACGATCGCGCGCCGCACGTACTGCGCGCCTTCGCGGTCGACGTGCAGTTCGGCGCGCGCGGAGAGCCGTGCGGCCGGCCAGTCCTTGCGCTGCATGTACATCCGCAGCGTCGCGACGGTGCACGCGGCGAGCCCCGACAGCACGAGCTCGTACGGCGCGGGCCCGACGTCGCCGCCGCCTTCGTGCTCGTTCTCATCGCCTTGCAGGCGATGCGAGCCGGCTGCGATGTCGACGACGTAGTTCGGCGCGTCGGGCGCCATTTCGGCTGAGGCGTGGATGAGCGGCATGGCGTGTTCTCGGTGTAAAGGGAGGGATCGGCCGGCATGCCGGCCCCGATTCGCGAGCATAAACGGCTTCACGCCGGCCTGCAGCGGCCCTTACGCGCCCGCGGGATGCGACGACGCCTCGCGCACGACGTCGATCACGCGTTGCCGGAACCACTGGTGTGCGCGGTCGAGCTCGCGCGACTCGTGCCAGTACGCGAAGATTGGATAGGGCTTCAGCCGCAGCGGCAGCGGCTGGGCCGCGATCGGCAGCAGCCGCGTCATCCGGAGCGCGTACGAGCGCGGCAGCGTCAGCAGCAAATCGCCCGACGCCGCGATCTGGCAAGCGGCGAAGTAGTGCTGGCAGACGAGCTGGATCTGCCGGAAGCGGCCGTCGGCGCCGAGCAGCACGTCGAGCGTATGCGGCTCGCCGAGCGGCGACACCGTCACGTGCCGCGCGGCGAAATAGTCGGCGCGGCGCAGCGGCGCGCCCGCGAGCGGATGGTCGCGCCGCATCGCGACGACGAGCGTGTCGTCGACCACGTACTCGCCGACGATCCGCGGCCCCGCGGACACGCGGCGCTCGACCGCGAGATCGAGATTGCCGCTGCCGAGTTCGCGCTCGATGTCGGCGACGGGCACACGCCGGCTCACGAGCCGCACGCCGGGCGCGTCGCGCGCGATCGTCTCGACGAGCTGCGGCAGCGCGATCGATTCGAGCACGTCGCGCACGCCGACGACGAAGCTCATGTCGAGCGCTTCCGGGCTGAAGCGGGTCTGCGCGCGCGCCGCGTCCTGCAGGCCCTTCAGATGCAGCTGGACGTCCGCGATCACCGCGCGCGTGCGCTCGGTCGGCACGACCTTGTTGCCCTGCCGCACGAAGAGCGGATCGCCGAAGTGCGCGCGCAGCCGGTTCAGCGCGTGCGTGACGGCCGGCTGCGTCAGGTGCAGCGCACGCGCGGCGGCGCTGATGCCGCCTTGCACGTAGACCGCGTCGAGCACGCGGAACAGGTTCAGGTCGAGTCGGTGGTCGGGCTGCATCGGCGTGTCCGGGCGGCTCGCGCGGTCGCGCGAACCCATCAATGATGTCTATGTCCTCGCATAATAAATATTCATTTCATCGATTGTCGAGGATCGCGTACGCTCGTCTCCATTCGAACCGACCACACGGAGACGCCATGGATTTCTCTTCCTCGGCCCGCTGCCGCGAACTGAGCGAGCGCATCGCGGGCTTCATGCGCGACGAGATCGCGCCCGTCGAGGCGCACTATCTCGAGCAACTGGCGGGCGGCGCGGACTGGCGCCGCTGGCGGCAGCCCGCCGTGATGGAGACGCTGAAGGCGAAGGCCCGCGCGGCCGGCTTGTGGAATCTGTTCCTGCCGGACGTCGAGCACGGCGGCGCGGGGCTGTCGAACGTCGAGTACGCGCCGCTCGCCGAGCTGATGGGGCATTCGTTCATCGCGCCCGAAGTGTTCAACTGCAACGCGCCCGATACCGGCAACATGGAAGTGCTCGCGCGCTACGGCTCGCCCGAGCAGCGCCGCCGCTGGCTCGCGCCGCTCCTTGCCGGCGAGATCCGGTCGGCGTTCTGCATGACGGAGCCCGAGGTCGCGTCGTCGGACGCGACGAACATGCGGGCGACGGCGACGATCGACGGCGACGAAATCGTGCTGAACGGCCGGAAGTGGTGGTCGACCGGCATCGGCCATCCGCTCGCGCGCGTCGTGATCTTCATGGGGCTCACCGATCCGGACGCGGAGCCGCATCGCCGGCACACGATGGTGCTGTGTCCGCTCGACGCGCCGGGCGTGACGATCGAGCGGATGCTGCCCGTGTTCAACGCGTACGACGAGCCGTCGGGCCACGGCGAAGTCAGCTTCGCGAACGTGCGGCTGCCGGCGTCGAACGTGATCCTCGGGCCGGGCCGCGGCTTCGAGATCGCGCAGGGCCGGCTCGGGCCGGGCCGCATCCACCATTGCATGCGTGCGCTCGGCGCGGCGGAGAAGGCGCTCACGCTGCTCTGCGCGCGCGCGACGACGCGCACCGCGTTCGGCAAGCCGCTCGCCAAGCTCGGCGGCAACGGCGACGTCGTCGCGAACCTGCGGATGGCGATCGAGCAGGCGCGCCTGTTGACGCTGAAGGCCGCATGGACGATCGACACGCAGGGCGTGAAGGCGGCGCTGTCGCTGATCTCGCAGATCAAGGTCGTCGTGCCGACGGTCGCGCAGCAGGCGGCCGACGCGGCGATCCAGATCCACGGCGGCGCGGGCCTGTCGAACGACTTCCCGCTCGCGGCGCTCTACGCGTACGCGCGCATCCTGCGGATCGCGGACGGGCCGGACGAGGTGCATCGCGCGGTCGTCGCGAAGCTCGAGGCGAAGCGGCAGCTCGCCGCCGCGGAGCGCGCATGAGCGTGCGCCTCGACGATGCGCGCGACGTGCGCGACGAAGACCGGCTCGACGCGGCGAAGCTCGACGCATATCTGAAGTCGCGGATCGAAGGTCTGGCCGGCGAGCCGCGAATCCGGCAGTTCCACGGCGGCGCATCGAATCTGACCTACCTGATCGGCTATGGCGAACGCGAGATGGTGCTGCGGCGGCCGCCCGCCGGCGCGAAGGCGGGCGCCGCGCACGACATGCTGCGCGAAGCGTCGGTGATGGCGGCGCTCAAGCCCGACTATCGCTACGTGCCGGCGATCCTCGCGCGCTGCGACGACCTCGCGGTGCTCGGCAGCGAGTTCTACGCGATGGAGCGCATCGCCGGCGTGATCCTGCGGCGCGAACTGCCGGCCGGGCTGGCGCTCGACCGGGACGGCGTGCGCAGGCTGTGCGAGAGCTTCGTCGATCGCCTGATCGAGCTGCACGCGATCGACGCGTCGCGCGCGGAAGTCGCGGCGCTCGGCAAGGGCGAAGGCTACGTCGCGCGGCAATTGAGCGGCTGGGGCGAGCGCTGGCGCAAGGCGCTCACCGACGGCACGAACCCGTGCGACGACGTGCTCGCGTGGCTCGAGCGCAACCGCCCGGCGCGCGAGAGCCGCATCTGCGCGATCCACAACGATTATCGCTTCGACAACGTCGTGCTCGATCCGGCCGATCCGCTGTCGATCGTCGGCGTGCTCGACTGGGAGATGGCGACGCTCGGCGATCCGCTGATGGATCTCGGCGGCTCGCTCGCGTACTGGGTGCAGGCCGACGACGATCCCGCGTTCGTCGCGATGCGCCGCCAGCCGACCCACGCGGACGGGATGATGACGCGCCGCGAGATCGTCGACTACTACGGCGCGCGCACGGGGCTCGACGTCGGCGGCTTCGGGTTCTACGAAGTGTTCGGACTGTTCCGGCTAATGGTGATCGCGCAGCAGATCTATCGGCGCTTCGTGCTCGGCCATACGACGAACGAGCAGTTCGCGGGCTTCGGCGCGGCGGTCCGCTATCTCGGCGAGCGCTGCCGGCGCGTGATCGCGGCGGCCGGGAGCGCGCGATGACCGAGCTGTTCCTGATCCGCCACGCGCAGGCGAGCTTCGACGCGGCCGACTACGACTGCCTGTCGCCGCTCGGCGACGAGCAGTCGGCGCGGCTCGGCGCATGGATGGCGCGCGGCGCGCGGCGGCCCGGGCTGATTGCGACGGGCACGCTGCGCCGTCATGCGCAGACGGCGGACGGCTGCGTGCGTGCGGCGGGCGTCGATGCGCCGCGGCTCGCGCTCGCCGGCCTCGACGAACTCGACGCGGACGAGCTGATCGCGCGCCACCGGCCCGAGTTCGCGACGCGCGACGCGCTCCTGCGCGCGATGGCGGGCGAAGCCGATCCGCGCCGCGCGTTCCAGGCGCTGTTCGCGGCGGCCGTCGCGCGCTGGACGGGTGGCGCGCACGACGGCGACTACGGCTGCCCGTGGCCCGAGTTCCGCGAACGCACGCTCGCGGCATGGGACGCGCTCGCGCGGCGGCAGGCGCGCGAGATCTGGGCGTTCACGTCGGGCGGGCCGATCGGCGTGATCGTCGCGACGCTGTTCGGCGTGCCCGTCGAGCGCAGCTTCGAGCTCGCGTGGCCGCTCGTCAACACGAGCGTGAGCCGGATCCGGATCGGCCGCGGCGGCGCGCGCGTGACGACGTACAACGGCTGGCCGCACCTCGACGGCGCGGACGGCGAGCGGCTCGTCACGCATCGCTGATTCCTTTTTCCTTCATCGATTGCAGGATATTCTCCATGACCGCACCCAACCTGTTCGACCTGTCAGGAAAGATCGCCGTCGTCACCGGCGGGAGCCGCGGCATCGGCGCGGACGCCGCGAAGCTGCTCGGCGCGTGCGGCGCGCACGTCGTCGTCACGAGCCGGCGCATCGACGATTGCCGCGCGATCGCCAACGAGATCGTCGAGGCGGGCGGCTCGGCCGAGGCGGCCGCGTGCCACATCGGCGAGCTCGACCAGATCGATGCGCTCTTCGCGGCGCTCGAAGCGAAGCACGGCCGGCTCGACGTGCTCGTCAACAACGCGGCGACGAATCCGTATTACGGGCCGATCGTCGACACGGACCTCGGCGCGTTCCAGAAGACCGTCGACGTGAACATCCGCGGCTACTTCTTCATGTCGAGCCGCGGCGCGAAGCTGATGGCGAAGGGCGGCGGCGGATCGATCGTCAACGTCGCGTCGGTGAACGGCGTGATTCCCGGCTACTGGCAAGGCATCTACTCGATCACGAAGGCCGCGGTGATCTCGATGACGAAGGCGTTCGCGATCGAATGCGCGGCGAGCGGCGTGCGCTGCAACGCGCTGCTGCCGGGGCTGACCGACACGAAATTCGCGTCGGCGCTGACGCAGACGCCCGACGTGCTGAAGCAGGTGCTCGCGCACGTGCCGATGCGGCGCGCCGCGCAGCCGTCGGAGATGGCGGGCGCGGTGCTGTATCTTGCGTCGGCGGCGTCGAGCTATACGACGGGCGCGGTGCTCAACGTCGACGGCGGCTATCTGTCCGTCTGACTGACGGCGGGGGCGCGCACGCATCGCACGTCGTGCTTCACGCGTGCGCGCGCGTGCGTGAACATCGACGCGTGCGCGAACATCGAAACAACCAGGAGTGTTCATGACGAAGAACTTGGCGCTGCGTCTTGCCGGCAAGCGTGCGTTCATCACCGGCGCGGCGGGCGGCCTCGGGCGCGCGATCGCGCGGCGGATGGCCGAGCAGGGCGCGGCAGTGTTCCTGACCGACATCGCCGACGCGGCCGTGCTCGACGCGTTCGCGGCCGAGCTGAACGAAGCGGCGGGCGCGTGCGTCGCGTGGGCGGCCGTGCAGGACGTCGCCGACGAAGCGCAATGGCAGTCGCGGCTCGCGCAGGCGAACGACGCGCTGGGCGGGCTGTCGGTGCTCGTGCACAACGCGGGCGTCGGCTCGTTCGGCGCAATCGGGCAGATCGAGCGCGACGAATGGCGGCGCGTGATGGCGATCAACGTCGAGAGCATCGTGCTCGGCACGAAGCACGCGCTGCCGTATCTGGAGGCGGGCGCACCCGCGTCGATCGTCAACATCTCGTCGGTCGCCGCGTTCAAGCAGGAGCCCGACTACACCGCGTACAACGCGTCGAAGGCGGCGGTCGCGTCGCTGACGAAGTCGATCGCGGTCGACTGCGCGCGCAGGCAGACAGACGTGCGCTGCAACTCGATCCATCCGTCGTTCATCATGACGGGCATCGTCGCGCCGGTCGTCCAGCAGTTCGGCGAGAAAGAGGCGGCGCGCAAGCTCGCGCGCGGCGTGCCGATGCGCCGGCTCGGCGAGCCGGACGACGTCGCGCATGCGGTCGTCTATCTCGCGTCCGACGAGAGCCGCTACGTGACGGGCGCGGAGCTCGTGATCGACGGCGGGATGTGCGCGGTCTGATGTCGCGTGCATGCGCCGGCGGCGGGTTCTTGCGAGTCCGTCGGCGTTGAAGAGCCCCGCCGGCGTGGCTGCGGTTCGCGGCAATGCGACAGCCGCGTTCGCAACGTTCGCGCGCCCCGCATCTTTCCATTCATCGAAATCCTGAAGGTGACGTCCATGTCCACACCCGTCAATCGCCAACTGCGCCTGAAGGCGCGCCCCGACGGGCGCGTCGGCCAGGAGCACTTCACGCTCGCCGAAGCGCCGCTGCCGGAGCTCGGGCCGGGCGAGATGCTCGTGCGCGTGCTGTATCTGTCGATGGATCCGACCAATCGCGTCTGGATGAGCGACATCCCGCAATACCTGCCGCCCGTCGCGATCGGCGACGTGATGCGCGCGCTCGGCATCGGGCGCGTCGTCGCGTCGAACGCGCCGGGCTTCGCCGAGGGCGATCTGGTGCAGGGGCTCGTCGGCTGGCAGGACTACGCGCACGTACGCGCCGACGAAGCCGCGCAGTACACGAAGCTGCCCGCCGCGCTGGGCCTGCCGCTGCCGCGCCTTCTCGGCGCATGCGGGATGAGCGGGCTCACCGCGTACTACGGGCTGACCGAGATCGCGCCGGTGCAGCCGGGCGAGACGCTCGTCGTGTCGGCGGCGGCGGGGTCGGTGGGCTCCGTCGCGGGACAGATCGGCAAGATCCATGGCGCGCGCGTCGTCGGGATCGCGGGCGGCGCGGACAAGTGCCGCTATCTGACCGAGGAGCTCGGCTTCGACGCGGCCGTCGACTACAAGGCCGACGACTGGAAGCGCGCGCTGAAGGACGCGACGCCCGACGGCGTGCACGTGAACTTCGAGAACGTCGGCGGCGAGATCATGCGCGCGGTGCTGTCGCGGATGGTGATCGGCGGGCGCGTCGCGCTGTGCGGCGTGATCGCGAACTACAACAGCGGCCGCCCGTCCGACGACGTCAGCGTGCTGATCGCGAAGCGCCTGACGATGCGCGGCTTCTTGATCCTCGATTACCGGAAGAGCCGCGAAGCGGTCGCGACGCTCGCGGGCTGGTTGCGCGACGGCCGGCTGAAGGCGGAGGAAACCGTCGCCGACGGGCTGACCAACGCGCCCGACGTGCTGAACCGGCTGTTCGACGGCAGCCATCGGGGCAAGCTCGTGCTGCGGGTCGATCCGCAGGCGTGACGCGGCCGCGCCGCGCGAACGCACCGCTGCGGCGAGCGGCATCATTCCGGCCGCGCGCCCGATCGGCCAGACGACGGGCGCGGTGCTCGTCGCCGCATGCTGCATCGCCGAGCGGGCAACGGGCGCGATCGTCGCGCTGTGGATGGGCAGCGCTTTTGCTGGGCTTGCGTGCTGCGCGAGCTTCGCGCGGATGCGTCACGCGGCCGTGGCGGTCGACGCGGCGTGATTGCCGGATACGCGCGGCGGGGGCGCCGCGGCTCGCGAGCCGTGCGGCGCGAGGCGCGTCTCGCATGCAAGATGAGCGGACATGGATGCGTGTGCGGCGAATGCGGCGCGTTGCCGTGTGTCGATCGTGGCGCGCGAGATGCGGCGCCGGGCGGAAGCGCGCAAGGGCATCGATGCGCAATGTGGGCGTCGCATGCGACGGATCGGCGGCGGCATCGCCGGTGCGATGCGATGCACGGCGGCGGGCCGGACGCATGCCGACAAAAAAACGCCACGGAGGCTTGCCGTCCGTGGCGCGGGAATTCCAGTCAAGGGGGAGGGTGACCGGGGTCTGGCCGCTTTGGCGCGCCGCGCATCCCGAGACGGGAACGCACGGCGTCCTGAGCTGGGTTTATTGTCGAGAAGCGGCCGAACCAAGTCAATTTCGGCAAATTAAGCCAACTTACCGTCCGTTGCAGCGGGGCGTTCGGTATGCTGCCGGCGCCGGATTGGCCGGATTGGCCGGATTGGCCGGATTGGCCGGATTGGCCGGACTTGTCGTCTCGCGTCTGCTTCGATGACTTCGACTGTGTCAACCGCTTCGGCCGCGTAGCGATTTCAACAGCAACTGTTTCGAATGCTGCGAGGCATTGCGCGTTCGAGACTTCGGAGCGGCGGCCAAAGACATTGTGGCGCTTCATCGCGCCGACCCGCGCGGCCGGCGCTGCCGCACGCACGCTGCCGCGCCGTGTTCGCCGCTTCCGAAGCGCCCGCACGGCTTTCCCGCCGCTCGCGTCACTTTCACCGCGCAGCCGACCCCGCCGCGACGTCGCCATGCTTTCCTCGCATCGCGATTCCCCACAGGATCACCGCGCCGCTCGCGAGCGTGAAGCCCGTGCACATCCACGCGACGGGCGCGAGCCCGAGATGCAGGAACGGCGCGACGGCCTGCGTCGCGAGCGCGGCGGCGCCGAGGCCGAAGAACATCAGCAGCCCGGCCGCGCGTCCGGCGATCGACGGCTCGGCCGCGAGCGCACGCGCCATCGACGCCGGCCCGCGCAAGCCGAGCGACCCGCAGAACAGCATCCACGACGCAACGACGAGCGCCGTCGAGCGCAGCTCGAGGTGCGCGAGCAGCAGGAACGCGGCCGCCGCCGCGAACTGCAGCAGCGCGCCGAGCGAGATGACCCGGTCGAGGCCGAGCGCGTCAGACCATGCGCCGCTGCGCGACGCGGTCAGCATGAACGCCGCGACGCCGCAGGCCTGCATCAGGCTGAACGTCGACGGCCCCGCGCCGAGCCAGATCTCGACGACCTGCGGCGCGCTCGCGACGAACGCGAGCAGCGCGGCGAAGCACAGCGCGTGACCGAGCGCGTAGCCGAGATAGACGGGTGAGCGCAGCAGACGCCGATAGCCGCCCGCGCGCTGGCCCGAGTCCGCGTGCGCCGGCGCGTGCGTCGACGAAGCGGCGGGAATCACGCGGAACACGAGCGGCGCCGCGACGACGGACAGCGCGACGATGATCCAGAAGCTCATCCGCCAGTCGGCGACGACGAGCAGCGCCGCGCCGACGACGGGGGCGAGCCCCGGCACCGCGCTCTCGATGATGCCGAGCCACGCGAGTGCGCGGACCGCGCCGCCGTCGCCGAACGACTGTCTGACGATCGCGGGGACGATGACCGTCGCCGCGCCGACGCCGAAGCCTTGCACGACGCGCGCGCCGATCAGCACGCCCATCGACGGCGCGAGCGCGCAGACGGCGCCCGCGGCGAGCTGCAGCAGCACCGCGAACGCGAGCGTGCGGCGGTGTCCGAGGCGGTCGGCGGCGGCGCCCCAGGCGAGCTGCGAGACGGCGAGCGCGGCCGAGAACGCGGCGAGCGTCGCCTGCGCGCTTTCGATCGAGCCGCCGAGCTGCTGCGGCAGCGACGGCACGGCGGGGAGGTAGAGGTCGGTTGCGAGGAGCCCGACGGCCGTGAACAGGGCCAGCGGGAGGATCGAGCGGAAAGGATGCATGCGTGAAGCTGAAAGGACTTTGTCGGTTTTCGAGCGCCTGACGATACCACGTCGACGCGAGCGACCCGGACGGCGCGCGCCCTCGACGGCGGGCGGCGCAAGCGCCCGGCGTTCGATGCGGCGAGTCCACGGCGTCGGACGTCTCGCGATCCACGCATGAAATATGCGTGTGGAAATGCGAGGCGGCGCGACAGGGGCAAGGGCTGGGCGGGACCGGACTGCGGCGACGCGGTCGGCGTGCGTCGGACGATGGGGTCGTGAGCGGGTGGGGTGAGGCGGGCGCAGCGAGCGAATCCGTGCGAATCCGCGCCTCGATCGGAACGCCGCATCGGTGCCGCGCATGTTCGGCCGGCCCGATGCGGCAATCGCGCCGGGCGCATCCTACGCACAGCCGCAGCGGCAGCCGACATGGCCCGCGCTGCCGCCGCCACCATGCTGTAAGGCGTTTGTTACATGTATTGAAATGATATAACATATCGAGGCCATCGTAAGCCGCCGTGGGCCGCGGGCCGTGAACTGCACCGCCGTGCTCGTCGAATCGGCTGTCGATGCGTTTCGCCACAGGCCATTGTGCGCGTCGATATTGATACGTTATATCGTTTCGACGGCGCTGCACGATTCGGCTCGTGATCCCGTCCACCCGACAACACCACACCGATTACCGCAATGGATGACCACCGACGTATCGCGCCGCCTTTCGTTCGCAGGCTGCATCCCTTGTCGCTGCTGCTCGCCGCGAGCCTCGCGCACGGCGAGACGAGCGCGCCGTCCGCCGACCGTCCGTCGAACGAACCGCCGGCAACGACGCTCGCGCCGATCTTCGTGACCGCCAATCCGCTCGGCGCGTCGGCGCTCACGTCGCCGACCGCGTCGCTGTCCGGCGACGCGCTGACGCTGCGCCGCGCCGATTCGCTCGGCGACACGCTGAACGGCCTGCCCGGCGTGTCGACGACGACCTACGGCCCGCTCGTCGGCCGCCCGATCATCCGGGGGATGGACGGCGACCGCATCCGCCTGCTGCAGAACGGTGTCGCCGCGTACGACGCGTCGTCGCTGTCGTACGACCACGCGGTGCCGCAGGACCCGCTCACCGTCGAGCGCGTCGAGATCGTGCGCGGGCCGGCGGCGCTGCTGTATGGCGGCAACGCGGTCGGCGGCGTCGTCAATACGATCGACAACCGGATTCCGCGCGAAGCGCTCAAGGGCGTCACGGGCGCGGTCGACGCGAGCTATGGCGGCGCGAACAACGCGCGCGCGGGCGCGGCGCTCGTCGAGGGCGGCAACGGCCGCTTCGCGTTCCATGTGGACGCGTTCGGCCGCGAGACCGACGAACTGCGGATCCCGGGCTTCGCGCATTCGGCGCGCCAGCGCGCGCTCGACGGCGAAGACGCGAGCGAGCCGTACGGCAAGCTGCCGAACAGCGACGGCCGACGCTACGGCGGCGCGGCGGGCGGCGCGTACACATGGGCCGACGGCTACGTCGGCGCGTCGTACAGCGGCTACGAATCGAACTACGGCTCGGTCGCCGAAACCGACGCGCGGCTGCAGATGCGCCAGGAGCGCGTCGCGGTCGCGTCGGAGGTGCGCAACCTGCGCGGTCCGTTCTCGCAGCTGAAATTCGACTTCGGCTACACGAACTATCTGCACAGGGAGATCGAGGACGGCGTGACCGGCACGACGTTCCGCAATCACGGCTACGAGGCGCGCGTCGAGGCGCGGCATCGCAAGATCGGTCCGTTCGAAGGCGCGCTCGGCGTGCAGGTCGGCCAGAACACGTTCTCCGCGCTCGGCGGCGAAGCGCTCGCGCCGACGACGCGCACGACGAGCGTCGCGCTGTTCGGTCTCGAGCAATGGCAGGCGACCGACGCGCTGAAGCTCTCCGCCGGCGCGCGGATCGAGCACGTGCGGCTCGACCCGAGCGCGAACGGCGATGACAAGTTCGGCTTCGCACGCGGGCGCGACTTCAACGCGGGCAGCGTGTCCGCGGGTGCGCTGTACCAGCTCGCGCCCGCTTGGTCGCTCGCGGGCAACGTGTCGTACACGGAGCGCGCGCCGACGTTCTACGAGCTGTACGCGAACGGCCCGCACGGCGCGACGGGGCAGTACCTGATCGGCCTGCCGGATGCGCAGAAGGAGAAGGCGGTGTCGACCGATCTCGCGCTGCGCTACGCGAGCGGGCCGAACCGCGGCAGCGTCGGCGTGTTCTACAGCCGCTTCCGGAACTACCTTGCCGAATACGACACCGGGCGGCTCGTCGACGACGAAGGCGCGCCCGTCGCGGCGGGCGCCGACGACACATTGCGCGAGGCCGTCTATCGCGGCGTGCGCGCGGAATTCTACGGCGTCGAGCTCGAAGGCAAGTGGCGCGCGTTCGAGAAGCGCGGGCATCGCGTCGACTTCGAGCTGACGGCCGACTACACGCATGCGCGCAACGCGGACACGGGCGAGCCGCTGCCGCGGATCGCGCCGCTGCGCGCGACGCTCGCGGCCGATTACGGCTACGGGCCGTTCGGCGCGCGCGCGCAGGTCACGCGCGCGTGGGCGCAGCACCGCGTGCCCGACAACGATCTCGCCACCGACGGCTACACGTCGCTCGGCGTCGTGCTGACGTACAAGTTCCGCGTCGGCGCGACGAACTGGCTCGCCTACCTGCGCGGCGACAACCTGACCAACCAGGACATCCGCTACGCGAGTTCGGTCGTGCGAAACATCGCGCCGCAAGGCGGGCGCAGCGTGACGGTCGGGATGCGCACGACATTCTGAGCGCGGCGGGGGAATCGGCGGCGGGGGGCGGTCGAGCGCAGTCGAGCGGGGTCGATGTACTCGGTAAGTTCGACTAATCTTGCCGCCCGCCGCCCGCCGCCCGCCGCCCGCCGCCCGCCGCCCACACCACATAGCTCACGGCTCACGGTCCGCCGTCTGCCGCTCCCCGCTCCCCGCGCCCGCCGCACCCGCACACCTCTTCTGTTCGCGGACGATCGTTTGTAAGATAGCGGTCGCCGCACGCGGCCCTGAGAGCGCGCGCGGCGTCGTGCGAAACGGCATGACTTCCTTCCGCCATTCCTTTTCGAGTCGAAAATGAAAAGAACAATCCAGAAAAGCTGGGCGGCGCTCGTGCCGCTGCTCGCCGCAGGTTCGGTCTGCGTCGCCGCGCCGCTGTGCCAGACCCAGAAGCTAGGCGTGCACACGTCGAAGATGTGCGTCGAGCAGACGCCGTTCAAGCACGACTACTACACGCTGTGGGTCGACGATTCGCCGATCTTCATGCTGCCCGACGACTACGTCGAGAAGGTTGCGCTCACGCACACGGTGCCGGAGGACGGCGCGATCGAGTTTCCGCTGTCGAAGCAGGGCACGCCGACCGTGACGATTTCGGGCGGCTGCCAGCCGATCAGCGAGACACAGGGCAAGGGCACGGACGCGGTGAGCCTCGAAACCGGACGCGTATGCTCGTTCAACTGGGGCAGGGAGCCCGTCGTCAAGGATCTGCGCTTCAGTTTCGAGTGAGCGGCGGCGCGACGCGCGGCGTCGCTTCGTCGTGCCGCGCGGGTGCGGTTGCCGTCGTCGTTCGGGCCCGATCGGAGCCGACGCGCGGCGTTGCCAGAGAAAACCCCGGCCCAGGCCACCCGGCCCAGGCCGGGTTTTTCGTTTGGAATCCGAGCGCCGGGCGGTGCGTCGGACGGCGCGCCGAGACGCCGCCGGCGCGTCATTCCCAGTCGACCTGCTCCGCGCGCGCGAAGATGTCCCAGCTCGCCATGAACAGCGCGGCGACGAGCGGGCCGATCACGAAGCCGTTGATCCCGAAGAGCGCCATCCCGCCGAGCGTCGAGATCAGCACGACCCAGTCGGGCATCTTCGTGTCCTTGCCGACGAGGATCGGCCGCAGCAGATTGTCGACGAGCCCGATCACGCCGACGCAGAACGCGACGAGGATCACGCATTTCCAGATCTGCCCGGTGACCGCGAGGTAGCCGGCGGCGGGCACCCAGACGAGTCCCGCGCCGATCGCGGGCAGCAGCGACAGGAACGCCATCAGCGCGCCCCACAGGATCACGCCTTCGATCCCGAGAATCCAGAAGATCAGGCCGCCGAGCGCGCCCTGCACGGCCGCGACCGCGATGTTGCCCTTCACGGTCGCGCGCACGACGGTCGTGAACTTCGTCAGCAGATGCTGCTTGTGGTCTTCGGCGAGCGGCAGCGCGCGCCGCACGCGGCGGCCGATCTCGCCGCCGTCGCGCAGCAGGAAGAATACGAGATACAGCATCACGCCGAAGCTGACGACGAACTGGAACGTGTTCTGCCCGATGCTGAGCGCCTGCGTCGCGACGAACTGGCTGATCGCCGCCGCGCCGTCGGTCAGCTTCTTCTGGATGCTGGCGATGTCGGTGAGCCCGTAGTTGTGCAGCACGCGGTGCACGGATGTCGGCAGCGCGTGCATGATGTCCTGGAAGTACTGCGTCATGTTCGGCTGCATCGTCTTGATCTGCTGATACACGTACGTGATTTCCTGCACGAGCGTCCCGGCGACGAACGCGAGCGGCAGGATCACGATCAGGATGATGAGCGACAGCGTGACGAGCGCGGCGAGATTGCGGCGCTTGCCGAAGCGCGCGGCGAGCCAGCGCTGCACGGGCTGGAACAGGATCGCGAGAATGGTCCCCCAGAAGATCGCGCCGAAGAACGGCGTCAATATCCAGCAAAGACCGACGGTGACGACGAACAGCAGCAGGTGGAAGAATTTTTGGTGATCGTTCCCGCTATCCATGGTGTGCTCAGGGGAGGATGGTTGATCGAACGGGCGAGCCGCGCCGCGGCGGCCCGCCGTGACGCATCGATTATGCCTGACGCGTCCCGCGCGGCGACCGTGCGTTGCCGCGCCCCGAGCGCACATCGTTCGGGCTGCGATCGAAAGCGCCGCGGCGGGCCGCCGCGGCGCGGGGGCGAAGCGGCGCGGGCGAAGGAGGCGCCGCGCCGCGTTTCGTCAGAGCTTCAGACGCGTGACCTTCGTGCCGTTGACCGACAGGTCGCCCATCAGGCCGGCGTTGGTCAGGACGATCACGTCGACCGGACCCGTCGCGGTCGACGTGTCGACCGCGCCGTTCGCGCCCATCTTGACGAGCGCGACCGACGCGTCGGCGCCCGCGGCCCAGCCTTCCGAATTGCGGAATTTGTCGAGCGCGTCCTGCGTCATGAACAGGAAGATGAGCGCCTTCGATTGCGCGCCCGCCTGCAGGCCGACCGACAGCGACGACGTGTTGTAGTAGCCGACCGTCGCGCCGCCGACGCGCAGCGCGCCGTTGCCGCTCTGGCCGCCGAGGATGAAGCCGGCTTGCAGCACGTTCGGGAACACGAGCATGCCGCGTGACTTCGAGACGAGCTCACGCGAGCCCGGCACCGTCGAGTAGAGGCGCGACAGCGTCGCGTTCACGCGCGCGTCGATCGCTTCGCGCGTCGACGCGTTGGACGATGCGGTTGCCGGCTGGTCGGGCGTGGTGGTGCAGCCTGCGAGCGCCAGGCTGCCGAGCACGGTCGCGATCGCGACCTTCATAACGAACGTCTTGCGCATGATGCTTCCTCCATCTTGATGGTTGAACGTCGGGCGAAAGCGCCGCGCTTATCGACGCGCAAGGAGGATGCCTGCCGCGAACGCGAGGCCGGCGATGATGCCGGCCGTCTGCCACGGATTGTCGTGGACGACCTGCGACACGCGCTCGGCGGATTCGCGCAGCCGGCGCGACGCGTGCCACGACGCGTCGTCGAGCGTGTCGCGCGCGGCTTCGAGCCGCCCGTGCAGGCGCTTGCGGAGCGCGTCGGCGTCGCCGTCCTCCTTCAGCAGCGCGTCGAGCTCGTCGACGAGCGAGCGCATGTTGTCCTTCACGTCGCCGTTGAGGTCGCGCGCCGCGGAACGCGCATCGCGCGCGAACCGGCGGCCGACGCGTCGTGCTTCGGAGAGGCCGCGGTCAAGCTTGTATTCGACAGTGTCGGAAAGAGCCATGATGGTCGTTCTCCTGATGGTTCGAGGGAAATGTGCGGGCGTTGCTCACGTGTGATCCGTTATCCGGCCCTGAGTTTCGCGCGGCGGCCCCGGCAGGCCGTCGCGACGGGGCCGAAGCCTTTGCGGGGCGGGGCTCGGCGGAAAATGCAACATTTTGTGCGGCAATCGGATGCAGGGATTGATTAAGTATGCGAACGGGAAAAGGAATTTTTTCCGGATTTGCGCGGCGGCATTCGGTAATTGTGACTTGTGCGGATTGCGCATCGGCGGTGGTCTATTTCTTCTTGTGCGTGCCGTTTCGTCCGTCGCTGCGATCGCGTGATGGGATGGGCCTTTCGAGAAGCGATCGTCGCGAGGATTCCGTCATCGGGTCGTCATGTCGTCACGTCGTCACGGCGGCGCGTATGCGCGCCGAACGATCCGGCGTCGACGGGATCGAGCGGATCGCGGATTCGTCGCCGCAATCGTCGAACGTGTTCGCGAGCTGCATGCATTGACGCGATGCGGCGAGGAAAACCGATAGGAGTTGATTGCCTTGCGTCGGCAAGGCAACCGCCAACCGCCAACGTGCAACCGGCCGTCCGACGCCGCTTCCGCAAACCCCCGTATCGCACGGCCATACGTGTCGCGCCGCTCGTCACACGGCCCGCATGACGAACGGCGCGACATCGGATGCGTTACCGCCAGGCGCGGCGGCTATGCGCGGCGGCCATTTCGGCGCCTTTGCGGGAGGCGGCGGCCGCATACTCGTCGGCGAGCGCGATGTCGATCAGCACCGGGTCGTGATCCGACGAGCGATACGCGTCGGGCGCGTAGTACGTGCGCTGCTGCTCGGCGGTCTTGTACGCGAGCGTGTATTGCAGCGCGATCGGCTCGTCCGCGTTGATGTGCCAGTCGTGCACTGCCTTCACGCGCGACGCGAGCGCGCTCGACGCGAGCGCGTGGTCGAGATAGCCGGCCTCGCCGTTGTACACGTAGCTGTACGCGCCCGCGCCGATCTTGCTCGACACGAGATTCACGTAGCCGCGCGACTCGAGCGTGCGAACCGGATCCTCGTACGTGTAGCTGTTGAGGTCGCCGATCAGCAGCACGCCTTCGCTCGGCACGCCGGTCGGCGTGCGGGCGAGCCAGTCCGCGACCTTCGACGCCGCGCGCGTGCGCGTCGCGTTCCAGCAGCCCTGACCGTCGCCCTGGTCGAGGTCGTCGCCCGTCGCGCTCGGGCAGTTCTTCGATTTCAGGTGATTCACGGCGACCGTCACCGCGCGCGAGCCGCCGACGGGCCGGAAGGTCTGCGCGAGCGGCTGGCGGTTCTTGTCGTCGATCGCGAGCGTCGCGGCCTCGCCGACCGGCTTCACCTTGCGGCTGTCGTAGATCAGCGCGACCGAGATCGCGTCGCCGCCGAGCCGCGCGATGCCCGGATCGACGACGCGCCAGCCGTCGCCGAGCTTCGCCGCGAGCTGGCGCACGGCGCTCAGCTCGCCGTAGCCGTCGTTCTCGATTTCCATCAGGCCGATCACGTCGGCATTGAGCGCCTTCAGCGCGCTGACGATTTTGGCGTCCTGCCGGACGAACTCGTCGTAGTTCTTCGCGCCGCGGTTGTTCGGATCGTCGAAGCCGCCGCCGGTGCCGTCGCCGTTGAAATAATTCAGTACGTTGAACGAAGCGACCCGCAGGTTCGCGCGCGGATCGCGTGCGGGCGCGGCCGCGCGCGGATTCGCACTCGCGCCGAACGCGGGCGTGCGCGCGCCCGGCACCGGCTGCAGGCGCCACGCGCCGTAGCGCATTTCCAGCACGCCTTCGACGTTGCCGACCGTGTAGCCCGCACGCAGCGTGTTCGCGGCGCTCAGCGCCGGCGCCGGATACGGGACGGTCGCCGGATTCTGCTTGTTCGAGCCGTCGTCGAGAATCAGCCGGTTGCGCGCGTTCGCTTCGGCCACGGTTTTCGCCTGCGCGGGCGGCACGACGCTCGTCGGCGTGCGCAGGCGCCCGTTGCTGAGCAGCACGCTGCCGTAGCGGCCGAGCTCGTAGACTTCGGTGACGGTCAATGTCTGCGGCAGCCGCACGAGCATGCCTTCGTATGCGGCGAACGTGCTCGCGTTGTCGACGGGCAGCGTGAGCGTCGCGGGCGTGACCGACTGGCCGCTTCCGCAGACCGCGATGCCGCCCGACAGCGTGAGCTGCGTCTGCCCGTATTTCTCTTCGACCTTGCCCGCGAGATGCACGAGATCGCCTGCTTGCGCGCGCGCCTTCGGCGCATAGACGAACAGCCCTTCGGACACGCCGGGCTGGTTGCGGCGCTGCGGATCGGCCTGCTGGACGAAGAAGCCGCCGAAGCCGTCGGCGCCGCCGAAGTCGGCCGTGACGACGGCTTCGATCGATACGTTCTGGCCGGCGAGCGGAGACGGTGCGCCGGCGCCCTGGATCTCGGCGATCGGCGTCGCGCTGCCGCCGCAGTTCGTGCTGACGGGCGCGGCGGTGGCCGCGAGGGCGAGGGACGGCAGGAGCGACAGGATGGCGAGCAAGGGTGTCGGAGTGCGCATGAAGACGGTCCGTTGTGTGGGAATCCTGAAAGCTTAATGACGCATGTTGACAGTTTTGCGTAAAGAATAGACATGGATATGTAATCAGGCCACGTTTTTTGGGGCCGTGCTCGAGGCGGATCGCCGATGCGGGGCCGGCGATCCGCGATAGAACCGTTTCCGGCGTCCGGGGCGCGAGACGCCGGGCGCTTTCACGCGCCGGGCGCGCGTTCGCCCGCGCGGTTCCGCATCGCGGGGAAGCCATCGATTCCGATGGACCGACGCACGCCGTCCGCTCAGAATAGAGGCGCGGCCATCCGCGATTGCCGGCTCGATGCGGCCGCATCGAGCGATTCCGGACGGCGTCGTCATAGGAGGTGACGCAAATGAGCTACATGTTGTTGATCGTCGAACCGCGGGGCCAACGCACGGCACGCGCGCGAGCCGAAGGCGAAATCCTGTACGAGCGGATGCGCCACTTCGCCGGCGAGCTTCAATCGCGCGGCGTGCTGATCGGCGCCGAATCGCTCGTGTCCGACGACAAGGCGACGCGCGTGCAGGTGCGCAACGGCGAAGTGCGTCTCGTCGACGGACCGTTTGCCGAAGCGAAGGAAATGGTCGGCGGCTTCTTCCTGCTCGACGTCGAGACGGAAGGCGAAGCGCTCGCAATCGCGAAGGGCTGCCCCGCTGCCGAATGGTGCTCGGTCGAGGTGCGCGAGATCGGCCCGTGCTTCTCCTGACCGGGTTCGGGTGAATCCGGAGGGCGCCCGCCAGGCGTCGCGTATCGCATCGATCCAGGGTCGGCTCGCGCTAAACGGGTTTGCAACGTGTCCCGCAGGCCGCCCGCCAACGAGGCTTCCTGCGGGGCGCAGGGCAAGGTGGGACGCGCGTCGTTTGCGCCGAGCCAAACGCCCCGAATTTCGCGGGGCTGGCTGCCGCCAGAACGGCGTGATCGCCGGGCGATGCTCGCTGCGAATAATCCCGTATTCGTTCCTCGCTTGGTTTTAGGAGCGGCGAGCGCAAGTGCGTCATTTGCGTGAATCGAATCCAAGGGTTTTCCCTGATTCGACGCCCGGAGTGTCGAGCGGAGATCGCATTGTCCGTCGTAGGGACAGGATGCCGGATGAGGCGTCCGTCCATCTGCCAAAGGAGAGAGCGATGCGTTTCATGATCATGGTGAAGGCCAACGCGACGAGCGAGTCCGGCGCGATGCCCGACGAATCCCTGATCGCCGCGATGGCGATCTATCACGAAGAACTGGCGAAGGCGGGCGTGCTGCTCGACGCATCGGGGCTGCAGCCGTCGTCGAAGGGCTGGCGCGTCCGTTATTCGGGCGGCAGGCGCACCGTCGTCGACGGTCCGTTCACCGAAACGAAGGAGCTGATCGCCGGCTACACGCTGATCCAGGTGCGCTCGCGCGACGAGGCGCTCGAATGGGCCCGCCGCTTTCCCGCGCCGTTCGGCGAGCGCGAGGACGGCGAGATCGAAGTGCGGCAGCTGTTCGAACTCGACGACTTCGAGCCGAGCGACGCGGTCGAGCGGTTCCGCGAGCTCGACAGCAAGCTCGGCTGACGCGGGCGAGGGGAGACGGCGATGGTCGAGATCGTGGTGATCGCCTGCGCGGCGGTGGTCGCGCTGGCGCTGCTGTTGATGCTGTATGCGGCGTCGCGGCCGGGCATGTTTCGCGTCGAGCGCAGCGCGCGGATCGATGCGAGCGCCGAGCGCATCTTTCCATACGTGGCGGACCTGCGCCGCTTCAATGCGTGGAACCCGTACGAGCGCAAGGATCCGGCGCTGCGCGGCGAATACGGCGCGGTGACGTCCGGCATCGGCGCGAGCTATGCGTGGACGAGCGAGAAGGTCGGCGTCGGGCGCTTCGAGATCACCGAGCTCGATGCGCCGTCGCACGTGACGATGCAGCTCGACTTCGTGAAGCCGTTCGAGGCGCACGACGTCGCGGAATTCACGCTGCGGCCGGACGGCGACGCGACGGTCGTCACATGGGCGATGCGCGGTCCGTCGCCGTTCCTGTCGAAGCTGATGCAGGTGTTCTTCAGCATCGACAAGATGGTCGGCGCGGATTTCACCGCGGGGCTCGCGAACCTGAAGGCGCTCGCGGAAGGGCGCGCATGACGGACGCCGCCGTTCATCGCGCGATCGATGCCGTCTGGCGAATCGAAGCGGCAAGGATCATCGCGCACGTCGCGCGGCTCGTGCGCGACGTCGGCGCCGCCGAGGAGCTTGCGCAGGACGCGCTCGTCGCCGCGCTCGAGCACTGGCCGCGCGACGGCGTGCCGAACAATCCGGGCGCATGGCTGATGACGGCCGCGAAGCGCCGCGCGCTCGATCATTTGCGGCAGAACGTGCTGCATGCGCGCAAGCGCGAGCAGATCGGCCTCGATCTCGACGCGCTCGGCGCGCACGTGGCGCCGGACGTCGTCGACGTGCTCGAGGCGGCGCGCGACGACGACATCGGCGACGATCTGCTGCGTCTCGTGTTCACCGCATGCCATCCGGTGCTGTCGACCGATGCGCGCGTCGCGCTCACGCTGCGCCTGCTGGGCGGGCTGACGACGGGCGAGATCGCGCGCGCGTTCCTCACGCCCGAGCCGACGATCGCGCAGCGGATCGTGCGCGCGAAGCGCACGTTGTCGGCGGCGAAGGTGCCGTTCGAGGTGCCGCGTGCGCCGGAGCGCGCGTCGCGGCTTGCTTCGGTGCTCGAAGTGATCTACCTGATCTTCAACGAAGGCTATTCGGCGACGGCCGGCGACGACTGGATGCGTCCCGCGCTGACCGACGAAGCGCTGCGGCTCGGACGCGTGCTCGCCGAGCTCGCGCCCGACGAGAGCGAAGTACATGGGCTCGTCGCGTTGATGGAGATCCAGGCGTCGCGGATGCATGCGCGCATCGATGCGCAAGGGCGTCCGGTGCTGCTGCTCGATCAGGACCGCAGCCGCTGGGATCCGCTGCTGATCCGGCGCGGGCTTGCCGCGCTCGCGCGCTCGGAAGCGCTGGGCGGCGCGAGCGGCCCGTATGCGCTGCAGGCGGCGCTCGCCGCGTGCCACGCGCGTGCGCGCAGCGCCGACGACACCGAGTGGGAGCAGATCGTCGCGCTCTACGATGCGCTCGCGCAAGTCGCGCCTTCGCCCGTCGTCGAGCTGAACCGCGCGGTCGCGGTCGGCATGGCGTTCGGGCCGGCGGCGGGGCTCGAAATCGTCGACGCGCTCGCCGCCGATCCGGCGCTCGCGCGCTATCACTGGCTGCCGAGCGTGCGCGGCGATCTGCTCGCGAAGCTCGGGCGGCGCGACGAGGCGCAGGCGGAGTTTCGGCGCGCGGCCGACATGACGCTCAATGCGCGCGAGCGCGAGATGCTGCTCGCGCGGGCGATGGCGCGATGATGTGTCGCGGGGCGATCGGCGGCGGTTGGTTTGGCGGATTGCGGATGCGTGTGCGTGCGTAGGCGTCGTTGCCCGCGCATTGCGTCTCGGCATGTGTCATGTCGTCGCACAAGGCATGTTTCGACGTCGATCAGGATGACACATGCGCATGCGAGTCGTTGCGCGTTGTCGCCATGTGCCGGGGCGGCGTCGTTTCGTTCCGACACGGTGGCGCGCTTGACGTAGCCTTCCGCAAGCCGCAAGCCGCAAGCCGCAAGCCGCAAGCCGCAAGCCGCAAGCCGCAAGCCGCAAGCCGCAAGCCGCGCGTCGCCCACGAGAAATATCGACGCGCAGTGCATCTTCATCTTCACGCGGCCGCATCGTCGACTTCGCTTCGACGCTTTCCCGCTTTCCACGAATGCATCGCACTCCGAATCGGAACTTGTGCGGCCTCGCCGACTCCCACGGTCGCGCGTTGCTTCATCGCGCAACCTACTCGCTCGGCGCATCGCGCCGATTCTCAATCGCAAGTTACGACTCTTACGGAACAGGGTATGGCTGAAGAACAACAAGCGAAAATCATCAACGAGGGCAGGCGCGGTTTTCTCGCGCGTTCGTCGGCATGGCCGGTGGGAATGCTCATGCTGCCGCTCGCCGGCTGCGGCGATGGCGACGGCGTCGTGTCGTCCGCGCACGCGCAGGATGCGTCGCAGTCGTCCGGCGCGGCAGCCGGCGCGAGCTACACGATCGACCGCTCGATCCAGTCGCCGAATCAGGATTCGCGGGTGCGCACGCTCGTGCTGCACTACACGGCGCAGACGCTCGCGGATTCGTTGGCATCGCTGACCGATACGCAGCGGCAGGTCAGCTCGCACTATCTGGTGCCCGACGCGGCCGACGACGGCCAGCGCTTCAAGGTGTTCGAACTCGTGCCGGAGGCGCGCCGCGCATGGCATGCGGGCGTCAGCTACTGGCAGGGCGACCGGATGCTCAACGCGGGCTCGGTCGGCATCGAGATCGTCAATCTCGGCTTTCCGCCGGAAGACGAAAACCTGCCGCTGATGAACCGGCGCTGGTATCCGTATCCGGACGCGCAGGTCGCGGTGTTCGGCGCGCTCGCCGCCGACGTCGTCGCGCGGCATCAGGTGCTGCCGCACAAGGTCGTCGGACACTCGGACGTCGCGCCCGGCCGCAAGACCGATCCCGGGCCGCTGTTCCCGTGGAAGAAGCTCTACGATCAATATCGGATCGGCGCGTGGCCGGAGGCGGAAGCCGTCGATTACTACCGGACCAACCGGCCGTTCGCGGGCGACGTCGCGAGCCTGCAGTCGAAGCTGCTTGCGTACGGCTACGACACGCCGCAGACGGGGGCGCTCGACGCGCAGACGGTCAACATCGTGTCGGCGTTCCAGATGCACTTCCGGCCGTCGCGCTACGACGGCGTGCCGGATGTCGAGACGGTCGCGATTCTCGACGCGCTGCTCGAGAAGTACTTCAACCGCAGCCGCTCGATCAGCAAGCAGGTGCTGCCGGGCGCGACCGCGCCGGCGGGCGAGAAGGGCAGCGACGTATGGCCGCTCGCGCCCGCGTCGCCGCGCTGACGTTGTAGACTGACGTGTGCCGCGCCGCGATGCGGCGCGGCATCGCCACCACCCGGCTGCCGTCGCCGCCTCCCGCCATCGCCGCACTATCGACGACATTGAAAAAGCCTATTGGGGGATGCGCACGAGAGCGCCTAGATTGAAATGCACGGTGCCCCAGCGGCGGCAGCCGAGCTGCGCATCGTTCCCCACAATCGTTCATCCGGCCCGCCGCCGCGCGCGCCGGCATGAGGCACGGAGGCGCAGATGGCACAGCTCAAGGGCAGCAAGACCGAAGAGAACCTGAAGTACGCGTTCGCCGGCGAGTCGCAGGCGAATCGCCGCTACCTGTACTTCGCATCGAAGGCGGACGTAGAGGGACAGAACGACATCGCCGCATTGTTCCGTTCGACGGCCGAAGGCGAAACCGGCCACGCGCACGGCCACCTCGAGTATCTGGAAGCGGTCGGCGATCCGGCGACGGGCTTGCCGTTCGGCTCGTCCCGCCAGAACCTGCAATCGGCGATCGCGGGCGAGACGCACGAGTACACCGACATGTACCCGGGCATGGCGAAGACCGCGCGCGAAGAAGGCTTCGACGAAATCGCGAACTGGTTCGAGACGCTCGCGAAAGCGGAACGCAGCCACGCGAATCGGTATACGAAGGCGCTCGACGCGCTCGTCGACTGAGCGCGCCGCTCGCCGGCGCGCGAGCGTTCGCTCGTCGTACCGTCAGCCGGAGGCGGCCGCGCGCGTCGCCGCACGGTCCGGCACAACGCGCGCGGCCGCGCGCAACGTGATGGAGCTGCCCATGTCTCACCGAGAAGGCAGTCTGGAGGCCCCCACCCGCCATCCGCTCGATTGGCGCTCGGACGCGTTCCACGATCAGGCTGCGATCGACGCCGAGTTCACCCGCGTGTTCGAGATCTGCGCCGGCTGCCGGCGCTGCGTGTCGCTGTGCGGCGCGTTTCCGACGCTGTTCGATCTCGTCGACGAAACCGAGACGGGCGACGCGCATGCGGTCGATCCGAAATCGTTCGGCAAGGTCGTCGACCAGTGCTATCTGTGCGACCTCTGCTACATGACGAAATGCCCGTACGTGCCGCCGCATCCGTGGAACGTCGATTTCCCGCACCTGATGCTGCGTGCGAAGGCCGCGCGCTACAAGCGCAACGACGTCAAGCTGCGCGACAAGCTGCTGTCGAACACCGACATGCTCGGCTACTTCGCCGGCATCCCGATCGTCACGCAGACCGTCAATGTCGCGAACCGCACGCCTGCCGTGCGCAGCGCGCTCGAAGCGACGCTCGGCGTCGATCGTCACGCGTGGCTGCCGCCGTTCGCGTCGCGCAAGTTCCGCCGCGCCGCGCCGCGCTCGTCCGGCCCGCTGCCGCGTGACGGCGAGCGCACGCCGGGGCGCGTCGCGATCTACGCGACCTGCTACGTGAACTACAACGAGCCGGGCATCGGCCACGATCTGCTCGCGGTGCTCGCGCACAACGACATCCCGTACGAACTCGTCACGAGCGAAGCATGCTGCGGAATGCCGCTTCTCGAGCAGGGCAATCTGGAAGGCGTCGCAAGGAAAAAGGAGGCGAACATCGCGGTGCTCGCCCGCTATGCGCACGAAGGCTATGCGCTGATCGGCGCGATTCCGAGCTGCGTGCTGATGTACAAGAGCGAGCTGCCGCTGATGTTTCCCGACGATCCCGACGTGCGCGCGGTCGCCGACGCGTTCTGGGACCCGTTCGAATACGTGATCGCGCGCCATCGCGACGGCCTGCTGAAGACCGACTTCAAGCACGCGCTCGGCACTGTCTCGTACCACGTGCCGTGCCATGCGCGCGTGCAGAACATCGGACGCAAGACGGCCGATGCGCTGTCGCTCGTGCCGGGCACGAAGGTGAACGTCGTCGAGCGCTGCTCGGGTCACGCGGGCACGTTCGGCGTGAAGAAGGAATTCCATGCGCAGGCGCTGAGGATCGGCGCGCCGGTGTTCAAGGCGATGGCGGAGCAGGCGCCCGACTACATGTCGTCCGATTGCGCGCTCGCGGGGCATCACATCGAAGAGGGGATCGGCGCGAAAGGCGCCGCGCCGCCGCCCTTCGCGCATCCGATCACGCTGCTGCGCAAGGCATACGGCATCTGAGCACGGCGTACCGAACGAGGAGCACGACATGACGCTCACCCGCGACTCGCTGTTGACGCTCGAAGCCTATGCGAAGGTGCGCCGGCAAGAACATGCACGTGTGATTGCACACAAGCAGCGCCGTGCGGTGTCGCTCGGCAATCACTTGCGCTTCCTGTTCGAGGACGAGACGACGATCCGCTATCAGATCCACGAGATGCTGCACATCGAGAAGATCTTCGACGAGGAGGGCATCTCGGGCGAGCTCGAAGCGTATCTGCCGCTCGTGCCTGACGGCAGCAATTTCAAAGCGACGATGCAGATCGAATACGAAAACGAAACGCAGCGGCGCGCGGCGCTTGCGCGGCTCATCGGCATCGAGGATCACGTGTTCCTCGTCGTCGACGATGAGACGCCCGTCTACGCGATTGCCGACGAAGACCTCGAGCGCGACACGGACGAGAAGACTTCCGCCGTGCACTTCGTGCGCTTCGAGCTGAGCGACGCGATGAAGGCGAAGCTCAAGGCGGGCGCGCCGCTGTCGATCGGCTGCGACCATCCTAACTATCCGGTACAAACGATGCGGATCGACCCGGACGTCACGGCGTCGCTTGCGAGCGACCTCGACTGAGCGGGCGAGCCTGTCCGGCACGCGGCCGACGGAGCTGGCATCGATCGCATTCAATCATTTATGAGATTGCGTGCAATGAAAAGTATAACGATTGAAAAAGGATTTAATTACCGATCGATAAACAATTTGTCACGTATTTTCCCTTTATTTACCGATGTTGCAGTGACGTCGGAAAATGCTGCCGCCCAGGGTCGGAGCTTGCGTCGGAGCCCATTTGCAATGTACTTTTCATATTCCCTTCAGCCTTTCTGGGCGGGGCTCTCGAGCTGGTCGAAATAAAAACATCATAAAAATTGAAATGAAATACTGACCCTGCTTGATCACTATCTTGTTTCAGTGAGTAACATGGCACCGTTGTCATATTGAGATAAACCCTGATGATGGTATGCTTCATGCACAAAAAATATCGCATACGAGTGAGACAGTGGTTCGTGCGTCATCGTCGGGAGTCGCGGCACCTTGTTTGTGCTTAGCGAGCCGGCGTGCACAACCGAATAGCGTCCATGTGCAACCTGGCCGCGGTTACGAGTGCGATTCGCTCGCAACCGTGCCGCCAATCGCAGCCCGGCCTGGCTGTGTGGAGAGATCTATGTTCTTCGATGAGCTAAACGATGAAGAGTGGGCCCGTCTGTCGACGTTGATCGCCGATGAACCCATCCGACTGAACCGACGAGGCCGACCGCGCGCTGAGAATCGGGTCGTCGCGAACGCGGTGCTTTGGATTCTCACCACGGGCGAACCGTGGTCGAAGCTGCCCGGCCGCTATCCGTCCGGCCCGACGTGCCGGCGCCGCTTCGAAGAATGGCTCGCGAGCGGCACGCTCGGCGAGATGGTGAAGGTGCTGTCGGAAGAAAGCGGCCGTGCGTTCGCGTACGTGCCGCCGCCTCCGGAGCCTGTCGCGCCCGTTCGGCGCGCGGAGTCGCCTGCCGATTGCGATCGCCTGCGCGGTGTATTCTGGCAAAACCCGGAGTCGTGGCAATTGCCGGTTGCTCAAGCCAGCGTTTGCCGTCCGGGCACGGGCGTGAACGTCAGGCGCTTCGCGAGCGACGAGGAAGAGGGCGAGCGTCGCGATGTCGACGCATCGCATCACCACGGCTTCACGGTGCCGGGCGCGCCCGTGCGCGACCATGGACATGGCAGGCCGCCGCATCCCACGTCGTTCAGCTTCGGGATGCATACGCCGCAAACCGAAACCTATCGCGGCTATACCGTGTACGGCATCGCGCAGCCCGTGCAGAACCTGATGTATCGCGCATGGGCCGAGATCGTGCAGGAGGATCGGCGCGTCGAGCGCTCGGGACTCATCGGTCCGCGTTTCACGGATGCCGAATCGGCGGAGCAGTACGCGCTCGATTGGGCGCGCCAGTGGATCGACCGCCAATGCGCGGGCGGGCGGGATGCGCGCGAAGCGTCGGCGCCCGCTGCCGAACAGGCGAGCAAGTCGGTGCCGACGATCGCCGGGCTGTCCGCGCTCGCGCTGGCCGAGACCAACATCAAGCACTTCGCGGCCGAACGGCGCCGCGCACTCGCAGACGGACGCGGCGATGCGCCGCAAGTGCAGGTCGACCGGCGCGAGTACGCGTATCGCGTCGGTTGATTGCGGTCGTGCCGTTCGCCACGCGGCCCGCTTGCGCGCGGGCCGCGTGGCCGCTTCGGTGCGGCCGTTCCGTCAGTGTCGTCCATAGTTGTCTTCGAAGCGGACGATGTCGTCCTCCCCGAGATACGAGCCCGATTGCACTTCGATCAGTTCGAGCGGCATCTTGCCGGGATTCTCGAGCCGATGCGATACACCGAGCGGAATGTAGGTCGACTCGTTCTCCGACAGCAGGAATGTCTCGTCGCCGCGCGTGATCCGCGCGGTGCCGCGCACGACGATCCAGTGCTCGGCGCGGTGATGATGCATTTGCAGTGACAGGCGCGCGCCCGGCTTGACGACGATTCGCTTCACCTGGAAGCGCTCGCCGCTGTCGACCGAATCGTAGTTTCCCCACGGGCGATGCACCTTGCGGTGGTCGGACGCTTCCGCGCCGGACTCCGCCTTCAGGCGTCCGACGATTTTCTTCACGTCCTGCACGTGCGCGCGATCGGCGACGAGGATCGCATCGGGCGTCTCGACGACGACGAGATTTTGCGTGCCGACGCAGGCGATCAGGCGTCCTTCCGAATGCGCGAACGTCGACGACGCTTGCTCGAAGCACACGCGGCCGCGCGCGACGTTGCCGTCGTCGTCCTTGTCGCTGATCTGCCAGAGCGCGTCCCACGAGCCGACGTCGGACCAGCCGGCGTCGAGCGGCACGACGACGCCTTCGCAGACGGCGGGCAGGTTCGAAAGCGGTTCCATCACCGCATAGTCGATCGAGTTCGACGGCGACGCGGCGAAGCTGTCGCGATCGACGCGGAAGAACGGCCCGTCGTCGCTGCCGAGCGCGACCGCGCGCGCGCACGCTTCGTGGATCGCGGGCTGGAAGTGGCGAATCGCCTTCAGCCATACCGATGCGCGGACGATGAAGATGCCGCTGTTCCACCAGTATTCGCCCGATGCGACATATTGCCGGGCGAGCTCCAGATGCGGCTTTTCGACGAAGCGGTCGAGCTTCCTGACCGCGACGCCGAGCTCCGCGTCGCTTGCGCCCGCGCCAACGCGGATGTAGCCGTAGCCCGTCTCGGCGCGCGTCGGCACGATGCCGAGCGTCGCGATCATTCCTTGCTCGGCGTAGCGCACGCCGGCCGCGACCGCTTGCTGGAAACGCGCGACGTCGGCGACCGCGTGGTCGGCCGGCATCACGGTCAGCACCGCGTCGCCGCCGTCCGCGACCGCGCGCAGCGCGGCGATCGTCAGCGCCGGCGCGGTGTCGCGGCCGAGCGGTTCGAGCACGAGCGTCGCGTCCTTGCCCGCGAGCCGCAGTTGCTCGGCGGTCGTGAAGCGGTGGTCCTCGCCGCACACGATGATCATTCGTTCGGATACCGGATGATCGCTCGACAGGCCGTCGAGGCGGCGCGCGGTCGATTGCAGCAGCGACTCGTCGCCGAGCAGATTGATCAATTGTTTCGGATGGCGCTCGCGCGACATCGGCCAGAGCCGCGTGCCCGAGCCTCCGGCCAGCACGACGGGTTGCACGGAAAGGCGCGTGCCGGCGGCGATGGAAGCGGGGCGGGCGTCGGTGGCGGGCGTGGCGGTCATGATGACATTCCTCGAGTACAAGACTGTCCCGACGTTGTAGCACGACGTAAATCGACAATAAAAGAATCGCGCGGATACGCTCGATTGGCGGCTTGCTATCGTGCGGTGCGCGCAAATTGCATGGGATGCACGCGAAGTAATGAATAAAAAATTAAAAAAATATTGGGTTCCAACCCGTCGAAGCCTTGTGGGTAAAGGCCCGTATCACTATCTCCGCATCTTCTGGTTGTCTATCGGGGTGATTGCTTCGGCAAAATATTCTGATTGATTATCATCGTGTCCCCGAAAAAATTTCCGATTATTTTTAGAAATACTTGTGCGCTTGCGGGAGGGATTTTCTTCCCGGTTCAATAACGGCATGCAATGTTTAAATCGGATGCACGTCGACGAGATGTGTGCGGCCGGTTTCCGTCTCACGAGGAAGAACCATGCTGAGCGTACTGGCTAGGATGATCGATATCGCGATGGCCGTGGCAGGCGCGTTGATCGCCGGCATGATTCATCGCGGCGGCTTCGCGTGGCTCGACGACCTGCAGCGCACGGTCGTCGTGTTCGACTGCATGCTCGTCGTCGTGTTCTTCCCGGCGTTCGGCATTTACCAGTCGTGGCGCGGCAAGCCGGTGTTCGGGCTCATGTGGCGCGTGTCGGTCGCGTGGCTCGTCGTCGAGCTGGCGGGAATCCTGATGAGCTTCAGCGTCCATCACGCGGGCGATCTGTCGCGCCTGTGGCTCGGCTACTGGGCGATGGTGACGATCACGCTGCTCGTCGCGTCGAAGGCCTGCGTGTATGCGGTGCTGCGGCAGCTGCGGCGCGGCGGCTTCAATCACAAGTCGGTCGCGATCGTCGGCAGCGCGGACGCGACCGCGACGAAGCGCCTCGTCGCCCACATGCGCGCGCGTCCGGATGCGGGCTTCAATCCGGTGTGCATCTACGACGGGCGCAGCGACGCGGCGACGGCCGAGCTCGACGGCATCGCGATCGAGCGCCGCTTCGGCGACCTCGTGCGCCGCGTGCGCAGCCGCGAGATCGGCGAGCTGTGGCTCGTGCTGCCGCTTTCCGAAGAGCCGCAGATTCACCGGATCGTCACCGAGTTCAGAAACGATTTCGTCAACATTCGCTTCGTGCCGGACGTGCGCAGCCTGTCGTTCTTCAACCAGGAAGTCATCGAACTGCTCGGCGTGCCCGCGATCAATCTCGCCGCGTCGCCGATCACCGACGTGCGGATCCTGCCGAAGTTCGTGTTCGACCGGCTGTTCGCGCTTGCGGCGCTCGCGATGCTGTCGCCCGCGATGCTCGCGATCGCGGCGCTCGTCAAGCTGACGTCGCCCGGCCCGGTGTTCTTCCGGCAAAAGCGCAAGGGCATCGACGGCAACGAGTTCGAGATCTACAAGTTCCGCTCGATGAAAGTGCATCACGAGGCGGCGGGGAAGGTCACGCAGGCGAAGAAGAACGATTCGCGCGTGACGCCTGTCGGCCGCTTCCTGCGCCGCACGAGCCTCGACGAGCTGCCGCAGTTCATCAACGTGCTGAAGGGCGAGATGTCGGTGGTCGGTCCGCGTCCGCATGCGCTCGAACACGACGACATCTACAAGGATCTCGTCAAGGGCTACATGTTCCGTTACCGGATCAAGCCGGGCATCACGGGCTGGGCGCAGATCAACGGCTTTCGCGGCGAGACCGATCGCATCGAGAAGATGATGGGCCGCGTGAAGCTCGATCTGTACTACATGCAGAACTGGTCGTTCTGGCTCGACATCAAGATCGTCGCGCTGACGCTGTGGAAGGGCTTCACCGGCAGCAATGCGTACTGAGCGCGGCAACGCGTTTTCCGACTCACTGGGTAAGAGGTTCGACAGATGAATCTGACTATCATCGGCAGCGGTTATGTGGGGCTCGTCACGGGCGCTTGTCTCGCCGACATCGGCCACGACGTGTTCTGTCTCGACGTCGATCGGAAGAAGATCGACATCCTGAACGGCGGCGGCGTGCCGATCCACGAGCCGGGCCTCGCGGAGATCATCGCGCGCAATCGCGCGGCGGGCCGGCTGCAGTTCTCGACCGACGTCGAGGCGGCCGTCGCGCACGGCGTCGTGCAATTCATCGCGGTCGGCACGCCGCCCGACGAGGACGGCTCCGCGGATCTCCAATACGTGCTCGCGGCCGCGCGGAACATAGGCCGCTGCATGCGGGGCTTCAAGGTGATCGTCGACAAGTCGACGGTGCCCGTCGGCACGGCCGAGCGCGTGCGCGCGGCGGTCGCCGACGAACTGAAGGCGCGCGGCGACGACTCGATGTTCTCGGTCGTGTCGAATCCGGAGTTCCTGAAGGAAGGCGCGGCGGTCGAGGACTTCACGCGGCCGGACCGGATCGTGATCGGCTGCGACGACGACGTGCCCGGCGAGCGCGCGCGCGAGCTGATGAAGAAACTCTATGCGCCGTTCAACCGCAATCATGAGCGCACGCTGTACATGGACGTGCGCTCGGCCGAGTTCACGAAGTACGCGGCGAACGCGATGCTCGCGACGCGCATCTCGTTCATGAACGAGCTCGCGAATCTCGCGGACCGCTTCGGCGCCGACATCGAAGCGGTACGGCGCGGGATCGGCTCCGATCCGCGGATCGGCTATCACTTCCTGTATGCGGGCTGCGGCTATGGCGGCTCGTGCTTTCCGAAGGATGTCGAAGCGTTGATTCGCACGGCGGCCGAGCACGGACAGGCGCTGCGCGTGCTGCAGGCGGTGTCGTCCGTCAACGACGAACAGAAGCGCGTGCTCGCGCGGAAGATCGTCGCGCGCTTCGGCGAGGATCTGACCGGGCGCCGTTTCGGCGTCTGGGGTCTCGCGTTCAAGCCGAACACCGACGACATGCGCGAAGCGCCGAGCCGCGCGCTGATCGCCGAATTGCTGTCGCGCGGCGCGCACGTCACCGCGTACGACCCGGTCGCGCAGGCGGAGGCGCAGCGCGTGCTCGCGCTCGACCTGGGCGATCGCCCGGATGCGCTCGCGCGGCTTGCGTTTGCCGACGACGAGGCGCAGGTCGCGCAGGATGCGGACGCGCTCGTGATCGTCACCGAATGGAAGGCGTTCAAGAGCCCGGATTTCGCCGCGCTCGGCAAACGCTGGAAGGCGCCCGTGATTTTCGACGGACGCAACCTGTACGAGCCGATCGCGATGCGCGAACTCGGCATCGAGTATTACCCGATCGGGCGGCCGGGCGCCGCGTCACGCACGGCGGCGAGCGACGAGCGCGCCGCGCGCACGGCGCACGCCAAAGCGTGAGTGACGACGCGAGTTCGACCATGTTCCGCAACATTCTGATCGTATGTCGTGCGAACGTGTGCCGGAGCCCGGCCGCGGAGCTGCTGTTCAAGTCGATGGCGCCGCGCGCCGCGCTCGCGTTCCACTCGGCGGGCATCGACGCGAACGACGGCGACGGCATCGATCCGACGATGTCGCGCTTGCTGGCGGAGCGTGGCGTCGACGCGGCGCCGCACCGTTCGCGGCGCCTGAGCCGAGCGCTCGTGCGTGCGGCGGATCTCGTCCTCGTCACCGAGCGCCAGCAGATCGCCGGCGTCGAGTCGCTCGATCCGTTCGCGCGCGGCAAGGTGCATCTGCTCGGCAAATGGGAAGACGCCGAGATCGCCGATCCCTACGGCGGTCCCGAGGTCGATTATCGACAGAGCTACACATTGATCGAACGTCTGGTTCAAGGATGGTTGCAAAAGATATGTTGAATCGTTCGCTTAAACCCATGGCGCTCGCCGTCGCGTTCGCATCGTTGCTGCAGGCGTGCTCGATGGCGCCCGGCAACTATATGGATACGTCGCGCCTCGACGACAAGGATGCGCAACCGACCGAGCACTACAACGTGCAGCTCATCACCGCGCAGCTGGTCGTTTCGCAGGCCGAAGCGCAGCGCAAGGATCGGCCGCTGCCGCCGTCGCACTACACCGATCCGGCGCAGTACGTGTACCGGATCGCGCCGCAGGACATTCTCGGCGTCACCGTCTGGGATCACCCGGAGCTGACGACGCCGCAAGGTCAGTCGTTCTCGAGCGGCGGCAACACGACGCAAACGGTCGCGGGCGCGCTGCAGCAGCCGTATACGAACGCGCTGCCTGGACAGGCCGATCCGTACGGGCAGACGGTGGGAGCCGACGGCACGATCTATTTCCCGTTCGTCGGCCGCCTTCGGGCGGTGGGCAAGACGGTCGGCCAGGTGCGCGACGAGCTCGCCGCGCGGCTCGCGCGCTACGTGAAGAATCCGCAGGTCGACGTTCGCGTGCTGTCGTACCGCAGCCAGAAGGTGCAGGTGACGGGCGAAGTGAAGACGCCCGGTCCGCTCGCGATCACCGACGTGCCGATCACGCTCGTCGATGCGATCACACGCTCGGGCGGCTCGACGAACGAGGCCGACCTGCAGCGCGTGCGTCTCACGCGCGACGGCAAGTTCTACCAGCTCGACGCGAACGGCATGCTCGATCGCGGCGACGTCACGCAGAACGTGATGCTGCAGCCGGGCGACATCGTCAACGTGCCGGACCGCAGCGACAGCCGCGTGTTCGTGATGGGCGAAGTGAAGACGCCCGCGACGGTGCCGATGCTCAAGGGCCGCCTGACGATCGCCGATGCGCTGACGGCGGGCGGCGGGATTCTCGATACCGACGCGAACCCGCGCCAGGTTTACGTGCTGCGCGACCTGAAGGACAAGCCGAACACGCCCGACATCTTCCGTCTCGACATGACGCAGCCGGACGCGCTGATGCTGTCGAGCCGCTTCCAGCTGAAGCCGCTCGACGTCGTCTATGTCGGCACGACCGAGTCGGTGCGCTTCAACCGCCTGCTCCAGCAGGTGTTTCCGACGATCCAGTCGATTTACTACATGAAGCAGATCACGCGCTGATCGGTCCCGGGCCGTCGCGCGCGGCCCGCCTCAACCTCAAGCGGGAATGCATGGTGAATACGCAAGCGAAACATCCTTATGCCGACCTCGCGGTGAAGACCGACGAGGAAGACGTCGTCCTGGGTCAGTTGATCCAGGTGATTCTCGACGATATCTGGCTGCTTCTCGGCATCGCGCTTTTCGTGATCGCGCTCGCCGGGCTCTACTGCTATATCGCGAAGCCGGTGTACTCGGCCGATGCGCAGGTTCGCGTCGAGGCGAGCGACAACACGTCGCAAGCGCTCACGCAGACGCAGACGGGCGCCGTCATCAACGGCGGCCCGGCGACGCCGCCGACCGACGCGGAAATCGAGATCATCAAGAGCCGCGGCGTCGTCGCGCCGGTCGTCGAGCAGTTCAAGCTGAACTCGTCGGTCACGCCGGACACGTTTCCGATTCTCGGCGCGATCGCCGCGCGGCTCGCGACGCCGGGGCGACCGGCGAAGCCGTGGCTCGGGCTGTCGTCGTATGCGTGGGGCGGCGAAGAGGCGGACGTCGATTCGATCAACGTGACGCCCGCGCTCGAAGGCAAGAAGCTGACGCTGACGGCAGGCACGGGAGGCGACTACACGCTCGCCGATCCGGACGGCAACCTGCTGCTGCGCGGCAAGGTCGGCGAGAACGAACAGGGCGGCGGTGCGACGATCAACGTGACGAAGCTCGTCGCGCGTCCCGGCACGCGTTTCACGGTGATCCGGCAGAACGATCTCGATGCGATCACCGGATTCCAGTCGGCGATTCAGGTGGCCGAGCAGGGTAAGCAGACGGGCGTGATCCAGATCTCGCTCGAAGGAAAGGATCCCGAACAAACCGCGCAGATCGCGAACGCGCTCGCGCAGTCGTACCTGCATCAGCACATCACGAGCAAGCAGGCCGAAGCGACGAAGATGCTCGAGTTCCTGAAGAACGAAGAGCCGCGCCTGAAGTCGGACCTCGAGCGCGCGGAGGCGGAGCTCACCGAATATCAGCGCACGTCGGGCTCGATCAATGCGAGCGACGAAGCGAAGGTCTATCTCGAAGGCAGCGTCCAGTACGAGCAGCAGATCGCCGCGCAGCGGCTGCAGCTCGCGGCGCTCGCGCAACGCTACACCGAAGAGCATCCGCTCGTCATCGCGGCGAAGCAGCAGCTCGCGCAGCTCGAAGCGGAGCGCGCGAAGTACGACGGCAAGTTTCGCGGGCTGCCGGCGACCGAAGTGAAGGCGGTCGCGCTGCAGCGCAACGCGAAGGTCGCGGAAGACATCTACGTGCTGCTGCTCAACCGCGTGCAGGAGCTGTCGGTGCAGAAGGCCGGCACGGGCGGCAGCATCCGGCTCGTCGACGCGGCGCTGCGTCCGGGCGTGCCGGTGAAGCCGAAGAAGATGCTGATCCTGTCGGCGGCGACGCTGCTCGGCCTGATTCTCGGCACGAGCGTCGTGTTCATGCGCCGCAACCTGTTCCATGGCATCGAGGATCCGGATCGCATCGAACGCGCGTTCAACCTGCCGCTGTACGGACTCGTGCCGATGAGTGCCGAGCAGACGCGTTTCGATGCTGCCGACAAGGGCAGCCGCGTGCGGCCGATCCTCGCGTGCGCGCGGCCGAAGGACTTGAGCGTCGAAAGCCTGCGCAGCCTGCGCACCGCGATGCAGTTCGCACTGATGGACGCGAAGAACCGCGTGATCGTGCTGACGGGCCCGACGCCCGGCATCGGCAAGAGCTTTCTCGCCGTCAACCTCGCCGCGCTCGTCGCACATTCGGGCAAGCGCGTGCTGCTGATCGACGCCGACATGCGGCGCGGCTCGCTCGACCGCTACTTCGGCACGGGCGTGAAGAACGGTCTGTCGGAGCTGCTGAGCGATCAGGTCGCGCTCGAAGATGCGATCCGCGAAACGTCGGTGCCCGGACTGTCGTTCATCCCATCGGGCGCGCGTCCGCCGAATCCGTCGGAGCTGCTGATGTCGCCGCGGCTGTCGCAGTACCTCGACGGTCTCGCGAAACGCTATGACGCGGTGATCGTCGATTCGCCGCCGATCCTCGCCGTCACCGACGCGACGATCTTCGGCGAGCTCGCCGGCTCGACGTTCCTCGTGCTGCGCTCCGGCATGCACACGGAAGGCGAGATCGGCGACGCGATCAAGCGGCTGCGCACGGCGGGCGTGCAACTGCAAGGCGGGATCTTCAACGGCGTGCCGGCGCGCACCCGCGGCTACGGCCGCGGCTATGCGGCCGTGCACGAATATCTGAGCGCATGACGCGGACCCTGCTTCGATCGACGAGGTGACGATGAAAATTTCCGTACTCGTGCCGACCTACCGGCGTCCCGCGGATCTCGCGCGCTGTCTGATCGCGTTGCAGCGGCAGCGCGTGGCGCCCGAAGAAGTGATCGTCGTCGCGCGCCCCGACGACGATGCGACCCACGAGCGGCTCGCCGATCCGGGCGTGCGCGGCTCGCTTGCGCTGCGGATCGTCGCGGTCGACGTGCCGGGGCAGGTGGCGGCGCTCAATTGCGGGCTCGACGCCGCGCGCGGCGACGTGATCGCGATCACCGACGACGATGCGGCGCCGCGCGTCGACTGGCTCGAACGGATCGGCGCGATTTTCGCGGCCGATCCGCGCGTCGGCGCGGTGGGCGGCCGCGATTGGGTGCACGAGAAAGGCCGGCTGCTCGACGGCGAGCAGCCGCTCGTCGGCCGGCTCACCGTGTCGGGCAAGATCATCGGCAATCACCATCTCGGCGTCGGCGGCGCGCGCGAAGTCGACACGCTGAAGGGTGCGAACATGAGCTATCGCCGCGCGGCGATCGAAGGACTGCGCTTCGATACGCGTCTGCGCGGCGCGGGAGCGCAGACGCACAACGACACGTCGTTCAGCATGTGCGTGAAGCGCGCGGGCTGGAAGCTCGTCTACGACCCAGCCGTTGCGGTCGACCATTATCCGGCCGAGCGCTTCGACGACGACCGGCGCGACGCCGCATCGATGGCCGCGCTGTCGAACGCCGCGTACAACCTGCATCTGACCTTGCGCGAGCATCTGCCGCCCGCGCGGCGCGTGATCGCGTGGTGGTGGTGGACGCTCGTCGGCACGCGCGCCTATCCGGGCCTCGTGCATGTCGTACTGACCGTCGCCGCGAAGAACGGCGCGAGCATGCGCGCGCGTTGGCGCGCGGTGCGGCGCGGCGCGCACGATGCGCGGCGCAGGGCTTCCGCGCCGCACGTCGGCGTCGCGCAATGAGCGGCGCATTGCAGATTCATTCGATTCGGGCTGGAGTTTTCGCATGACCGCCACGAAGGTTCACGTTCATCTGTTTTACGGCGCCGATCCGCGCACCTATCGCAAGGGCGACGAAATCGGCTGCCTGTATGGCTATCACCATGCGGAGTCCGAAGAGTTCGCGCTGACGTATTCGCGCGATGCGCGCGAGAGCCGGCTCGTCGGCGTCGGCCGCCGCGCGCTGAAGTACGTGCTCGGCTTCGATCTGATTCATGCGTGGCGCAACCGGGCCGCGCTGCTCGGCTCGGATGTGATCTGGACGCACACCGAGCAGGAGCATCTCGCAGTGTCGCTCGTGCTGAAGCTGTCGGGCGCGCGCGGCGCGAAGCCGCTGCTGCTTGCGCAAAGCGTGTGGCTCCTCGACAAATGGCCCAGGTACGGCTTCGTGCGCCGCTGGGCATATCGGAAGCTGCTCGGCCGCGCGGACGTGCTGACGACGCTCGCGCGCGACAACGCCGAGCTGTGTCGCCGCTATCTGCGGCGCGATGCGCTGCAGGTGTACTACGGGCTGAACACGCAGGATTTCCCGATGCGCATGCCGGACGCGTGGTCGCCGCATCGGCCGCTGCGGATCGCGGCGATCGGCAACGATCGCGACCGCGACTGGAAGACGTTCGTCACCGCGTTCGGCGGCGACGCGCGCTATGACGTGCGCCTCGCGACGCGCCGCCGGATTCCGCGTGCGCTGCATGCGACGAACGTCGAGATCGCATCCGTGTCGGGCATCGCGAGGCAGCGCGAACTATACGACTGGGCGGACCTGATCGTCGTGCCGCTGCGGCCGAATCACCACGCGTCGGGCATCACGGTGATGCTCGAGGCGGCGGCGGTCGGCAAGCCGATGATCGTCAGCGACGTCGGCGGGCTGCGCGACTATTTCCCGCACGGCACGGCGACCTACGTGCAGCCGTTCGACGTGGGCGCGCTGCGACGCGCGGCCGACGCGCTCGCCGCGCGGCCCGATCAGGCGCTCGCGCGCGCGCGGGCGGCCGCGCGTCGGCTGCAGGAACGCGATCTGACGACGCAGCAATTCGCCGCGCAGCACATGCGGATCACGCGCGATCTGCTGACGCGCCGCCGTGCGCACGCGGCGGCGAAGGCCGCGCTGTCGTTCGCGGATTCGCGTTCGCGTTCGAACGGATGAGGGCGGCGACGATGAGCGTGACGACCCTACCCGTTCGTGCATCCGGCGGCGGCGCGAGCCGGCGCAAGTTACTGAGCGATCCGAAGCATTGGGTCGCGCAGGCGGGCTTGTGGACCGTCACCGCACTGCTGATCGCCGCGCATCAGGGCACGCTCTTGACGTACGGTTTTCCGTGCCTCGCGATCGCGGCCGGCCTGTGGCTGTATTTCATGAGCCCGGCGCGCTATGTCGGTTTCATGTGGTGGATGTGGTTCCTGAGCCCCGAGGTGCGACGCCTCGCCGACTGGTCGAAGGGCGCGTATACGCCGACGAGCCTGATCCAGATCGCGCCGCTCGCGGTCACGATGATCGCGGGGCTCGGCTTGCTGCGCCATTACAGGGTGCTCGCCGAGCGACGCGGACTGCCGGTGCTGCTGATCCTGTTCGGCCTGATGTACGCGTTTCTCGTCGGCGTCGTGTCGAGCGGGCCGCTCGCCGCCATCTACGACCTCGCGAATTGGCTCTACCCGGTGCTGATCGGCTTTCACATCGTCGTGCATTCGCGCGACTACCCCGAGTACCGCAAGGTGATTCTGTCGACGTTCGTCTGGGGGATGCTCGTGATGGGCGTCTACGGAATCGTGCAGTTCTTCGTGATGCCGAAGTGGGACGTGCTGTGGATGGTCGGCTCGCAGATGAGTTCGCAGGGCGATCCGGTGCCATACGGCGTGCGCGTGTTCAGCACGATGAATTCGTCGGGACCGTTCGCGTTCGCGATGATGGGCGCGCTCGTGTTCATGATCGCCGCGACCGAACGCGTGCGCTGGATCGCGGGCGCGGCCGGCTTCCTCTCGTTCTGCCTGTGTCTCGTGCGATCGACTTGGGGCGGCTGGGTGATCGCGCTCGTGATCCAGCTCGCGAAATCGAGCAATCGCGTGCGCGTGCGGATCATCGGCAGCGCGATCGTGCTGGCCGCGCTGTGCGTGCCGCTCTTGACCGTGGGCCCCGTCGCAGACCGCCTCGGCCAGCGCCTGCAATCGATCACGAACCTGAAGGATGACCGCAGCTACGACGATCGCAACAAGTTCTATGCGACGTTCGCGCAGACCGCGTTTACCGACGTCGCGGGCGAGGGGCTCGGCGCGACCGGCGCGTCGACGAAGCTGTCGAGCAGCAACGGTGATCTCGGCAAGTATGGCAGCTTCGACAGCGGCGTGATGAACGTGCCGTTCGTGCTCGGCTGGCCCGGCACGCTGCTCTATCTGTTCGGGCTTGTGTGGCTGCTCGGCCGCGTGCTGCGCGCGTCGTTCCGGCTGCGCCGCGACAAGTTCGTCGCCGCGTGCCTGAGTCTCAGTTTGTCTGTCTTCGCGATGCTCGTCTTCACCAATTCGTTCATCGGCACAGGAGGGCTGTTGCTGTTCATGAGCATATTTTCGATCTTGTCCGCGGCGCACTGGCAAAAGCTACAGCGCGCGAGCGCCGCGCGTTTTCCGGGAGCCGACCAGTGAGAATCGTCATCGTCACGCACGTCGTGCGGCATAACGACGGCCAGGGACGCGTCAATTACGAGATCGCGCGAGCGGCGCTCGCGGAGAACTATCAGGTGACGCTCGTCGCGTCGCATGTCGCGCCGGAGCTGCTCGCGGATGCGCGCGTGCGCTGGATTCCGGTGAAGGCCGGCCGCTTCTGGCCGTCGCACCTCGTCAAGCAGCAGGTGTTCGCGATCAAGAGCGCATGGTGGCTGCGCAACCATCGCGATGCGTACGACGTGCTGCACGTCAACGGCTTCATCTCGTGGGTGCGCGCCGACGTGAATACCGCGCACTTCGTTCACGGCGGCTGGTTCGCGAGTCCCTACTATCCGTTCCGCTTGTCGAAAGGGCTGTGGTCCGCGTATCAGTACATCTATACGCGAACGAATGCGCTGCTCGAAGGTTGGGCATACCGCCGCTCGCGCGCGATCACGGCCGTGTCGCAAAAGGTGGCCGACGAGATCGAGCGGATCGGCATCGACGGCGACCGGATCGGCGTGATCTACAACGGCGTAGACACGCGGGCGTTCGCGAACGCCGCGCCCGATCGCAATGCGTTCGGTTTGCCATCCGAACCGTTCATGCTGCTGTTCGTCGGCGATCTGCGCACGCCGCGCAAGAACCTGGGCACCGTGCTCAAGGCGCTGACGCAGCTGCCGCCGGACGTGCACCTCGCGGTCGCGGGATACCTGCCCGGCAGCCCGTATCCGGACGAGGCGCGCGCGCTGAAGATCGATTCGCGCGTGCATTTCCTCGGGCTCGTCAAGAACATGCCGACACTGATGTCGTCGGTCGATGCGTATGTGTTTCCTTCGCGCTACGAAGCGATGAGCCTGTCGCTGCTCGAAGCGATGGCGGCGGGGCTGCCCGTCGTGACCGCCCGCACGGCGGGCGGCGCGGAGATCATCACGCAGGATTGCGGGATCGTACTCGACGATCCCGACGATCCGGCCGCGCTCGCGCAGGCGATCGGACGCCTCGCGCGCTCGCGCGAAGCGTGCCGCGCGATGGGCGAGGCGGCGCGCAAGCTGATGGATGGATTCGGTTGGGCGCGCATGGGCGCGCAATACATCGCGCTGTATCGGCGGCTGCGCCAATCGTCGCAGTCGCCGTCGCTCGCCGGCGCCGAGCATGCCGTGACGCAGGAGCCATCGTAATGAAGCACACCGTAACGTCGATCAAGTCACTGCAAATCGGCATGCATTGGTTTCCCGAACGCGCGGGCGGGCTCGACCGCATGTATTACTCGCTCGTCGGCGCGCTGCCGGGCGCGGGTGTCGCGGTGCGCGGCGTCGTCGCGGGCTCCGAGCGCGTCGCGGCCGACACGGGCGGCGCGATCCGCGGCTTCGGCCCGGCGACGTCGTCGCTGCCGCGCCGGATGATCGCCGCGCGCCACGCGCTGCGCGATGTGGTTCGGATCGAGCGGCCGGACGTCGTGTCGTCGCATTTCGCGCTGTACACGTTCCCCGGTCTCGACGTGACGCGCGGCATTCCGCAGGTGTCGCATTTCCAGGGACCGTGGGCGGACGAGAGCCACGTCGAAGGCGCGGATTCGCTCGGGCAGAAGGTCAAGCACCGGCTCGAACAGGCGGTCTACGCGCGTTCGCTGCGGCTCATCGTGCTGTCGAACGCATTCGGCCAGATTCTCACGTCGCGCTACAACGTCGATCCGGACCGCGTGCGCGTCGTGCCGGGCTGCGTCGACACCGCGCAATTCGATCTGCCGATGACGCCCGCCGACGCGCGCCGCAAGCTGCAGCTGCCGCAGGACCGGCCGATCGTGCTCGCGGTGCGGCGGCTCGTGCGGCGCATGGGGCTCGAGGATCTGATCGACGCGGTGAAGATCGTGCGGCGCCGGCATCCGGACGTGCTGCTGCTGATCGCGGGCAAGGGGCGGCTCGAAGGCGAATTGCAGGAGCGGATCGACGATGCCGAGATCGGCGACAACGTGAAGCTGCTCGGCTTCGTGCCGGACAACCATCTGGCCGCGCTGTATCGCGCGGCGACGCTGAGCGTCGTGCCGACCGTCGCGCTGGAAGGGTTCGGCCTCATCACCGTCGAATCGCTCGCGTCCGGCACGCCGGTGCTCGTGACGCCCGTCGGCGGGCTGCCGGAGGCGGTCGCCGGCTTGTCCGAGGCGCTCGTGTTGCCCGAGATCGGCGCGTGCGCGATCGCGGACGGGCTGACCGCGGCGTTGTCGGGCTCGCTCGTGCTGCCGGATGCCGACGCTTGCCGGCAGTATGCGCGCGAGCATTTCGACAACGCGGTGATCGCGCGGCGTGTCGCGGAGGTCTACGAGGAAGCGATTCGGGCGGGAGCGTGACGCGCGGACGCGGCGTTCGGCCGTTCGCCTGTCCGCGGGCGATGCGCGGCGCGAGCGGACGGGCCGCACTGCATCGTTGCGGAATTTTCTAGTGAGTTTGATCAAGGCGGGACGCCGTGCGGTGCAATGCCGCCGGCCGGGCGTTTTCGAACGATGTGCGCTAGCGTTGCGCGGGCCGTCGTGCGTTGCCCGCATCGTCGCGCCGCTCGACACCGCGGCCGACCGCGTGCGCCGGGAAATTCAGTGCCGATCGCCGCGCCACTGCCCGGGCGCGAGTCCGAACCGTTTCGTGAACGCGTGCGTGAACGCGCTCTGATCGGCGAATCCGACTTCGCCCGCGATATCGGTCAGCGAACGTTTCGGATCCCCTAGCAACACGACCGCGGCGTCGAGCCGCAGCCGTTGCAGATAGCGATGCGGCGTCTCGCCGAATGCGTCGCAAAAGAGCTGATGGAAGCGGCGCATGCCGAAGCCGCAGTGGGCGGCGAGATCGGCGATTCGCAGCGGCTCCGCGAGATGCGCGCGCAGCCAGCGGTCGATCCGCGCGAAGTCGAGCCCGGCGGCCGGCCGCGGCGATGCGCCGCCCAGTTCGCCGACGAGCGCGCCGCAGAGGCGCGCGGCCGCCTGCCAGTGGAAGCGCCGAACCGACGCGACGTCGACGCGCGGCTCGGGCGCGACGCGCGACGCGAGTTCGCCGACGAGCGTCGTGAGGTCCGGATCGATCGACATCGTCTTCGCGCGCTCGAACAGCCGCTCGGGCACCGCGAGCGATCCGAGCGGCAGGTCGAGCACCAGTTGGCTGTTGTCGCCGAGCCCCGCGTATTCGTGCCGCGAGCCGGCCGGAATCAGCCAGGCGGAGCGGCAGTCGATCCGTTCGTCGGCGCCGTCGACCGTCATCGTCATCGAGCCGTCGACACCTAGCACGATCTGATGGAAGTCGTGCACGTCCGACTCCTGCACGGCGCCGTAGCGGCGCAGCGAGAGCGTCGGCGAAGCGAGGCGGGCCATGGATGCGGCGACGGTCGATGGTCGTCTGACGACGGAGCGATGCCGGCGTCAGACGTCGAGCAGTTCGACTTCGAACACGAGCGTCGCGTTCGGCGGAATCACGCCGCCCGCGCCGCGCGCGCCGTAGCCGAGTTGCGGCGGGATCGTCAGACGGCGCACGCCGCCCACCTTCATCCCTTGCACGCCTTCGTCCCAGCCCTTGATGACCATGCCGCCGCCGAGCACGAACGCGAACGGATCGTTGCGGTCCTTGCTCGAATCGAACTTCTGACCGTCGGTGAGCCAGCCGGTGTAGTGGACGCTCACCGTCTGGCCCGCGCGCGCCTCGGCGCCCGCGCCTTCGGTCAGGTCTTCGTATTTGAGGCCCGATTCGGTGGTGACGACTGCCATGAAATGCTCCTGATGGAAACGAAATGATCGCTATTGTAGGGGAGCCGCGCGATCTCGGCCGGATTTCCCGGCGCGCGCGGCTCGACGGCTTTGCGCGATGCGGCCGAAAAGCGCCCCGAGATTGCGTTTACGAGATAAGGCGATAGCCGGCGCAACCACGCCGAAACGCCCGCCACGCCTGGCTCCGTGGCCCGCCGCCCGGCGCTTTGCGGCCGCCCGCCGTTTGGAAGGCCGCCACTAACACGCGCCTTGCTTATCCGCGCATCCTCGCCATATTGTTTCAGTTATTAATGTAAAGGTTGGCGGCCGAACTGCGAGCGTGCGGTGGCCGGCGCCGCGTGACTTGGCGGGGCCGATGGTATGCGGCGGCCGGTGCGCGAGCGACCCGGCGCGAACCGTCGATTTGCGCGAGCCTTTCGCCGGCGCCGCATGCGACGCCGGCGGGCCCGGCACGCATCGACAACGCCAACGATCGCTCAGATAGGAGACATCGATGAATCAATCCGCGAAGTCGACGGACACCGTGTTCGTCATGCCCGTGCGCCGCGACCTGCGCTTCAATCTGCCGGTCGAGCGCGCGACGAATTGGCACGGGCAGGGCTCGCAGGTCTCGCATTTCTTCAACGCGCTGTCGCTGCTGTTCCCCGCGGGCGAGCGCTTCTTCATGGATTCGGTGCGCAACTACCGCGACCGGATCGACGATCCCGTGCTGAAGAAGCAGGTGCTCGGCTTCATCGGTCAGGAAGCGATGCACACGCGCGAGCACATCGAGTACAACGAACTGATGCAGGCGAACCGCCTGCCCGCGCGCAAGCTCGACAAGCGCGTGTGGAAGGTGCTCGGCTGGATGAAGAAGGTGCTGCCGCATTCGGTGCAGCTCGCGCATACGGTCGCGGCCGAGCACTACACGGCGATGCTCGCGAACTGGTTGCTGTCCGATCCGGCCGTGTTGGCCGGCTCGCACGAAGGCTACAAGCAGATGTGGCAGTGGCACGCGCTCGAGGAAACCGAGCACAAGGCGGTGTCGTTCGACGTGTGGAATGCGGTGATGAAGCCTGGTCCGAAGCGCTATCTGATTCGCGTCGGCGTTTTTCTCATGACGACGCTGATGTTCTGGCCGACCGTGTTCCTGCTGCATACGCGTCTGATTCGTTCGGACCGCTACGCGGATCATCGCGTGCGCGGCCTCTGGCGCGCGGCCAAGCTGCTGTACGGACCGCGCCACGGGATGTTCCCGAGCATCGCGCGCGAATGGCTGAGCTTCTTCCGGCCGGGCTTCCATCCGTGGGACCACGACAATCGCCATCATCTCAAACGCGTCGACGACATCGTCGCGGCGACGCAGGCGCGCGACGCGCAGACGTTGCCGCCGATCGATCTCGACGTCGCGAAGCCGGCGTGAGCCGGCGCGATCGGCCGGGCCGCCGCCCGAGATGGCCGCGCGGCCCACGCATGCCGCACGACGGTCGTTTGTCGTCGGCGGTTCTCCAGGCCGGTCCCGCACGCGCTCGAGGACAATGAGAAGGATTCCGCGAGCGCAACACTTTTTTCTCGTCACGCGGCGAAATTTCGACGCTTGACCTTTGCGCACTTGGCCGATTTTGCGCGCCCGCGTCGAAGAACGGGCGCGCGCGTTTCGCTGGGCGCATGCGGGTGCGGCGCTCGCGGGCACACGTGCGATGTGATCAGGAGGCGCGACATCGCGCGTTGCGAGTTCGGGGTGGTCGATTCATCCGTTGCTTTCCGGTTTGCCGAAGCCATGACGACCCGCCGCACGCGCGCGATGGCGGCGACGGGAAAGCGCGTTCCGTGATGCGGATTTGCGGCCGACGCGGGCCGGCGCGCTCGGCGGCTTCGTGCCGTGGCGATGTTGAGCCGGTCTGTCGTTCTTGTGTTTCTCGGTGTCGTCGAGCCATTCGGCGGTGCTGCGGCCTGTCGACCCGCCGACCCCCGACCCGCCCAAGCCGCCCAAGCCGCCCAAGCCGCCCAAGCCGCCCGCAGCTCAACTCGCCCAAGCCGCCTCGCCCGTCCCAAATCGGCTGAATCTTCCCCACCTCATGGCGTCCAGACCCCACCAACCAGCCCAATCCGCAGTTTATTGGGATCCGCCATCATTTTTTCTTGCAACGATCCAAAAATGGACTAATCTTGTTAGTAGATTCATTTTGAGACTAACCGCCATGTCCCATCCCGCTCTGAAGCCGCTCCCGAATCCGCCGGAGGCGACGGTCGCGCAAATGTCGGCGGCCGGCCTGCGCGCATTCTTCAACATCGCGCGCGACTGGGATCTGTCGACCGACGAGCAGATCGTCCTGCTGGGCTCGCCCGGCCGCTCGACGTTCTTCAAATGGAAGGCGTCGCCGCAGACCGCGCGTCTCACGCACGATACGCTCGAGCGCCTGTCGCTCGTGCTCGGCATCTACAAGGCGCTGCAGATCCTGCTGCCGCAGCCGGCCGCGGCGGACACATGGGTCAAGCGGCCGAACGACGCCGCGCCGTTCAACGGCAAGCGCGCGCTCGACCGGATGCTCGCGGGGAACATCAGCGATCTCGTCGCGGTGCGGCAATATCTCGACGCGACGCGAGGCGGATGGGCGTGAATTTCCCCGAACGGCAGACGGACTGGCCCACCGCGGCGCTTCACTGGACGCCCGCCTATCGCGTGATTCCCACGCGCTTTCCCGCGATCAACCTGTTCGACCGCGTCGCGTCGGCCGAGGACTTCGACGCGCTCTACGCGCTCGAAGCGCTGACCAACGACCGGGTGCGCACCGAAGTCGGCGTGCTCGGTCTCGTGCCGCCCGACGAGCGCCGCTTCGGGCCGGGCTACGGGCCGATCATGGCGGCGTTCACGCACCTGAATCCGAACGGCAGCCGTTTCTCGGACGGCAGCTATGGCGTGTTCTATTGTGCGCACACGCGCAATACGGCGATCGCGGAGACGCGCTACCACGCGTCGCTGTTCCTGGCCGCGACGAAGGAGCCGCCGATGCGTCAGCAGATGCGTCTCTACACGGTGGTCGCGCAAGGCGGGGTCGCCGACGTGCGCGCGTGGCGCGAGCGCGATCCGGCGCTCCTCGATCCCGTCGACTATACGGCCGGCCAGGCATTCGGCCATGCGGTGCGCGATGCGGGCGGCGCGGGCATCGCGTATCCGTCGGTGCGGGATCCGGGCGGCGAGTGTCTCGCGGCGTTCAGGACGACGCTGTTGCGCGATTGCCACCACGCCGCGTATCTCGAATACAACTGGAACGGCGCGGCGATCGACGCGGTATTCGAGCTGAATCAGGTCGGCTGAGCGCGCGGGCCGGGCACGACGCCGCTCGGCGGCGGCGCGGCGGCGCGCATCGAGGCAGTCGAATCGCGTCAAGGCAGCGGGACGTCGGCCGCGCCCTGGTGGCGCGCGGCCGCGACCGACAGCGACCAGCATTCGCCGCTCTTCGTGTCGAGCAGCGTGAGCCGGCCCGACGGATCGAACGCGCCGGTGTCGATGAACGTTTGCGCGCCGATGTGCACGACGTCGTGCATCGGCGTGTGGCCGCAGTAGGTGGTCGACAGGCCGCTCTGCCGCGCGGCCGGATCGGCGGTGCGCCCGTACGCGAGCTCGCGGCCCCACAGCAGGCGCGTGATCACGTCCGGCGCGTAGTCGCCGCGGTCGAGATCGGCATCGCTGCCGAAGAATTCCGCATGCAGCACGTTGAAGCGTTCGCCGCCTTCGCCGACGACGCGCACGAGCGGCAGCTCGCGCAGCCGCCGTGCGTAGCGCTCGAGCGTCTCGGCGGGCAGATCGGCCGCCCAGTCGCCGCCGATGCGCTGCCAGACGCTCATCGGCAGCCTGCCGGCGGCGACCGAGCACAGCACGTCCTCGTGATTGCCGAGCACGCAGTGGAACCACGGGCGGTCGAGCAGCGCGAGCGCCGACTCCGACTGCGTGCCGCGGTCGACGAGGTCGCCGACCGAGAACAGCCGGTCCCGCGCCGGATCGAAGCGCACGGTGTGCAGCAGCACGCGCAGCGGGTCGACGCAGCCGTGCAGATCGCCGACGACGAAATCGCGGCCGGCATGGTTCGCGGTATGGCGACGGATCAGGGGAGCGGTGTCCATTCGCCCATCTTAGGACACAGCCGCGCTTGGCGCAGCGGGACAACATGACGATAATCGCTGCGACGCGACGCGACGCGACGCGACGCGACGCGACGCGCCGCGGCGGCGGCGCGAACTTTCACTCGACTTTCGAAGATCCCGGCGAGAAACCATGACGTTCTATCCGCAAGTGCTGCGCAATCGTCCACGCATGGTGATCGCGGTCGCCATCGGCGCCGCGTTCGGCCTGCTGTTCCCGTACCCGCTGCGGCCGTTCTCGCGCATTCTGATCGGCTGGGATTGCACGATCTGGCTGTATCTCGTGCTGATGTGGGTGAGGATGGTGCGCGCGCATCATCACAAGGTGCGCGAGATCGCGATGCGCGAAGACGAGAACGCGACGATCGTGCTGACCATCATCTGTTTTGCAACGGTCGCGAGCATCGCCGCGATCGTGCTCGAGCTCGTCAGCGTGAAGAGCGTCGGATTCCGTTCGGGCCTCGGGCACTACGCGGTGACGGGCGCGACGATGTTCGGCGCGTGGTTCCTGATTCCGACGATCTTCACGCTGCACTATGCGCGGCTCTACTATCTGTCGCCGAAGGAGGCGCGCGCGCTGTCGTTTCCGGACCGCGAACTCGAGCCCGATTATTGGGATTTCCTGTACTTCTCGTTCACGATCGCGGTCGCGTCGCAGACGTCCGACGTGTCGCTGCGCGGTCGGTCGATCCGGCGCGCGGCGCTCGCGCAGTCGATCCTGTCGTTCTATTTCAACATGGCGGTGCTCGGGCTGTCGGTCAACGTCGCGGCGGGGCTGCTGAGCTGAAATCGAAGACCCGGATGGTGCGTGCCGCGTCAGTCGTGCGCATTCGCGCAAATGCCGCGATGCCCGGGCGATTTTCGTAATATGCAGTCGATTCCTTGCATTTCCCGGATGCGCTGCCTAATATGCAGCCAGGAGGCTGCATATGAACACATCGACCGATCGTATCGAAAAGCGGATCGTGCTGAACGCGCCGCGCTCACGGGTGTGGCGCGCGCTGACGAACGCCGACGAGTTCGGCGCGTGGTTTCGCGTCGATCTGACAGGGCAGGTTTTCGAAGCGGGACGGCGCGTCGAAGGCCGCATCACCTATCCCGGCTATGAGCATCTGGTGCTGCAGATGTGGATCGAGCGGATCGAGCCGGAACATCACTTCTCGTATCGCTGGCATCCGGCCGCGGTCGATCCCGCGATCGACTACTCGCAGGAGACGCCGACGCTCGTTGCGTTCGAGCTCGCCGACGCCGAAGCCGGCACGCTGCTCACCGTCGTCGAATCGGGCTTCGACAAGCTGCCGATCGAGCGCCGCGCGGACGCGTTTCGAATGAACAGCGGCGGCTGGGACGAGCAGATGAAGAACATCGCCGCGCATGTCGACGCGCGCTGACGGGCGGCCGCCGCGCGCGCCGCTCAAGCGCACGCAGCTGCGCGATTGCGCGGCGGTGTTCGCCGCGCTCGGCGACGAGACCCGCCTGCGGATCGTCGCCGCGCTGTGCGCGGGCGCGGCGCTGTCGATCGCGCAGATTACCGCGGGCACCGACATTACGCGACAGTCGGTCACGCAGCATCTGCAGGTGCTCGCGGAGGCGGGGCTCGTGCGCGACGTGAAGGTCGGGCGCGAGCGGCTGTGGAGCTTCGAGCCTGCGCAGATCGACGCCGCGCGGGCGGCGCTGGAGGCGATCGGGCGGCAGTGGGACCAGGCGCTGCTGCGGCTCAGGCAGGCCGTCGAAGCATGACGGCAGCGCCCGCTCGCCGCGCCTACTCGACGCGTCCGGCGACCGGCATCGCGGCTTCGTCCGCGAGCGTCGGGTAATCGGTGAGCCCGCGCGCGTCGCCGCCGAACAGCGTCTCGCGCCGATGCGCATTCCACGGCGCATTCCGCCGGATCCGCGCGGGCAGATCCGGATTCGCGACGAACGGACGCCCGAACGCGATCAGGTCGGCCCAGCCTTCGACGATCGCTTCGCGTGCGCGCTCCGCCGTGTACTTGCCCGCATAGATCATCACGCCGCGATAGGCCGCGCGCAGCCGCTGCTTGAACGACGCCGGCATGTGCGGCGCGTCGTCCCAGTCGGCTTCGGCGATGTGGATGTAGCCGACGCCGATCTCGTCGAGCAGCTTCACGGCCGCTGTGTACGTCGTCTCGGGATCGGCGTCGACGCAGCCGTTGAGCGTCGTCAGCGGTGCGAGACGAATGCCGACGCGCGCGGCGTCGCCGGTGCCTTCGATCAGCGCGCGCGCGACGTCGCCGAGAAAGCGCAGCCGGTTCTCGAGCGAGCCGCCGTATGCGTCGGTTCGCGTGTTCGCGTTCGAATCGATGAACTGATTGACGAGATAGCCGTTCGCGCCGTGCAGCTCGACACCGTCGAAGCCGGCTTCGATCGCGTTGCGCGCCGCGTCGCGGAACTGGCGGACGATTTCCGGAATCTCGCCGAGCGTGAGCGCGCGCGGCGTCGATGCCTGAACGAAGCCGGGTGCGCCGCCGTCGCCCGCGACGAACACGCTGACGCCTTCGGCCTGCAGCGCGGACGACGACACCGGCTGCGCGCCGCCGAGGAGGCTCGTGTGGCTCAGCCGCCCGACGTGCCACAGTTGCGCGAACATGCGTCCGCCCGCCGCGTGCACGGCGTCGGTGACCTCGCGCCAGCCCGCGATCTGCGCGGGCGTATGGATGCCGGGCGTCCACGCATAGCCCTTCGCGAGCGGCGCGACGTAGGCGCCTTCGCCGATGATGAGGCCGGCGCTCGCGCGCTGCGCGTAATACGCGGCCATCAATGCGTTCGCCTCGTCGCCGGGCTGCGTCGCGCGCGAGCGCGTCATCGGCGGCATCACGATGCGGTTCGGCAGGATCAGGCCGCCGAGTTGCAGCGGCTCGAACAGGGGATCGTCTTTCGTCATGTTCACTCTCCGGATAGTTAATGCGGCGCGCACGCCGCGGGTGCGTTCGATCGGGCAGCAGCGGCTGCGTCAGTCCCAGTCGGATGCGAGGCCGTCCGGGCTTACTTCGCGGCCGTTGCGTTCGAGCGCCGAGATCTGCGCGAGCGCGTCGTCGGTCAGGCGAAGCTGCTGCGCGAGCAGATTGCTCGCGAGATGCTCGCGTTTCGTCGACGACGGAATCACCGAGTAGCCGAGCTGCAGCGCCCATGCGAGCGCGACCTGCGCGGGCGTCGCGTCGTGGCGGCGGGCGATCTCGGCGAGCGTCGGATCGCCCAGCACCTTGCCGTAGGCAAGCGTCATGTACGACGTCACGTGGATGCGCTCGCGCTGCAGGAACTCGACCAGCTTGCGATTCTGCAGATACGGGCTCAGCTCGATCTGGTTCGTCGCGATCGCGTCGCGGCCGACGGCGGCGATCGCACGCTGCGTCAGCGCGACGTTGAAGTTCGACACGCCGATCCTGCGCGTGAGGCCGGCCGCTTTCGCTTCGGCGAGCGCCGTCATGAATTCCTCGGGCTCGATGCCGTTGCCGGGCGCGGGCCAATGGATCAGCGCCAGGTCCACGTAATCGGTGCGCAGCTTCGCGAGGCTCGCTTCGAGGCTAGCCGCGAGCTTGTCCTTCGCGTAGTTGTCGACCCAGATCTTCGTCGTGAGAAAGAGCGCGTCGCGCGGCACGCCCGATTCGGCGATCGCGCGGCCGATTTCCGCTTCGTTGCCGTAGATCTGAGCGGTATCGATCGCGCGATAGCCGAGTTCGAGGCCGTTGCGCACGGAATCGATCACGGCCTGGCCTTGCAGGCGGAACGTGCCGAGACCGAATGCGGGAATTGTGTCCATGTCATGCTCCGTAATACTGATGATTCGTTGAATGGGTGGAAATGGAATGTCTTCGATGCGGCGTATCGGCGCTTGCATGCGCGCTTCGCCCGATAGCGATCCGCACGCGATGCGGCGAGGTGGGCGTGCGGCCGTACCGGCGCGGCGCATCGAGACGGAGGGCGCACGTCGCCTGCGATTCGTTCGGCATCCGGACGAGCGCAAGGCAACGGACACGCTCGCCGGCATCCTTCAATGCGCGAGCGCGACGGCGTCGGCGGTTCGCTCGGGCAAGCCCGCTCGACGATCGAGGCGGCCGCTCAGCGCCGTCAGCGCGAGCGCGCCGAGCGTGACCGCGCCTGCGATCCACGGCGTGTGGCCGAGGCCGATGTGCGCGACGACGAGCCCGCCGAGCGACGAACCGCCCGCGACGCCGAGGTTGAACGCGGCGATGTTGAATCCCGATGCGACTTCTGCCGATTGCGGCGCGAAGTGCCGCGCCTGCTTGACGACGTAGACTTGCAGTCCCGGCACGTTGCCGAACGCGACGGCGCCCCAGGCGAGCATCGTCGATACAACGAGCGCCGCGTGGTGGACGGCGAAGGTCAGCGCGAACAGTACGGCCGCGAGCAGCAGGAAGATGCGCTTCAGCGCGCCGACCGGGCCGAGACGATCCGCGAGCTTGCCGCCCCAGACGTTGCCGGCCGCGACCGACACGCCGTAGGCGACGAGCACGAGAGTCACCTGCGACGGCGTGAAGCCCGCAATCTGCTCGAGGAGCGGCGCCATGAACGTGAACGCGATCAGCGAGCCGCCATAGCCGACCGCCGTCATCGCATAGACGAGCAGGAGCCGCGGATGCGCGAGCGCACGGGCCTGCTCGACGAGCGGCGCGGGGCGCGCATGCGGCAGGCCGCGCGGGATGAATGCGAGCGCGCCGACGAGCGCGACGACGCCGAACGCGGCGACGACGACGAACGTCGTGCGCCAGCCGAAGTGCTGGCCGATGAATGTGCCGAGCGGAATGCCGGCGACGAACGCGACGGTCATCCCGCTGAACATCGTTGCAATCGCGCTTGCCGCCTTGTCCTTCGGCACGAGCGTCGTCGCGATCACGGAGCCGACCGAGAAGAACACGCCGTGCGCAAGCCCGGTCAGCACGCGTGCGACGATCAGCGACTCATAGCCGGGCGCGCGCCACGCGACGAGGTTGCCGATCGTGAAGAGCGCCATCAGCGCGGCGAGCAGCGACTTGCGCGGTACGCGGCCAGTCAACGCGGTCAGCAGCGGCGCGCCGACCGCGACGCTCAGCGCGTAAAGGCTCACGAGCAGCCCGGCGGACGGCAGGCTCACGCGCAAATCGGCCGCGATGGTGGGAATCAGGCCGACGATCACGAACTCGGTCGTGCCGATGGCGAAGGCGCTGAGCGTCAGCGCGAGGAGGGCGACAGGCATGATGGTGGTTCCCGCATCGATGAAGACGAAGCGGAGTGTGCGCCCTTTACTTTTGATGAAAAAGCGGTCTATAAACGAAATACTTTTGATTTGAAATCAAGTATGAAAATTACGCTCGACGAATTGCAGACGTTCGCGACCGTGGTCGACACGGGATCGATCACCGCGGCCGCGCAGCAACTGGAGCTGACCGTGTCGGCGACGAGCCGCACGCTCGGCCGGCTCGAGAAGAAACTGCAGACGACGCTGCTGCGCCGGACGACGCGCCGTCTGGAACTGACCGAGGAGGGACGCGCATTCCTGCAGAACGCGCGTGCGATCATCGAATCGGTCGAGCGCGCGGAAGAGCAGATGGCCGCGCGCCGCGAACGGCCGTCCGGGCGGCTGCGCGTCGATGCCGCGACGCCGTTCATGCTGCATGTCGTCGTGCCGCTCGTGAACGGCTATCGCACGCGCTATCCGCACGTCGAGCTGGAGCTCAACAGCAACGACGAGATCATCGATCTGCTCGAACGCCGCACCGACGTCGCAATCCGGATCGGTCGCCTGAAGGATTCGACGCTGCATAGCCGCGCGATCGGCAGCAGCCGGCTGAGGATCCTCGCGAGTCCTCAGTATCTGGACGTGCACGGAAATCCGCGGCGCGTCGACGACCTCGACAAGCACACGCTCCTCGGCTTCAACCAGCCGGAATCGCTGAATCAGTGGCCGGTGCTCGGGCGGGACGGCGAGCCTTACAGGATTGCTCCGGCGCTGGCGTCGTCGAGCGGCGAGACGCTCAGGCAACTCGCGTTGCAGGGTGCCGGCATTGTCTGCCTGTCCGATTTCATGACCGCACGAGACCGCGACGAAGGGCGGCTCGTGCAATTGCTTCCGCGCCAGACGCGCGAAGTGTTGCAGCCGATTCATGCGGTCTATTACCGCAATACGGCGATCTCGTCGCGAATCGCGTCGTTCGTCGATTATCTGGCTGACGAGATGAAACGCATCGGATTGCAACGCCCGTGATACGGAAACGTCGCACGTCGAATCGGCGAGTGCATCGAGCTTGCGGCGAGGCGATATGCGCTTTCATCCTGCTTCGGTGCGCATTCAACGCGACGCAGCGCTTTTCCTCTCCTGCAAGCGAACGCAACCGCTCGCGAGGCGGTATGCTTCGAATCACCTATTTATTTAGGTTGCCAAAAAATATCAACAAGCGCTTAAATAACTGATTTGGCCTTATTCTCGAATCGCGCTGAAATCGCGCAGGCATATTCTGGAAGTGATCTAAGTATTTCCACAGGGAATTTCATCTAGCCTATCAATCAACGAATGCGGCGACGAACGACACGCATTCGAGCCGACGCCGCGCAGCACGCACCCCGCTTGTCCGACGCGCACTCGCCGGCGTTGCATCCGAACGCGGGCGCGCCGCGCCATCGACAGATCGGCGGCGCATCGGCGGAACGATTCGAACTAAGCAGCCAGCAGCCTGAGAGAAAGCAGCAAGCAGTCAAACGACGAGGGGCCGGTAGTCGTTGACGAACGAACGTGTCGCGCAAGTGCGCATGCGGCGTCGTTCGCTCGTCTGCCGGTGCGCAATGCCGCCTGAATCTCGAAGGTGCCCGTAAAGAGACATCGCAAAGAGGATTCAGTCAGATGGCCAGACACATCGTTCAAGCAATCCAGTCTCATGCGTTCGGCACGCCGTACAAATGCGCGTTGTCCGATTCGCGCGGCGATCTCAACTACGCCGATCTCGACCGTTTCAGCACTCGTTTCGCGATGCGCCTGCAGGATCTGGGCTGCCGCCCGGGCGATCGCGTCGCGATGCTGGCGAGCCGCCGCGCGCTTTTGGTCGCGGCGATCATCGGCGTGTTCAGGGCGGGCTGCGTGCATGTGCCGCTCGATCCGCGCATGCCGGCCGACCGCTTGCGCTACATCCTGCACGACGTCGCACCGACGCTCGTGATCGCCGACGAGGACTTGACCGACGCGCTCGAGCACGCGCTGCCGTCCGCTGCGCCGATCATGCCGGTCGGCGAGCTCGAGCGGCTCCTCGCCGACGACGATTCGGCGCGGCTCGATGCGCTCGTGCAGCCGCTGCCGCTGCCGCCGCTCGACGAAACCGCGATTGCGTACTGCATCTATACGTCCGGCTCGACCGGTCGCCCGAAAGGCGTGCTGATCAATCATCGCAGCATCGCCGACTTCTTCGAAGGCACGCGCGTCGTCTACGACGTCACGCCGCAATCCCGATGCGCGAGCTTCTCGCCGCTGCATTTCGACGTGTATCTGATGGACATGCTGTTCCCGCTCGCGCAGGGCGCGTCTTTGTACGTGCACGACGACGTGAACGCGCCCGACTTGCTGTTCGACGCGATTCGCACGCACGACGTCACGCATTTCTCCGCGTGGGGCATGATGCTCGGCCTGATCGCGCAGGCGGGCGAATTCGAGACCGCGCCGCTGCCGCACCTGAAGACGATCCTCACCGGCACCGACGTGCCGGACGTGAAGACGATCCAGCGCTGGCTCAGGAAGAACGCGGGCGTGCAGGTGATCAACGCATACGGGCCGACCGAGGCGACCTGCGCGTCGACTGCGCACGTGATCCGTGAAATCGAGCCCGAGCGGCGCGCGCTCTATCCGATCGGCAAGCCGCTCGAGCACGTGCGGGCGCTGCTCGTCGACGAGCGCGGCGAGCCGATCACGGCGCCCGGCGTGCCGGGCGAGCTGATGATCGGCGGCACGCAGGTGATGCAGGGCTACTGGAATTTGACGGAGGAGACGGCGGCGCGGCTCGTTCGTCTGGACGGCGTGCCTTTCTATCGGACGGGCGACGTCTGCACGTATCTCGCCGACGGCAGCCTGTACTACTTGGGCCGCAAGGACAATGAAGTGAAGATCGGCGGCTATCGGATCCATTTGAGCGAAATCCAGCGGGTCATCAACAGCGTGCCGCACGTGTACGGATCGGAGGTCGTGCTGCTCGAATCGCGCTACGGCGAGACGCTGCTCGCCGCCGGCGTGCTGTTCGAGCGAGGCGCGTCGCTCGATGCCGAGCCGCAGGTCGACGAGATCAAGCGGCGCCTCGCGGCGGAGCTGCCCGCCTACATGGTGCCTCGCCACGTCACGGTTCTCGAGCAGTTTCCGCAGTTGTCATCGGGAAAGACGGATCGCAAAGCGCTTCTGTCGATATTGCAACACCGCATCAACGAAAGTAACCAGGAGGAAGTGAATTCATGAAAACCGAAACGATGTTGATTCAGATTCTGGAGAGCGTGATCGGCGTCAAGAAAGTGACGGGCGACACCCGTTTTCTGGACATCGGCGGCAATTCGCTCAATCTCGTCGAAGTGCTGAAGCAGATCAAGGCGAAGACGGGCGTCGCGCCGTCGCCGAGGCTGTTCTTCGACAAGACGCGCTCGACGGTGACGGCGTTGAGCGCCGAAATCGACGCGCTGCGCGAACTCAGCAACGCCGCGGCTCCGGTCGCGGGCTGATCCGCGGGCGTTTCACGAGCCGCGCGAGCGGCGGCCGCGACAAGCGGATTTTTCAGGACATGGCGCTTCGCGCCATATTTAGGAGAACTGAGATGCAAAAGCGTTTTCACCTGTCGGAAGCCGAGCAGAAGTTCTTTTACGAGAACGGGTATGCCGGCCCGTTCACGCTGTACGAGCCGGAAGAGATGACCCGTGTCTGGGAAGACGTGCGAATGGATCTGCTCGACGTGACGAAGGCGGCGTTCCCGAACAGCAAGCTCAACTACGATCGCCATCTCGACATGCCTGCTCTGAACCAGATCATCAGCCATCCGAAGATCGTCGACCGGATCTCGAGCATCCTCGGCCCGAACGTGCTGAGCTGGCGCACCGAGTGGTTCCCGAAATATCCGGGCGACGAAGGCACCGACTGGCACCAGGCCGAGAGCTTCGTCGAGTTCGAGGGCACCGAGAAGCTCGAGCCGACGGCGGCCGAAGAAGGGCGCCCATGGGAGCTGACCGCATGGGTTGCGATGAGCGAGGCGACGAAGGAGAACGGTTGCCTGAAGCTGATGCCGGGCAGCCATCGCACCTGGTACTTCGACGAGAAGCGCAACATCCCGTTCGAGCCGGAGAACTTCAACAAGCGCGTGCTCGACGACGGCCAGAAGTCGGGCTTCTACGGCTACGACTACGAGAAGCTGAAGCTCGATCCGAGCTGGAAGCCGGACGAGGCGCGCGCGGTGCACATGGAAGTGAAGCCGGGCCAGTTCTTCATCTTCACGTCGCGCTGTATGCACGGCTCGAATCCGAACACGAGCAAGGATTCGGTGCGCTTCGGCTGGGCGACGCGCTTCGTGCCGACTCACGTGAAGGTCTACTCGGGCCAGGACGCGTTCCACCACTTCGGCGAAGTGCTGCCGCTCGACCGCTACTCGACGGTACTGGTGGCGGGCGAAGACCGCTATGGCCATAACCGCGTGACGAAGCCGCTCGCCGCCGCGGCAGCGCTCGCGTAAGCGATGGACGGCGCCGACATGAATGCATGCGAGGCCCGCTGGTTCCTGTTCGGCGCCGACGAACGGAAGCCCGACGCGCGAATCCGGCTGTTCTGCTTTCACTACGCGGGCAGCGGCGGTTCGATTTTTCGGCACTGGGCCGCATTGCTGCCGGACGAGGTCGAGCTCGTCGCCGTGCAGATGCCCGGACGCGAGAATCGTCTGAACGAGCCGCTCCTGTACTCGATGGACGAAGTCGCATCGCCGCTTGTCGACGCGCTCGCACCGCTGCTCGATCGGCCGTTCGCGTTCTTCGGGCACAGCACAGGCGCGCTGATCGGCTTCGAGGTCGCCCGGGTGCTGCGCGCCCGTGCGTACCCGCAGCCGCGGCTCTTGATCGCGTCCGCGCAGAACGCGCCCGACGTGAAGCCGGAAGTGATTCGGCATCGGCTGTCGGATGCCGAGTTCATCGAGGTGCTGCGCGGCTGCAACGGCACGCCCGACGCGATTCTGGACGATCCGGCGCTGCTCGAGCTGCTGCTGCCGCGGATTCGCGCGGACGGCGCGGTGTTCGAGACGTACCGCTACGAGCGGCAGGTGCCGCTCGATTGCCGGATCGTCGTCTTTCACGGCGTCGACGACGGCCTCGTGCACGAAGACGGGCTCGCCGGCTGGGCGCGCGAGACGCGGCAGAGCTTCACGCACTACCGGTTTCCCGGCGACCACTTCTTCATTCACGACGAAGAGGCGTCGGTGCTCGACCACATCAACCGCGAGCTCGAGCCGCTCTTGAGCGACGCGAGCTCCACTCTAATCGGATGACAGACAAATGGCGCAGTGGAATTCAGATGACGAGCTGTTCGCGCTGATGCGCGCCGAGCTCTCGACCTGTCCCGTCAGCGACGTGATGGAGCAGCTCGGGTTCGCTTCCCCGATGCTGCCGCCGGAGATCCGCCCGCTGCGGCGCGACATGGTGATGATCGGCCGCGCGATGCCGGTGCAGGACGAGCCGCCCGTGCCGCACGGCGGCCTCAAGCGCTATGACGCGAAGCCGTTCGGACTGCTGTTCGAATCGGTCGAGGCGCTGCGCCCCGGCGAGGTCTACATCGCGAGCGGCGGCCCGACCGCAGTCGCGCGGCTCGGCGATCTGCTGATCTCGCGCGCACTCAAGCTGGGCGCGGCAGGCGTCGTGCTCAACGCGCACGTGCGCGACGCGAACGCGATTCTCGATCTGAAGCTGCCGGCATTCGCGCACGGCTCGTACGCGTACGGGCTGCAAGGCCGCCACAACGTCGTCGACTACCGCTGCTCGATCACTGTCGGACAGGTTCGGATCCGGCCCGGCGATCTGATCTTCGGCGACGGCGACGGCGTCTGCGCGATTCCGCGCGAAGTCGAGCAGGAGGTCATCACGCGCGCGATCGCGAAGAACCGGCTCGAGCGCAAGGTCCGGGACGCGATCGCCGAAGGCCGCAGCGTCGTCGATGCATTCAATCAATACAACGTCATGTGAGGAGCGCAACAGCGATGAAAGCGAGCTACGTGTGGAAGAACGGCGAACTGGTGCCGTGGGAGCGCGCGCAGGTACATGTGATGAGCCATGCGCTGCATTACGGGACCAGCGTGTTCGAGGGCGTGCGCGCCTACGAGATCGGCGACAAAGCGGCGATTCTCTGCGGTCGCGAGCACTTCGAGCGCTTGCTGTTCAGCTGCAAGGTCGCGCGGATTCCGTCGCCGATGAGCGTCGGGCAGTGGATGGAGGCGACCGTCGAGACGCTGCGCGCGAACGGCCAGCGCAGCGCGTACATCCGGCCGCTCGTCTATCGCGGCGCGGGCGAGTCGCTCGGGCTCGACGCGCGACAGTGCCCGGCCGAAGCGCTGCTCGTCACCGTGCCGTGGGGCGCGTATCTCGGCGACGAAGCGCTGCAGCAAGGCGTCGACGTGCAGGTCAGCAGCTGGCGGCGCAATGGCTCGGGCGCGGCGAGCACGCTCGCGAAGATCGGCGGCCAGTACGTCAACGGCCAGGCGATCGTGATGGAGGCGCACGAGAACGGGATGAGCGAGGGCATCGCGCTCGACGCGAACGGCTTCGTCAGCGAAGGCAGCGGCGAGAACGTGTTCCTCGTCTACAAGAGCGAGATATTCACGCCGTCGATCGGCAGCAGCATCCTGAGCGGCATCACGCGCAATTGCGTGATCCGGATCGCGCGCGACCTCGGCTATACCGTGACCGAAACGAGCATTCCGCGCGAAATGCTGTATCTCGCCGACGAGATCTTCTTCACTGGCACGGCGGTCGAGATCTGCCCGGTGCGCTCGGTCGACCGGATGCCGGTCGGCAGCGGCAAGCGCGGCCCGGTGACGAAGGCGATCCAGGATCAGTACTTCGGAATCGTGCGCGGCACGCATGCGGACAAGTGGAACTGGCTCACGCCCGTGCCGGTGCCGGCACGCGACGGAGCACGGTCATGAACGCACACGTATCGGCGACGGATTCGCCGTGGCTGATCGTCCATGCGGCGCGCGAAGCGCGCTTGCGTCTTTTCTGTTTTCACTACGCGGGCGCGACCGCGTCGATCTTCCGGACGTGGCCCGGCGGCTTGCCGGACTGGGTCGAAGTCGTCGCGGTGCAACTGCCCGGACGCGAGTATCGGCTCGGCGAGCCACTGATAGAACGCGCGGAGCCGATCGTCGCGGCGCTTGCGGAGACCGTGCCGCCGCTGCTCGATCTGCCATACGCGTTCTTCGGCCACAGCATGGGCGCGCTGATCGCGTTCGATCTCGCACGCTTGCTGCGCGCGCGCGGTTTCGCGGCGCCATCGCTGTTCGTCGCGTCGGGCCGCAGTGCGCCGCGCTTCAAATGGCGGGACGCGGGCATCCAGGCGCTGCCCGACGACGCGTTCATCGCCGCTGTGCGCGATTACAACGGCACGCCGGACGCGCTGATCGCCGATCCGGCGTTGCGCGAGCTGTGGCTGCCGCGGCTGCGTGCGGACCTGACGATCTCGGCGATGTACCGCTACGTCGAAGCGCCGCCGCTCGATTGTCCGATGCTGGTGCTGCACGGCTCGAACGACGGCCTCGTCAGCGATGCCGGGCTCGAAGGCTGGCTCGCGGAGACGAGCGGACCCGTGCGCTATGTCGGGTTTTCTGGCGGCCATTTCTTTATGCACAGCGAAGAAGGCGGCGTGCTTGCCGAAGTCGGTCGCGAACTGGGGCGTCTGCTCGCGCACGACGCGACGGGCGCGCCGAACAGCATGCGCGATTCGGCGGCGCGCGTGCGTCATCTGACGGAGGAGAGCGAAACATGAAGAACAAATCATCGCGAACGCGCGTGGCGATCCTCGGATCGGGCAGCATCGGCATCGATCTGATGTTCAAAGTCAAGGCATCCGAACAATTCGATCTGAAGTTTGTCGTCGGACGCAATGCGCAGAGCGAAGGTCTCAAGCTTGCGCGAAGCTGCAACGTCGAGACGTCGAGCGACGGACTCGACTTCCTGAAGGAGCACGAGGGCGCGTATGACCTCGTGTTCGATGCGACGTCGGCTGCCGCGCACAAGCTCAACAATCGCTTCTTCTCGGACGCGGGCAAGTTCGTGATCGATCTGACGCCCGCGAAGCTCGGCCGCCTGTGCGTGCCGTGCATCAATCTGGACGACATGGGCGCCGAGCAGAACGTGAACCTGATCACCTGCGGCGGGCAGGCGAGCCTGCCGCTCGCGTATGCGCTCAAGCAGGCGGTCGACGAGATCGAATACCTGGAGGTGGTGTCGGCGATCGCGTCGCGCAGCGCCGGCATCGCGACGCGCGAGAACATCGACGAGTACATGACGACGACCGAGTACGCGCTCGCGAAGTTCAGCGGTGCGAAGAAGACGAAGGCGATCCTCAACATCAATCCCGCCGAGCCCGGCGTGCGGATGCAGACGACGCTCTATGCGTACGCGCGCTATCGCGATTTCGACCGGGTGCGCGCGTGCGTCGCCGACATGGTCGAGAAGGTTCGCGAATACGTGCCCGGCTATCGGCTCGTCGTCGAGCCGCTCGAGAGCCAGGGCAGGATCACGATCGGCCTGACGGTGCGCGGGCGCGGCGACTACCTGCCCGAGTACGCGGGCAATCTGGACATCATCAATTGCGCGGCGCTCGCGGTCGCCTCGCATCGGCATGCAACCGCCAGACGAGGAGCCACACAATGATACTGATCAGCGATGCGACCTTGCGCGACGGCAACCACGCGATTCGTCACCAACTGAGCGCCGCGCAGATTCATGCGTATGCATGTGCGGCCGACGAAGCCGGCATCGACGTCGTCGAAGTCGGGCACGGCAACGGCCTCGGCGGCTCGTCGTGCCTGCTCGGGCAGACGCCTATCGGCGATCGCCTGATGCTCGAGACCGCGCGCGCCGCGCTGCGCACGAGCCGGCTCGGCGTGCATTTCATCCCGGGGCTCGGCAAGGCGGCTGATATCGCGCTCGCGCTCGAGATCGGCGTCGACGTCGTGCGCGTCGCGACGCATTGCACCGAGGCGAACGTATCCGCGCGCTTCATCGAGCAGACAAGGCTCGCCGGCCGGACGGCGTTCGGTGTGCTGATGATGTCGCACATGGCGCCGCCCGACGTGCTGCTCGCGCAGGCCCGGCTGATGGAGCGCTACGGCGCGCAGGCGGTGGTGCTGATGGACAGCGCCGGCTATTCGACGCCGTCGCTCGTGCGCGCGAAGGTCGAACGTCTCGTCGACGGTCTCGACATCGATGTCGGCTTTCACGCGCACAACAACCTCGGGCTCGCGGTCGCGAACAGTCTCGTTGCGCTCGAAGCGGGCGCGCGCATCGTCGACGCTTGCGTGAAGGGCTTCGGCGCGGGCGCGGGAAACACGCAGCTCGAGACCCTCGTCGCCGCGATGGAGCGCGAAGGACACGATGCGAATACGTCATTCGAGCGGGTGATGGCGCTCGCGCGCAGCACCGAGGCGTTCCTGAGCCCTAAGACGCCGCACATCCAGCCGGCGAACATCGCGAGCGGCCTGTACGGCCTCTTCTCCGGCTACGTGCCGCACATCCAGAAGGCCGCGCAGGAATTCGGCGCCAACGAGTTCGAGCTTTACAAGCGGCTCGCGGAGCGCAAGCTCGTTGCCGGCCAGGAAGACATCATCATCGAAGAGGCGAGCCGGCTCGCGCGCGAGCGGGACGCGCAGCGCGCGACCGATGGCGTGCGGATTCGCGAGCTGTCCGCGTAAGCACGCGGACGCCGCTTCACATGATCGAACGAGGAGGAAATCGTGGCCGGTTTGAATGAACGAGGTTTCGGCGCATGGGACAGGGTCGAGCGCGAAGTATTGACCGATCAGATCGAGCGGCAGGTCGTCTCGGGCGACGCGCTGATGATGGCGAAGCTGTTCCTGAAGAAAGGCGCGTTCGTCGGGACGCACGCGCATCCGAACGAGCAATTCACTTGCATCCTGGAAGGGCGTTTGCTGTTTCGCTACGGCGAGCAGCTCGAGCACGAGGCCGAGGTCGGGCCGGGCGAGATCCTGCACATTCCCGCGAATGTGCCGCACAACGCGCTGTGTCTCGAAGACGCAGTCGATCTCGACGTATTCACGCCGCTGCGGGCCGACTGGCTCGCGCCGGACGGCAATCGCTATTTCTCCGGCGCGTCGGCCGCGGCATCGTCCGCGCCGACGACCGGACGATGAAGACCACCATCGAAGCCGACGAACCGAGGAGGCGCCGTGCTCATTCAGGATGCATTGCTCAAGATGTCGTTCTACGTGTCGCTCGTGCTGATCGTGCCGGGGCCGACGAACACGCTGCTGCTGTCGTCGGGCCTGAAGGTCGGCCTGCGCGGCACCTGGCACCTCGTGATCGCGGAGGCGCTGGGCTATGTCGTCGCGATCTCGCTATGGGGATTCTTCCTGCTGTCGGTGGCGGCGAGCCGGCCCTGGCTCTTCGGCACGATCAAGCTGTTGAGCGCCGCATACATTCTGTGGCTCGCGGTCAAGATGTGGACGAAGAGCCGCGCGCTGCATGATCTGTCGGCGGGCCCGATCAGCTTCGGAGACCTGTTCGTCGCGACACTGATGAATCCGAAGGCGCTGTTGTTCGCGAGCACGATGTTCCCGCTCGAAGCGTTCAGGTCGCTCAGCTACTTCGGATGGGCGGTCGTCGTGTTCCTGATCGTGCTGGCGCCGATCGGCGTCGGCTGGTCGAGCCTCGGCGGCCTGCTGACGTCGCAGCGTTCGTGGGCCGCGCATACGTCGACGTTCATGCGCTGCGCGTCGCTCGTGCTCGCGACGTTTTCAGGATCGCTCGCGTATTCGGTGTTGGGGCACTGAACCCGTTCGCGGGCTTCCGGCCCGCGAGCGGCCGCCGGTAACGGGAGGAACGGGCGGGCGCGGCACGCTGCGCCCGCCCGTTCATTCGGAGATGTAGCCTTCCGCCAGAAAGCCGAACTGCTTTGCTTTTTTCGCGCTCGTCTTGATGTGGCCGCTATTCATCTTCTTGTTGATCGACGTGAACAACTGATAGACCGCATGCTCCTCCAGCTTCAGCTCCTCGGCGACGTGGCGCGCGTTGCCGCCCCTGTCGACGAGCCGCAGCGCGACTAGCTCGCGATGGTTGAGCGACATTTCCCGGGCGAGCATCTGGCGCTGCGCGGTGACTTTCCATTCGAGCATCTCGGTCGCGAGACCGCGCAGCGTTCGCCGGTTGCGCCAAAGGATTTCTTCGCCTTGCGCAGGCGGAAGCGGCGAACTGACATGCAACAAACCGATCATATCGTCGTCGCGGCGGTGCGCCGGGAAAAACACGTTGCTGGTCAGGCCGAGAAATTGCGCCTGCTGATTCAGCCAATGATCGGACGGCAGCGTCGCGAGCGTCGACACGCGCAGCGGGCGCGTGTCGTTGCGCGCATGCGCGATGGCGGGATCGTTCAGATACCAATGACGATGCACATAGCGGTGCGCCCAAACGGGCGTTCCGCCGATTAATAATTCGTGGTTCTTCAAGTTCCCGGTTTTCTCGTCGATCCTGAAGTAATGATAAAAGCAGTTTGTTGCGCCGCATTCGGAGATTGTGTTGCGCATTACGGTCAATAGGCCGCTTTCGCTGATGCATTCCGATGCGAATTCGGGTTGAATCGCTTTGTCTTCGAAGGATCTCTGAGCGTTTTCGGGAACGTCAATTACTGCTCGATATAGACTTTTCAGCTCCGCAGAATAGGGATCGTGTTCGATGAATGACGCGACGGTCGCGCCGTCGAACAGATTCACGCGTTGTACGAACGACGGCTCGCGCGGTGCCGCGTGGTGCCGCTCGAGCAAGTACCCTTGAGCCGCTTCACCACATACTCTGAGCGATATCTGTTTGTCGCCGACGACGCCTTTGCGTTCCTGTGCGACGTCCACTTGCGCGCGTTCGATAGGAAATACTGTACGATTTCGAGCCATACGCGCTGTGCCATGCTTCGAGGCTGCCGAACTTCATGACGATTCGTCGCGATCAACCGGAGCGCCGAGCTGATGGCGAAGAACACGACGAAAAATCGCCCGCGGTGTGCGATGTCGGAGGCATGCGTTGAATGGTTTTCTTTAACTTACTGCGACTGCGTATTGTTTGGCAATGAAAACGTTTAATTAAGTGTATTGACTTGTATGAATATTTTGTTGTCGGAAATCTTCATTTTTTTGGCGGCGAATAAAACTCAATTGGAATTGAATCGGAAAATTCCTAGATGGTCATTCAATCCGGATATGCGCATTGAGATCGATGAGGCGACCGCCTTGCCGTCTTCTGTGCGATGCGATCGTCGTATGTGAGGACATGCGGCTTCTCCGGCCATGCCGTCCGCCGGCGTGGGATCGGACGGCGTGAGCCGTCGCCGTCGCGATGCGGCGCGTACGCGGCATGCGTCAGGACAAGGGACGTCGAGTGACGGACGATTTGCAACGTTTACCTCGCTGGTTAGTTCATTCGAAGCCGGACGGATATGCCGCCGGCGGCATGCGGAATGTCGAGTGCGGCCGGATGGGCCGCGCATGCGCGAAAGCGCTCGGACGAGGACGCCACATCTGCCTGTTGGGCAAACGCGGCGGTCGAAAGGGGCGGGGCGAGGGGTGTTCGGCCGCCGTCCGGTTGGATGTTTTTAGTAGTCTGTCTGGTGTTGCGAGCGCCGGGCGCGCACCGCGGAAATCCACGAACCCGGCGTGATGCCATAAGTGCTCTTGAAGTGTCGCGACATGTGACTCTGATCGGAGAAGCCGGCGTCGGTGGACGCGGTCGATAGCGATTCGCCTTCCATTAACAGTCGGCGCACGAGATGGAGCTGCCGTTGTGTACGAAAGCGGCTCGGACTCGTACCGAACAGCGTGCGGAATTGGCGGGCGATCGTCCAGCGATCGAGTCCCGAGACGTGTTCGAGCGCGTCCATCGAGATCGGCATGTGCGGACGGGACGCGATGATATCGCGTATGTGTGTCAATTCGGCCACAGCTAGTGTGCTGATCTTGTTCGCGTCGCTTTTCGCGGCGGCGGTCGTCAGCAGATTCGCGACGGCGACTGCGATGTCGATGCGGGACGGATTGTCGATTTCTTCGTCCAGGTTCCAGATGCCAGCTGCGAGCCCTTCAGCGACGGCGGGCGTCTGGACGATCGGCGAGCCGACGAACGGAAGCATGCGGCCGCCGAGGGCTTCCTGGACGAGCGCCGGATCCACATAGACGATCCGGTAGCCGAAGCCTTCGTCGGTTCCCGCGCGGCCGTCGTGCAATTCGTCCGGGTGCAGGATATGGCACTGCCCCGGCAGGCAGTGGCGGGTTTCGCCGAGATAGCGGAAGGTCTGCACACCCGAGAGCGTAATGCCGATCGCGTACGTGTCGTGACGATGGGGCGTGAACGCGTGATCGAGGAAGTGCGCCTCCACGCGCTCGATGCCCGTGGCGCCGGAGCCGATCCGAATGTGGTTCCTGTCGTGCGCGGTGTCGCGTGCACAATCGTTCAAGACAGCCTCCGTGACGCTTCCATAAGCTACCTATTCAAAAACGGCGCATTGGAGCATCGATGGTATACCAAGTCGACCTTGTTTCGGATATGTTGCGCTCTCTTCTGGCTCTGCTGCTCGCAGCGGTCGTGGTGATGGGCAGCCCCGGGCCCTCCACGGTCAGTGCGACGGCGATGGGCGCGTCCTACGGGGTGCGCCGGTCGCTCAATTATGCATGGGGGCTCATCGCAGGCACGGTCGCCGTATTGCTTCTCGTGTCGACGGGGGTGACGGCATTCGTGATGTCGATGCCGAACGGAGCGAGGATCCTCAACATCATTTCCGCCGTCTATATTCTCTACCTTGCATACAAGATCGCGACGGCGCCGCCGCTCGACAAGCGCGAGGGAAATATCTCGTCTCCCGCGTTCAAGGGCGGCTTCCTGCTGGCCGTCGCCAATCCGAAGGCGTATATCGCGATCGGCGCGGTGTTTGCAGGGACGACGCTCGTCGCCGGCAACTATGGTCTGGATGCCGCCGCCAAGATCGTCCTGCTGAGCGTGATGATCGTCGTCATCCATCTCGGCTGGCTGCTGGCGGGCGTGCCGTTGTCCCGGTTCCTGCATGATCCGGTTGCATCCCGCGTCATCAATGTTTCCTTGGCGGCGATATTGGCGGTTGTTTCGCTGATTGCGCTATTCGAATGAAATGATTGTCGCAGAGACGTCATCGATGCGGTTCGTCGTTTTCGGAGGGGCGCGGTTGGAACGGCCAATTCGGCGTCGGCGCCGATTCGCTGCTCGTCATCTGCGGCACGAGTTTTGCTCAACATGCGTATTCGCGCGGCCGTCCAATGCGGGTTCGTGAAGCCCGTCGCGAGCGCGCCGTCGTCGAGCACTGCGCATTGTATGGAATTCTATCGTCTTGGCCGTCCCAACGACTTCGCAACGCGCACGTCGCGTTCTGCAAGCCGTTTCGCCCATCTGCATGCCGATTGCCGAGACACGGCCAGCTTTCGCGCAACGTCGGCCTGTGACATGCCCATCACGAGTAAACGAAAGTCTTCCTGCGCAGTTCGGCGATCGGCGATTCACCATCGCGCTTCGTGTCTGTATGCCTTATCCCGTCTGAAAAAAAACCGTGGATGAGACGGAATGCTAAGTAATAAAAAAATCACCGAAAGGTCGATGAAAATAACATTAGAATATCGATAAGGCAGTTGCGAAGCAATCCTATCGAATTAGAATCGTTGTCGTGAAAACATGATCGTAGTGCGTCGGTGCGAACGGGATGCACTCCTGCGCACGGCGTCCGTGCACGGAATAGGCGAACGTCCGCTTTGCATCGGCGGCGAATGGAGAGGATCCCAGATGGCTGACGTCGGAAAGGCTTGGAACATCAGTGATTTGAGAGAAATGGCACAAAAACGGGTGCCCAAGTATTTCTTCGATTATCTGGATGGCGGTGCGAACAGCGAAACTACGATGCGTGCGAATGAAAGCGATTTCGCGCACTGGCGGCTGCGTCAGAAGGTGCTGACCGGGGCGGAGAGCAACGCGGCGGGTTTGAATGCAACGTACCTCGGCGCCGAACATCGGCTGCCGATCCTGCTCGGACCGGTGGGATTCGCCGGCATGTACTGGCCGCACGGGGAGATCGCGGCGGGGCGTGCAGCCGACGAGGCGGGCATCGGTCAATGTCTGTCGACGTTCTCGATCTGCTCGCTCGAAGATGTCGCCGCGGCGCGATTCGGCCCGCTGTATTTCCAGCTCTACATGTTCCGCAATCGCGATCTGACCGAAGACATTCTCGCGCGCTGCCGGCAGGCGAACGTCGACGTCATTTTCCTGACGGTTGACACGTGCTATATCCCGATTCGCGAGCGCGATGCGCGCAACGGGTTTCGTGCCGATACGCGCTTGTCGGCGCGAGGCGTGTGGTCGATGCTCAAGCGTCCGGGCTGGTGCGTCGGCGCGCTGTCCAACGGGATGCCGAAGATCGGCAACGTCTTGCGCTATCCGGATCTCGGTGCATCGTTGCTCGAGCAGTCCGCGGCGGTCGGCCGGATGATCGACTCGCGTCTGTCCTGGGCTGACGTCAAGTGGCTGCGCGCGCGCTGGCCCGGCAAGATCGTCATCAAGGGCATCCTCGATTCCGACGACGCGCGGCGCGCGGTCGACGAAGGCGTTGACGGCATTCTGATTTCGAATCACGGCGGACGGCAGCTCGATCCGGCGCCGTCGGCGATGGACGTGTTGCCGGAAATCGCCGACGCGGTCGGTGAGCGGACCGAGATCCTGATGGACGGCGGCGTGCGGCGCGGCGCGGACGTGATCAAGGCGCTTGCGCTCGGGGCGAGCGCGGTTTCGATCGGGCGCGCGTATATCTACGGGCTCGGCGCGGCGGGCGAGAAGGGCGTCGCGCGGTGTCTCGAACTGCTGAAGAGCGAGATGCTGCCCGCGCTCAACATGATGGGCTTCGAATCGATTGCCGAACTCAGAGCGGCGGGCAAGTCTGCGTTGCGGATGGCCGGGGCGGTCCATGGTGCGGTGACGGCCGCTGCGAAACCGGATGAAACGTCGCCCAAGCTGATGGAGAGCGTGCTGTGACGGCTGACGGCCATTATTGACGCGCGCGGCAACCTGCAACGGACGACGTGCGTCGCGTGAGCTATTTGCAGACGTCGACCCACTCGGCCGCGGCCAGTTCGGCCAGCCGGATCGGATCGATGCGTAGCGCGGCGTGCGTCGAGCCGGCGGCCGGTACAACGAAGTCGTACGATTTCAACATCACGTCGCAATAAACGGGTAGCGGAGTCGACAGGCCGAACGGACATACTCCGCCCACCGGATGGCCGGTGACGGCGACCGTTTCTTCCGCGGAGAGCATTTTTGCCTTGCCGCCCAGCGCGGCTTTGACTTTCTGGTTGTCGAGACGGGAATCGCCGCAGGATACAAGTAGCACATGGGCGTCGCCGACCTTCATCGCGAGCGTCTTGGCGATCTGCGCCGGCTTGATGTCCCAGGCTGCCGACAACGTCATCGTGGAACTGCTTTCGCTCAAGGGGATGACGTCGATGTCCGGCGCCTTTTCCGCCAGAAACTGGCGAACCGATTCAACACTCACGTTTGTGACCCTCCGTGCGGCCTGCTTGCCTGTCTTCGTGTTATCGGCGAGAGCAAAGGCAACTCGGCAACCCTTGCTCTCGCATCGTTGGTGAACCCTTGGAACGGATAAGCTATCGCACGCGGCGCAGGATGTATTGAACGATTGTGCAGCGATCGTGGCGGCCGTCCGCAGAGCGGATCGAAATGGCGCGCAGAGGTCTTGAACAGGCGGCGCGGCTCGCGTTTCGCAGGCCGCGCGTTCATGCGCCGCATGGCGCGCGAAAACGCCACTGACGCCGCGAACCGGGCCACCGGCAAGCTCGTTCACGCGCCGCGCGTCGCGATCCACGCACTCCAGAACAGGCTTGCGAAAAAGCGCAGCGGCTCGCCGAAACCGGCGGCGTCGAGCAACGCATGCACGGCGTCTTCGGATGCGGGCGGATCGGCGCCGCGCAGGATCGTCGCGAGCTTCCGCGCGACTTCGTCGGGAGACGCGCCGTGCATCCGCCAGCGCTGCGCCCATGCGCTCAGCAGCCGCGGATGCTCGGCGTAGCGGCGGTAGTTGCCCGCGACGACGAGCGGCGCGCCCGGCTTCAAGCGCTGCGCGATCGAGCCGAGCAGCGCGGCCTTCGCGTCGTCGCCGGGCACGTGATGCAGCACGCCGATCAGCGTCGCGCCGTCGAAGCGCGCGTCGGGCGGCAGATCGTCGACGTAGCCATGATGCGTCCGCACGCGCGCGTCGAGGCCGGCCGCCGCGACGTTCGCGCGTGCGAGGTCGAGCATCGGCTGCGAAGGATCGACGGCGGTGAAGCGCCAGCCGGGCTCGAGGCCCGCGAGCGCGACGATCTCGCGCGCGGTGCCGCCCGCGCCCGCGACGAGGATCCGTGCGGCGCCTTCTTCCGCCGCGACGGACGACGCGAGCATGCACGCGGCGAGATCGTGGCACGCGTCATAGCCCGCGAGCGCGATTCGGCTTTGCTCCGCGTATTCCGCTGCACGCGACGGGTCGAATTTTGCGGCGCCGGATGGCGTGGACATGGCAGTCGGACTCCTGATCAAATACGCGGCCGGGACGGCATGCGAAACGAAGCAGGAGCGTAGACGGCGGCGCGAACCGCAACAAGTCAAGCGACGATCATGGTATCGCGACTACCGCTCTTTTTCGGGGTCGCTCCACGTTTAAAGCCCGCTGCGGCGCTCGCATCGCGGCCCGAATCGGCGCATACTGAGTGCCCCTTCTTCGTCGGGCCACGCGTGTCATGCATGTGCGCCGCACACGGCGCATCGTCATGCCTCTGAACGCAGGAGGAGCGCATCATGTCCGAATGTCCTCACGATCCGTATGCGCGGCACCATTCGCATTGCCTGCCGTTCGGCGCACAGCCGTGCGGTGCGGCTGGCGAGACAATACGCACGCATTTCCGCGTCTGGGCGCCCGCGCATGCGACCGCCACGCTCGCGCTCGAAACCGCGAGCGGTCCGCATGAATTGCCGATGGCGCCCGCCGGCGACGGCTGGTTCGAGACGTTTGCCGATTGCGGCGCCCATACGCGCTACCGGTACCGGCTCGACGAGTCCCTGACGATTCCCGATCCTGCATCGCGCTCGCAGCCCGAAGGCATCGACGGGCCGAGCGAAGTGATCGATCCGCGCGCGTTCACGTGGCGCCATACGTTCTGGCGCGGCCGGCCGTGGGAGGAGATCGCGCTCTACGCGGTCCGGCCCGGCGCGGCGGGCGGCTACGACGGCGTGCGCCGACGTCTGCCGCAGCTCGCGCGGCTCGGCGTGACGGCGCTCGAACTGCTCGCGGCGCCGCAAGCGCGCGACGACAGCCTGCCGTTCGCGCCGATCGCCGCATACGGCGGCCCGGAGGCGCTGAAGCAGCTGATCGACGACGCGCACGGCTTCGGCCTCGCGGTGCTGCTCGATCTCGACTACGCGCGCTTCGGTTGCGGCACCGACGAAATGCGGCACTACGCACAGCCTTTCTTCCATACGCGCGACGATCCGCTGCAGGCGCCGCCGCTTGCGCTCGATCATCCGCAGGTCTGCGAATTCTTCTGCGACAACGCGCTCTACTGGCTCGAAGAGTATCGATGCGACGGGTTGCGAATCCGCGAGGCGGATCGCATCGACAGCACGTGGCTGTGCGAGATCGCCGACCGCGTGCATGCGGCGATGCCGACCGATCGGATCGTGCATCTCGTGCTCGGCAGCGAACGGCATCCGTCGCATCTCGCCGATACGCATTTCGACGCGCAATGGAACGGCTGCGGCGAGCGTGCGCTGTATCGGCTGACGGGCCGGCGCGATCGGGCGCACGGCGACGGCGTGTCGACGCATCAGTCGATTCACGCGCTCGCGCGCGCGTTGACCGCGGACGGCGCGGTATTCCAGCGCGCGCAGCCGATCGGCGACGGCGGGATGGCCGACGTCGGGCTGCCGCTCACATCGCTCGTGCTGTCCGACGGCGTCGTGCGAGATGCGCGCGAGGCGGATCTCGCCGCGCTCGCGCTATCGTTGTTGACGCCGCAGATTCCGCTGATCTTCGACGAAGCCGCCGGCGATTCATCGCGCCGCCATTTCCTGCAGTCGGCGCTCGCGGTGCGCGCGAAGCTGATCGCGCCGCGCCTCCTCGACGTGCAGCCGCGCAGCGCGGACATGCTGCGCACGGCCGACGGCGTCGAAGCGGACGCGCTCGTCGCCGCGTGGCGGCTCGGCGACGGCGAGACGCTCAGCATCGCGCTGAACCTGTCGCCGCAGTCGGTGCCGTTCTACGGCGCGCCGGACGGAATGATCGTATTCGAGACGCCGGGCCGCGCGAGAGATCGCGTCGACGGCGGCGAGCTGCCGCCGTATGCGCTCGTCGCGTGGCTGACGGGCGACGTCAACCAGTACGCGCTGACGCACGACGCGCGTCGCTATGCGGACGCCGCGCCGCGCCCGCCGGGCGGCGCCTGAACGAGGAGGGGAGTGCTTGGCCGGACGCCGGGCGGGTGGCGCTCGCCCGAGCTCGCGTGGTCAGGATGCCTGACAGATGGCGTTGTGCGACGAGCGGATGCCGGAGCGCGCGGAACGCATTGCGTCCGTCGCCGCATCGTTTCCTACCAGAGCCCGCGAATGCTCGCGATGCCGTGCGCGCGATGCGCACGCGCCATCGTCAGATGTTCGCGCGTCATCCCGCCGAGTGCGTAGATTGGCACGCGCGTCTGCGCCGCGCAGTCGGCGAAGCGGGGCCAGCCGAGCGTCGGCGCGCCGGGATGCGTGAGCGTCGGCAGGACCGGAGAGAGCGTTGCGAAGTCCGCGCCGATACGCTCCGCGTGGCGCAGTTCGTCGAGCGAGTGGCACGCGGCCGACAGCAGGTAGTCCGAAGAAATCGGGCGCGCGGTCGCGGTCCGCAGCGCCGCGCTGCCGAGATGCACGCCGCTTGCGCCGAGCGCGAGCGCGGCGTCGGCGTCGATCGGCCCGTTGACGACCAGGCGCGCGCCTTGCGCGCGGCATCGTGCGATCGCGTCGGCGGCGAGCGTCGCGTAAGCGGCTGCATCGAGTGACTTCACGCGCAATTGGACCAGTGTGAGCCCCGTCGCGAGCGCGGCCGACAGCCGGTCGAGAAACGCCGCGAGGTCCGCGTCGGAACCGGAGGCCGGCTCTGGCGTGATCAGGTAGTACGGCGACAGTGCGAGGTCGTCGGTCATTTCGTCATCCTACGCGGCTGCAGCCGCACTTTCGCGCGCCGCCCGCCCGCTCATTCGTCCGCCTCCTTGAACGCCTTCGGATACACGCGCACGAGCACGATCCGCGGCCCGATCATCTTCTTCACGACGACGTCGAAGCGATCGAACGACACGCGCTGGCCTTCGGTCGGCAGGTCGTTGAGCGCCTGGATCACGAGCCCGCCGACCGACTCCGCACGGCCTTCGTCGATGTCGATCCCAAGCGCCTGCTCGAGCGACACGACAGGCAGGCTGCCCTTGCCGATCAGTGTGCCGTCGTCGAGGCGGCTCCAGTCCGAATCGCCCTGGCGGAACTCGTCGTGGATCTGGCCGACGAGCGCGCCGAGCAGGTTGTCGAGCGTCAGGTAGCCGATCGGCTTCTCGCCTTTCTTGCCGACGAGCGCGAAGTGCGGCGCGCCCTTGCGAAAGCGGCGGAACAGGTCGAGCGCGGGCGTGTCGGGCTTCACGTACTGCACCGGGCGCACGTAGTCGGACAAGTCGGCGAGCGACGCGCCCGCGTGCCGCGCGAGCAGCAGATCCTTCAGGTGGATGAGGCCGTTCACGCGCTCGCGCGACTTGTCGTCGAAGAGCGGGTAGCGGCTGAAGCGGTGGCGCGCGACGACTTCCATGTTGTCCGCGAGCGGCACGTCGCGGCGCAGGCCGACCATCTCGTGCGCGGGCCGCATCAGGTCGGACACGGTCATCGACGAGAAATCGAGCGAATGCGCGAGCGTGTTCCATTCGTCGGTGCTGTACGTGTCCTTCGACGCCTTCGCCGCGCCGGCCGTGTTGCGGCGGCTGCGCAGGATCAGCTTCAGCTCGTCGGTCGAGTAGTGCGCGTCGCCGCCGTGATCGGCGGACAGCCCCGCGAGCCGCAGCACCGCGTTCGCGCTCGAGTTGAGCACCCAGATCGCCGGATACATCGCCCAGTAGAACGCATAGAGCGGAATCGCGACCCACAGGCCGGTCTTCTCGGCCTGGCGGATCGCCATCGATTTCGGTGCGAGCTCGCCGACGACGATGTGCAGGAACGAGATCACCGAGAACGCGAACACGAGCGAGATCAGATGCACGAGCCGTTCGGACTCGACGCCGACGAGCGCGAGGATCGGCGACAGCAACGCGGCGAACGCCGGCTCGCCGATCCAGCCGAGGCCGAGCGAGGCGAGCGTGATGCCGAGCTGGCAGGCGGACAGATACGCGTCGAGCCGCGCATGGACGATCCGCAGGATGCGCCCGCGCAGGCCGTGCTGGCGGGCGAGGGACTTGACGCGCGTCGCACGCAGCTTGACGAGACCGAATTCGGCGGCGACGAAAAAGCCGTTGAGGGCCACGAGGAACAACGCGCCGACGAGCGCGAAGATCTGTATCAACGAAGGAACTCCGGAAATGAACGAACCGACAGTATAAGGTTGGAAAGGAAAACGTAATGTCTGCGGCGCGATGGTGATGCGCGCGGCCGGTCACGCGCGGGCGGCGGGAATCGTCAGCGTGAGCGTGGACGGCGCGCCGTCCGCGAGCGGGCCTTGCGCGAACCTGCCGCCGTGCGCGCGCGCGACGCGCTGCGCGAGTGCGAACACCGACGCCGGACGTCCGCCCTGGCGCTCGGCGAGCGCGTCGCGCCGCGCGAACGTCTCGAACACGTGCGGCAGCGCCGCGTCGGTCAGCGCCGACGGCTGCGCGCGGAACGTCACGTCGAAGCGCGTCGCGTCGGCCGCGGCGTCGCAGCGGAGCGCGACTTCGCTGCCGGGCGCGCTCGCTTCGATCGCGAACGTCAGCATCGACCACAGCGCCTGCGCGACGCGCTCGCGATCGCAATCGAGCGAAGCGCCGGGCTGCGCGAGCGGCGCGACCGTCACGGCCGTGCCGCGCGCGTCGCCGAGCGCGGCGCGCGCAAGCGCCGCGCATGCGTCGGCGAGCGGCGCGAGCGCGACGCCCGCGCGTGCGATCGGGAGCGTGCGCGTCTCGGCGCGCGGCGCGTCGACGACCGTTTCCAGCAGGCTCGTCTGCTGCTCGATCCCGATCCGGATGCCGGCGAGCGCGCGCTGCAGGTTGTCGTCGCCCGGCGCGAGCCGGCGCTCGAGCACGTATGCCCAGCTATGCATCGCGTTGAGCGGGCTGCGCAGGTCGTGCGACGCGACGGACAGCGCGTGGTCGCGGACGAACAGCGCGACCTCGGCGGCAAAGCGCGCGGCGCGTTCGCGCAGCAGCGCGGCGGCCGGATCGACGGCGGACGGAGTCACAATGTTTCCCTTGCGTGAAATCGTGATGACGGGCGAATCGACATTATAGGGAGCGGACGCGCGCGCGGCGTCCGGCGCGCGTCAAGCGGGGAGCGCGTCGTTGTCGTCGGCGCGCCGTGCGTGGCCCGGCAGCAGCTGGCAGACGAGGAGCCCCGCGAGCATCAGCGCGCAGCCCGTCAATGCGCGCAGCGACAGCGTCTCGCCGAGCGCGGCCCAGCCCGCGATCGCGGCGAACACGCCTTCCATGCTGAAGATCACGGCCGCGTGCGCGGGCGCGGCGTCGCGTTGCGCGACGACCTGCAGCGTGTAGCCGACGCCGACCGACAGCAATCCGCCGTAAAGCAGCGTCGGCAGCGCGTGCACGATCGACGTGCGGCTGACGGGCTCGATCGCGAGCCCGAGCGCGAGACACAGCACGCCGCAGACGACGAACTGCATGAACGACAGCACCAGCGGATCGTGCCGGCGCGCGAGATGGCCGACCGCGATCACGTGCACGGCGATCACGATCGCGCCCGCAAGCTGGAACCAGTCGCCGTACAGCATCGAGAAGTGCTCGTCGACGCTGAGGAAATACAGGCCGATCGCCGCGAGGAACGCGCCGAGCCACGTGCCCGCGCCGGTGCGATGCCGGAAGAACACGCCGATGATCGGCACGAGCACGACGTAGAGCGAGCTGATGAAGCCCGCGTTCGCGATCTTCGTGTATTGCAGGCCGATCTGCTGCATCGAGATCGACACCGCGAGCAGCCCGCCCAGCACGAGCCCCGGCAGCAGCAGCGTGCGGTCGCGCGCGATCGCCGCGCAGTGCGCGCGCGCCGCGCCGTTCAGGCGCAGCAGCGGCACGAGCACCGCCGCGCCGAGCAGGAAGCGCAGCCCGGTGAACAGCAACGGGCCGATCACGGCGAGGCTCAGTCGCTGCGCGACGAACGCCGAGCCCCAGATCGCGGCGGCGGCGAGCATCAGCAGATTGGCGCGGAGGTGTTTGCGGGCGTCGTGGTTCATGCGGCGGCGGAAATGCGGACGAAGGGCGGTAAATGGACAGACGAAACCCGTCAGTCTACTCGCGTCCGGCCGGCCGCGCCGGCCCCGCCAGGCTGTCGGCGAAGCGCCGCAGCGTGTCCTTCGAGCGCGCGTCGCGCACCCGCGAATACAGCGCGACTTGCGAGTCCGGCAGCGCGGGCAGCCCGAAGCGCGCGCCGACGTCGACGAGCGAGCGCGGCGCGACGCGCCGGGCGAGCGGACACACCGCAAGGCCCGCTGCGGCGGCCGCTGCGACGGCCGCGACGCCGCCGCCCGTGAATCGTTCGCGCCACGGCACGCCGGCGAGATCGAGCGCGCGCAGCGCGGCCGCGCGCACGCCGCACGGGCCGGCCAGCACCGCGAGCGGCAGCGGCTCGCCCGCGCGCGGCGTCCAGCCGGGCGCGGCGAGCCACGCGAGCGGCTCGGTGAAGAGCGGCGTCGCGTCGTCGCGCGGCGGGTCTTCGCCCGGCTCGTGGCGGACGAACGCCGCGTCGAGGCGCCGCTCGTCGTATTGCACGAGCAGCCCGGCGGACATCCCGACATGCATTTCGAGCATGAGCGCCGGGTCGTGCCGGTTGAGGCCGGTGAGGACGGCCGGCAGATCAGGCACCGCGACGTGCTCGCTGACGCCGATCGACAACCGGCGCTGCTCGGACGACAGCGCGGCGAGCGCGCGCTCGTGCGCGTCGAGCAGGTCGCGCGCGGCGGGCAGGAACGCGGCGCCGACGGCTGCGAGCGTCACGCGCCGCGGCGTGCGTTCGAGCAGCGGCTTGCCGAGTTGCGCTTCGAGCCGCTTGAGCTTGAGGCTGACGGCCGATTGCGTGGTGCCGAGCGCGTCGGCGGCGCGCGTGAAGCTCGCCAGGTCGGCGACGAGGACGAACGCGCGGACGGCGTCGAGGTCGAGCGGTTTCATTTCAAACAAAAATGGATGAAATATTCATTGATATCTGTTCATTATAGATGTCGGGACCTAATCTGCGTGCATGTCCCAACTCACGAGGAGAAACACGATGCCGTTCACCCGTATCGCATTGCGCGAAGGCAAGACCGCCGAATACCGCCGGGCGTTGTCGGAGGGCATTCATCGCGCGCTGCAGCGCGCGTTCGACGTGCCCGCCGACGATATTTTCATGACCGTGACCGAGCACAGCGCCGATAATTTCTTCTACGGCCGCAACTATCTCGGCATCGCGCGCAGCGACGATCTGGTGATGATCCAGATCACCGCGAACAACACGCGCACGCTCGAGCAGAAGCGCGAACTGTACCGGCTGATCGCCGAGCATCTCGCCGAACGTCCGGGCGTGCGCGGCGAGGACGTGTTCATCAGCCTCGTCGAGGTGTTGAAGGAGGATTGGTCGTTCGGCAACGGCATCGCGCAGTACATGAGCTGAAACTCGACGTAGCGAAGCCGGTCGGACGGCTGAAGGCCGACCGGCCGACATCAAAAGCCGAAATGCGGCGTGCCCGCGCGCGGCGTTCCGCCTCACTAGTTGTAAAAAGGGCCGTGTACTATGGAGAACGTCGGAGTCCGTCGACGAGCGCGGGACGCGCAGCGGGCGGGGCCGATCATCGCCGGAGCTTCCATGGCGCGTGTTCTGGAAATCGTGTTGGACTTTCCGCTGCAGGCCTGGCAAGCCGAGCGCGGGTCGCGGGCGCGCACGTCGCGCGGCGCGGCGCGCGACTTCGGCGTGGAGCTCGCGCGGGCATGGCGGATCTGTCCGCCGGTGAAAATGCGTCGCGGGCACGAGCGCGTGACGATCGAGCCGTGCCGGTTCGTCGAAGCGGAGCCCGACGACGGCGGCCGCTGGCAGACCTGGATCGAGACGACCGCGCAGGCGCGGCGGGTGCTCGCGGTGCGTAGCCATCCGTTCGTGCCCGGCGTCGCGGTGCGCGAGCGCTTCGACGACTACCACGGCGATGTGCGTGTTGCGTCGCGGGCGTCGGGCGATGCAGCCGCATCGCCGGCGGCGGCGGAAGCCACACAGGAGAGCGCGCCGCCGCCCGATTCTCCGGTCGCGGTGCGCGCGGCGCAGCCGCCGCGGGGCCGGGCGTCGAAAGCCGCTTCCGCGCGTTCGTCGAAGCATGCATCGACGAGCGCGTCTCCGCCGCCGAGCGAAACCGACGCAGACGGCGCGGCTGGATCTTCCGGAGCCGGTCCCGCCGCTTCCGGAGACTCGGCCGCCGATTCCGCTTCGATCGCCGGTGCCGCCGTTGTCGGCGCCGCTTCCCCCGATTCGCAATCCGCCGATCAATGGGCATGCGGCTTCGTTGCCGATCGCCGTCGCGGACGGTGGCTGGACGCCGACGGTATCGAAGTCGAACTGACGCTCGACGACATCACGTTCGCGCCGGCGGCGGCCGCCGCTTCGTCTACCGCTTCCCGAGCCGCGCCGCTGCGCGTCTGCGAATTGCGTCTCGCCGTCGCCGACACGGACGATCCCGCCGCGCGCGCCGCCGCGCTGCGCGCGCTCTTCAGCGCGGCCCGCGAGCTGAACGGCGCGTGGCCGGCCTCGCTGTCACTGACGAGCGTCCTCGACCGCGCGTGCGCGGGCGAAGCGCCGGACGCGCTCGCCGCGCCGGTGAAGGCGCGGCCGGTCGATCTGTCGAAGACGCGCACGCAGCGTGCGGCATTCTTCGCGCTCGGCTGCGGCGTGACCGGGCAGTGGCTCGGCAACGATGCCGGCGTGCGGGACGCGGGCGATCCGGAATACGTCCATCAGATGCGGGTCGCGCTGCGCCGGCTGCGCACGCTCGCGCGGCTGTTCCCGCGTTACGCCGACGCCGCGTGGAAGGACGCGTTCTCCGGCGATCTCCGCTGGCTCGCCGGGATGCTCGGCACGGTGCGCGACTGGGACGTCTGCGTGACGTCGACGCTGCCCGATCTCGCCGCCGCGGACGGCGACGAGGCCGCGTGGGCCGGCACGCTCGATGCCGCGCGTGCGCAAGGCGACGCGGCGCGCGCCGAGTTGCGGCAGGCGCTCGGCACCGCGCGCTATACGCAGCTCGTGTTCGCATGGCTCGAGTGGCTGAGCCTGCTCCCGCTCACGCACGACGAACCGACGCGCGGCAAGGCGCCGCCGCTCAAGCGGCACGCGGCGAAGTGCGTGAGCCGGCTGTTCGGCCATCTGTACGGCTCGGGACGGCTGACGACGCTCGACGCGGCCGCGCGTCACCGCGTGCGGATCGACGCGAAGCGATTGCGCTACGCATTGGAGTTCTTCTCGTCGCTTGCGTCGCGCCGCACGCGCGAAGGGACGGTGCGGCTGCTCGCGCGCGTGCAGAACGCGCTCGGCGATGCGAACGACGCGGCTGTCGCGCTGCGCTGTCTCGAGCGGCTGTCCGCGCCGCCGTATCAGCTCGGCTTCGCGCGCGGCTACGGCGCGGCGGCGCAGCGCTACGCGGCGGAGGCGGCCGAGCAGATGCTGCGCGAGTTGCGGCCGCCGAAGATCGGCGGCAGGAAGGCGTGACTATAATGGCTTCCCGTCTTGCTTCGCTGCGTCGATGACAGCCGATTCGTCCTCTCCCCGTTCCGACGCGCCCGCCGCGCGCGAGCCGCTCGCACTGCGCGGCGAGCTGTGGCTGGATGCGGGCGCCCAGACGCTCGGCGGCGCGGCGCGCATCGCGCTGCTCGCCGCGATCGGCGAGACCGGCTCGATCACGCGCGCGGCGAAGGCGGTCGGCCTCAGCTACAAGGGCGCGTGGGATGCGATCGACACGATGAACAACCTCGCGGGCGAGCCGCTCGTGTTGCGCTCGACGGGCGGCAAGGGCGGCGGCGGCACGACGCTCACGCCGCGCGCGACGGCGCTGATCGCGGCGTTTCGCGCGATCGAGCGCGAGCATCGACGCTTCATCGACGCGGCGAGCGCGGCCGTCGAAGGCTTCGCGGTCAATTGGGAACTCATCGGGAGAATAGGCATGAAGACGAGCGCACGCAATCAGCTGTTCGGCAAGGTCCTGCTAGTCAAGCACGGCGCGGTGAACGACGAAGTGGTGCTCGCGTTGCCGGGCGACCACACGATTACCGCGGTGGTCACGCACGAGAGCACGGAGGCGCTCGGGCTCACGCCGGGCGTCGACGCATGCGCGCTCGTGAAGGCGTCATGGATCGTGCTGGCGGTCGACGCGGGCGCGCCGCTCAAGCTGTCGGCGCGCAATCAGCTACTTGGCGTCGTCGAGACGGTCACGCGCGGCGCGGTGAACAGCGAAGTGCTGCTCGCCCTCGACGGCGGCATGACGCTCGCGGCGATCGTGACGAACGACAGCGTCGACGCGCTTGGGCTCGCGAAGGGCGTGAGCGCGATGGCGGCGTTCAAGGCATCGAGCGTGATTCTGGCGGTCAACGGCTGATGCGGCGGCCGCGCTCGCTGAATGGTAATCGGCGGCGCGGGCGCAGGCGAGGGCGGGGGTGGAACGAAGCCGGCTTCGAGTCGGCTTTAACGAGATGGTCAGCCTGACCGAAACAGCCCGATCGGCTTACGCTGATCGGGCTGTTTCCTTTTGGGGAGATCGTCATGGACACCTTCTCGTTGATCGGAATCGATCCTGGCGAGCATTGCGTCCGGCTTGCATGCGCAGTCCGCATCGGGCCGCATGGTGTTCCGCAAGAAGCCCACACGCGGCTAGATGCCGACGCTGCCGGGCAATCTTCCGCGCTGTACGGTGGCCATGGAAGCGTGTGCGGGCGCACATTGGGTTGCGCGACGGATTCGGCACTCGGTCACCAGGCCAAGCTGATTTCCCCGCAGTTCGCCAAACCTTTCCTGCAGGGCGACAAGAACGATTTCGCCGATGCACAAGCGATCCGCGAGGCGGCGTCGCGTCCGTGCATGCGGTTCGTCAGCTCGCGCGCAACGAGACTCAGCAGCCTCTCTCGGCGCGGCATCGGGCGCGCGAGGGGCGGGTGCGGGATCGCACCGGCATGGTCAGTCAGATCCACGCCTTTCTGCCGGAGTCCGGGGTGAGCTTGCCCAACCAAGGGGATGGCGGAAATCCGGCGGCGGCTGGCCGTGCCGGCCGTGCAAGCGACCCGAGCCGTTCCCGTCACCGAATGCTCGTCACCCATTCGGCGACCGGCGCCTCGGGCAGTACGCGCCCTTCCTGAAGCTGCACGACCTGATCGCCGAACGCGGCGACATCGTCCGGATCGTGCGTGATCAGCACCATCGGAATGTCGAGCCGCATCTGCAGATCGGTCAGCTCGCGGCGCATCCGCTGGCGCATCGCGACGTCGAGCGCAGAGAACGGCTCGTCGAGCAACAGGATCCGCGGTTGCGCGATCAGCGCGCGCGCGAGCGCGACGCGCTGCTTTTGCCCGCCCGACAACTGCGCCGGATAATGCCCGGCGAGCGCCTCGAGTTCGAACGCGCGCAGCCAGTATGCGGCTTCGTCCGGCAGCTCCTTCGCGCGCGGATTGCGCCAGCCGCGCTTCAGGCCGAACGCGAGGTTCTGCCGGACGTTCAGATGCGGAAAGAGCGCGTAGTCCTGGAACAGATACGCGACGCGTCGCGCCTGCGTCGGCACGTCGATGCCGCGCGCGTCGTCGAACAGCGTGTCGCCGCCGAGCGAGATCGTGCCGCGGTCGGGCGCGAGCAGTCCGGCAATCGCCTGCAGCGTGAGGCTCTTGCCGGCGCCCGACGGCCCGAACAGCACGATGCGCTGGGCGGCCGATGCAAACGACACGTCGAGCGTGAAATGCCGCTCGGGCGTGACGAGCGTCTTGCGGATGTCGACGACGAGGCTCATCTCATCGCGCTCCGACGAGCGCGCGCTGCGGCACGAGCCGCCCCGCGGCGAGGAGAATCAGCACGCAGGTCACCGACGTGACGAGCACGAGGAAGTTCGCGGTCGTGTCGTCGCCCGCCTGCACGGCCGCGTAGACGGCGACCGACAGCGTCTGCGTGCGTCCGGGCAGGTTGCCTGCGATCATCAGCGTCGCGCCGAATTCGCCGAGCGCGCGCGCGAATGCGAGCAGCGCGCCCGCGAGAATGCCGCGCGCGGCGAGCGGCAGCGTCACGCGAAAGAAAATTCCGGCTTCGCTGATGCCGAGCGTGCGAGCCGCGCGCTCAAGCTGCGGATCGACCGCTTCGAACGCGGCGCGCGCGGACTTCAGGATCAGCGGAAACGCGACGACCATCGACGCGATCACCGCGCCTTGCCAGGTGAACACGAGCTGGATGCCGAGCTCGTCGAGCCACGCGCCGAATACGCCGCGCCGGCCGAGCAGCACGAGCAGGTAATAGCCGAGCACCGTCGGCGGCAGCACGAGCGGCAGCGTCAGCAGCGAATCGATCACGTCGCGCGCGCCCGAGCGCCAACGCGCGAGCGCATAGCCCGTCGCGACGCCGAGCACGAGATCGAGCGCCGTCGCCCAGCCGGCGACCTTCAGTGACAGCAGCAGCGGAACCCAGGCGTCGTGCATCGCGTATCCCGATCAGTTCGCGGCGTTCGCGGCCGGCTTGAAGCCGTACTTCGCGAGCACCGCCTGGCCCGCGGGCGACAGCACGAAGGAGACGAAGCCTTGTGCGGCCCCCGCATGCCGGCTGTCCTTGACGACGGCGATCGGATAGGTGATCGGCGTTTGCGTCGGGACGGTCAGCGCGACCTTCACGCGCTCGGGCATCACGGCCGCATCGGTGCCGAACACGAAGCCCGCGTCGACTTCGCCGCGCGCGACGTAGTCGAGGCTCTGGCGCACGTTCGCGGCGAGCACGCCCTTCGCGCTCACGTCGTTCCACACGCCGGCCGCCTTCAGCGCCCCCTCGGTGTAGCGGCCGACCGGCACCGACGCCGGATCGCCGAACGCGACGCGCTTCACGGCGGGCGCCGTCAGATCGCGCAGCGAGCCGAACGTCGCGCGGCTGTCGGCGGGCACGATCAGTACCAGCGAGTTCGCGGCGAAGTCGCGGCGCGTGCCGTCGGCGATCACGCGCTCGGCGACCGCGCGATCCATCGCCTTCTGGTCGGCCGACGCGAACACGTCGGCCGGCGCGCCCTTCGCGATCTGCTGCATCAGCACGTCGGACGCGCCGAAGTTGAACAGGATCTTCGTGCCCGGATGCTGCTTCCCGTAGGCGTCGCCGACTGCCTTGAACGCATTGGTCAGGCTCGCCGCAGCCGACACGACGAGCTCGTCGGCGGCATGCGCGGCCGGAGCGGCGAAGCCGGCGGCGAGCGCGGACAGCGTCGCGAGACGCAGGAACAAACGGCGGGCGGAGCGGACGGGAGCGGACATGGCGGGGAACAATACATGGAAGAAAACCGTAATCGTAATATACGCGAGGTTATAGCGACCCGGGTTTTCGTACTGTGCTGGTGCTGCATGACGCCGCAGCGCGGGGGACGGTGCAGCGGCTCAGGGCAGTGGGGAGCGGACAATTGGGTGGCGGAACAGCGGAACAGCAGGATTGCGGAAACGCCCAGCGGCTTCCCGGCCTGCCTTACGCGCGCTCGACCGCCGTCGGCATGCCGAGCGTCTGTTGCTGGGCCGGTCGCGACGCGGGCCGGTAGTTCGGATTTGCTTTCCAGCGCGCCCGCACGTACGGACGCTCGTGGCCGGAAAGCTGCAGCGCGACCGCGGTGACCCAGCGATGCGACGGCACGGTGACTCCGTGCAGCGCGATCGTGACGGCCACGAGGCTCGTCGCGACGGCGGGCGCCGACCAGCGGTGCGGCATCGCGCGCCACGAGCCGGCGATGAACGACAGCGCGGCGACGGCGCCGATGATGCAGCCCGTGACCGCCTCGGACGGCGAATGCGCGTCGAGCGCGACGCGCGACAGCCCGACGGCGATACCCGCCGCGAGCCCGACCACGATGCCGGCGACGCGCACGGCCGGCTTCGCGCGGGCGAGCGCGAGGAACATCGCGACCGGATAGACTGATGTCGACAGCATCGCGTGACCGCTGAAGCCCGTGAAATCCCACGCGCGCACGCCGATGCCCCAGCCGAGGAACGCGATTTTCGTGAGCGCGACAACACCGATCGCGATGCCCAGCACGGCGAGCCATGCGGCGGCGCGGCGAAGCGAATAGCCGAGCGCGAGCCAGACGGCGATCGTGATGGCGAGGGGCAGGGTCAGGCCGGCACCGCCTAGGGCGGTGATCGAGATCCACAGACGGGGCGGCAAATCGAACATCGAGGGCTGCGGGCAGGTACGGGAAATGCGGGATACTTGCTTAACGCATGAGCCGTCAATAGCGACTACAACGAAGACAAGCGCGAGCGCCCAGTATACAGGTCGTCGTGGGCCGTGCTCCGATCGGAGGCCGGCAGGGAACTATCGGGTGTCGGGATAAATCCCAGAAACAGTGTTATTGTGCATTGCACAAACCAAAACGATTGCGCCCATTGCGGCGTCCCTAATTTCTGACTGCGAGCCCCGACCGATGACCAAAAGTCTGACGAAACTCTGGCTGGGCGGTGTGAAACGTATGCTACACATGCCGAACTCGCGGACGTCGAAGTCCGCTCTGAAGGCTGCCCAAAAGATGGCGACCGACTGGCCGTTCGCCGAACCGATCGCCGCCGCCGTCGCGGCGCCCGCCGAACCGGCGCCGCCCGTCGCGCGCGAGTCCCGCGTCCGGCCGCGCGCGGCCGCATGGGCGGGCGGCGAATGGATTCGCGCCGATCACCCGCTGCCGCCCGCATTCGGGCGCTTCGTCAAGCATCTCGAATACGGCCTGTACGTGCCGTCCGGAGCGGACACGGAAGGTCTGCCGCTCGTCGTGATGCTGCACGGCTGCAAGCAGGACATGGATCAGTTCGCGCAAGGTACGCGGATGAACCTGCTCGCCGATCGATACGGCTTCGCGGTGCTCTATCCGGAGCAATCTCTCAACGCGCATGCACACGGCTGCTGGCATTGGTACGACGACACCGCGCACGGTGGGCGCGGCGAAGCGCAGGCGGTCGTCGCGCTCGTCGACGCGCTCGTCGCCGAACGCGGCTTCGACGCGTCGCGTGTCTATGCGGCCGGCATGTCGGCGGGCGCGGGGCTCGTGTCGCTGCTCTCGCTGCATTTCCCGCAGCATTTTGCGGCCGTGGCGCTCCATTCGGGGCCCGCGTTCGGCGACGCGCACTCCGGGATCACCGCGATGGACGTGATGCGCCGCGGCCTGCACCGCACTCCTGCCGTCGTCGTCGACGCGCTCGTCGAGCCGGGCTCGTATCCGGGGATGCCAGCCCTCATCGTGCACGGCGACGATGACCGCGTCGTCGCACCGAAGAACGCGGACGAACTCGCGGTCCAGTTCCTGCGGCTGAACGGCCTCGCGGACACCGAAGGCGAACTGACGGGCGCCAAGCGCTTCGAGGCGCGCGCGGCGGATGTGCAGACGGTCGACTACCGGTGCGACGGCGAATCCGTCGTGCGCCTCTGCCGGGTTCACGGCCTCGCGCACGCGTGGTCGGGCGGCGACGACAGCGTGCCGTTCCACTCGGCGACCGGTCCGGACGCGAGCGAGCTGATTTGGTCGTTTTTTGCGTCGCGCGCGCGGGCGGTTGTCGCGTCGTAACGACGCACGAGTCGAAAACGGGTGGCTCCAATTCAGGGTTTTCCCTATAATGCGGGTAAATACCTAAGATAAAACCCTTGGATTGGAGTGACCGATCATGTACTTGCTGAGCCGCCTGTTCTTGTTCCTGACGAAGTCGCCCGAGCAACGCGCGAGGGAACACGCCGATGCGTATCTTTCCGGCGCATCCGATCTGTACGACCTTGAATTCCGCATGCGCAAGCTCGATCGTGAAGCCGCACTCGAGCGCTCGTGATTCCGCGATGAGCGCGTATTAAATTTATACGCATAAAGTTGTGAAGTTGAAGAGGGCGCGCCGGCTTGATGGCCGGCGCGCCCTCTTTGTCTTTTCGGCGCTTGCGCGCCGCGTTACGCGACGACGAGGCGCACCGCGACGTTGTTGCGCGTCGCGTTCGAGTACGGGCACACCTGGTGTGCGCGATCGACGAGCGCCTTTGCGGCCGCCGCGTCGAAACCGGGCAGCGCCACGCGCAGTTCGACGTCGAGCGCAAATCCACCTTCCTCGTTCGGGCCGATGCCCACTTCTGCCGTAACGGTCGTGTCGGCTGGCAGCGTCTGCTTGTTTTGGCCCGCGACATACTTCATCGCGCTCAGGAAGCATGCCGAGTAACCGGCGGCGAAGAGCTGCTCGGGATTCGTGCCTTCGGCGCCCGTGCCGCCGAGTTCGCGCGGCGCGGCGAGCTTTACGTCGAGCTTCTGGTCATGGCTCGTCGCGCGGCCGTCGCGGCCGCCGGTGCTGGTTGCTTCCGTCTTGTACAGAATGTTCATGCTGGACTCCTGTTTCGTGAGGGGGAAGAGACCCGGCGAATCGCGAAGCGCGGGCCACGACAGAAATATAGCCAGCTAATCATTAGTGTGCAAATTAATTTTTGGGGTGCGATTCGCCGGCGGCGAACGAGTGTCGATCAGGCGCCGCCGGCGTCCGACAGCGCTTGTCGCAGCCGCGTGAGATCTTCGCGCAGCCGGATCAGAAAATCGGGTGTTTGTCGCATCGCGCAAAACAGCTCGGCAGGCACGGAGCGGGCCTTCTGCTTCAGCGCGGCGCCTTCGGTGGTGAGCCGCGCGTGGACGATCCGCTCGTCATTCGTGTCGCGCACCCGCTCGATGTAGCCGAGCGCCTCCAGGCGCTTTAGGAGCGGCGTGACCGTGGCCGGATCGAGGCTGAGCCGCGCGGCGATGTCCTTGACCGCCATGTCGTCGGCTTCCCATAGCACGAGCATCGCGAGGTACTGCGGATAGGTGAGCGCGAGCTTGTCGAGCAGCGGCTTGTACGCCTTCGTCATCGCGAGCGACGTCGAATAGAGCGCGAAGCAGAGCTGGTCGTCGAGCGTGAGCGGGAAGGTCGGCGAGTCGTTCATGGCGAGATCTTCTGTAAGGTGCAAAAGATTTGCGTGCTAACAATTTTGCGCCTGATCGTGCCGATTGGCGAGGCGCGCTGGATGGTCAAAAAGGGGATGGATCGATGATCGGCGGCGGCAAGGGGACGGCGAATTTGACGGCGAGGCCGATGGAGCAAGTTGCCGCGGGTTGGGCGTTGATTCGACGTAAATGTGCAAGGGGCGCGGCGTCGAAAACCCGGGCGAGCGTCATACGGCTATGTCGCGCGCCACATCGACAACATGTACATGTCGCGTGTCGCATGTCGCCGGATGCCCTCGTCCAAGCGGGCATCGATGATCGCATCGAGCGCCGCGTCATTGATGCTTTTTCCGTCAAAGCACCCGCCGCAGTCCCGGCGTCGACTCCGCCCGACATGCTGGCGCACGCGGTGCATGTGCGCCAGTAGCGCCGCGCGACCTCCGCCCGCGTCGCTTACCGAGCAGAATCCGGAAGGTTCGGCGCGCCCGGCTCCTGCACGCCGTAGCAGCCGCGATAGGTCGCGTAGAACGAGCAATAGAGCATTGCGGTGATGACGATCGATGCCGGCATCATCACCGTGAGCGCGTACGCGCCCGCGCCGAGCGCCTGCATCAGCGCGGCGAGCCCGAACGACACGCCGAGTGCGACCGCGAACCACAACAGCCCGTAGACCGTGAACGCGCCCTTGTTGCGCCAGCAGCTCACGACGCTGAAGAACAGCGCCTTCATGGGCGGAATGTCGTGCCATGCGGTGAGCACCGGCGCGAACCAGAACATCATCGCGACCGGCATGTACAGCGCGGCCGCGATCAGCACCGCAATGGCGACGCCCGGCGACGCGAGCGCTTCGGGTTCGAGGTTCTCGGCGCCGAGGCCGAACATGATCTTCAGCAGCGTGCCGCCGTCGCCGAGCGACGAGCACGCGAACACGAGCGCCATCGACACGATGTAGAGCCCGCCGAGCGCGAAGAGCCGCTGCGTGACGACGGGGCCGTACGAGCGGAAGCCGTCGATCAGGATTGTCGGCAGCACCTGCTTGCCGGCGATCGTGTCGCGGCACGCCGCCATGAAGCCGACCGCGATGCCGGGAATGAACAGCAGCGGCAGCGCGGCGCCGATCACCGGCACGAGCGATACCAGCATCATCGCGAGCAGGTACGTGAAGAACAGCGTGACGAACGCGAGCGGATTCCGCCGGAACAGCCAAATGCCCTGGCGGAACCATACGTAGCCGGTCTTGGCGGGAACTTCGATCAGTTGCATGAGGCGTGGGTCTCGGGGAGCGCGCCCGCGTGCGCGATGCGCTCGCGCAGGATGCGCTCGAAATGGCCCGGGTCGTGCGGCTTGAGCATCTGCGCGGCGCGGGGGAGGTGGAAATCATACAGGCGCGACACCCAGAAGCGGTACGCGCCTGCGCGCAGCATGTCGCCCCAGTGGCGGCGCTCGCCTGCCGTGAACGGGCGCACCGTCTGATACGCGCGCAGCAGCGCGTCGGCGCGCGCGGCGTCGAGCACGCCCGTCGCGAGATCGACGCACCAGTCGTTGACCGTCACGGCGACGTCGAACAGCCACTTGTCGCAGCCGGCGAAGTAGAAATCGAAGAAGCCGCCGAGCCGCACCGTGTGCCCGGTGCCCGGATCCGCGTGCGCGAACAGCGCGTTGTCGCGGAACAGGTCGCAATGGCACGGGCCTTCCGGCAGCGCCGCATAGTCGCCGGACGCGAAGAGCGCCGCCTGGTATGCGAGCTCGCTTTCCAGCAACGCGCGCTGCTCGCCGGTGAGGAACGGCGCGATCGCGGGCACCGTCTCGCGCCACCACGGCAGGCTGCGCAGGTTCGGCTGATGCCGCGGATAGTCACGGCCCGCGAGGTGCATGCGCGCGAGCATCTGGCCGACTTCGACGCAGTGTTCGACGCGCGGCGCGAGCTCCGCCGCGCCTTCGAGCTTCGTGACGATCGCGGCCGGCTTGCCGTGCAGCTCGCCGAACAGCGTGCCGTCGTCGCGCGCGACGGGCGCGGGCACGGGCACTCCATGCTTCGCGAGATGGCTCATCAAGTCGATGTAGAACGGCAGTTGCCTGGCCGTCAGGTTCTCGAAGATCGTGAGCACGTATTCGCCGCGCGTGGTCGTCAGGAAGAAGTTGCTGTTCTCGATGCCGGACGGGATGCCGCGGAACGCGACAACGTCGCCGAGATCGTAGTGGCGCATCCAGAGTGCGAGGTCAGCGTCGGAAACTGCGGTGAAAACGGCCATGCAAGAGACGTCGGTTCGAGTTGGCGTGCCGGCGGCGCGCCGGTGTCGCGAAAAGGGCGGAAGAGGGGCCGGCGCCGCGTGGCGCCGGCGGCGCCGTCAATAGTGCAGGTTGACCGACGGCAGGCGGGTGACAGGCACGCCGGCGTCGTGCGGACGCGGCGACGTGTCGGGCGACGCGCTCATCTGATAGCGGGTGCCGAAGTTCGACTTCACGTTGATCTCGACCGGCTTGCCGCGATCGCGGTATTCGGTGACCTCGGTGCCGTTCTTGCTTTTTTCGTGAAAGCTCGGCGTGCGCTTCACGTCGTTGAAATCGACCTTCGACGTGACTTCGGCGCCGGGACGGTTGATCTTCGTGAGATCGGGCAGCCCGGCTGCCTCGTTGGCCGCGGCCTGGGCCTTTGCGTCGGCTGCCGCCTGGGCGGCATCGGCGGCGCAGGCGGGGCCGCCGAGAGCGAGTGCCGTCAGGGCGGCGGCAAAAAGGAGCGGCTTCATCGTGTTTCTCCCAGTGAACCGTTCGATTTTAGCAAATACCGGCGTCTTGACGGTGCCGTTCGGTGACACGCGGGCGGCCTTGCCGCCGCGATGGGCATCGGCCGCGCAAGCGGGTTCCGTGGTAATGTCGAAACGATCTGTCGAGGCACGCTACATGAAGAACGATCCCAACCGCCGTTCCCGGATGCATACGCCGGGCTGTCCGTCCGTCGAAGCGTTCGACGACCCGATCGCCGCCGTCGCGCGGCTCTCCGATATCTACGAGACGAACACCGCGTTCCTGCGCGACGCGTTCGGGCGCTATCGCCGCAACGACACGTTCGACGAGCGCGTGCGCGCGTGCTATCCGTTCGTGCGCATCCGCACCGACGTCAACACGCACGTCGATTCGCGCCGCTCGTACGGCTTCGTCGCCGGTCCGGGCGTGTTCGAGACGACCGTCACGCGCCCCGACCTGTTCGCGAATTACTACCGCGAGCAATTGCGCCTGCTCGCGAAGAACCATCACGTCCGGATCGAAGTGGGCGTCTCGGCGCAGCCGATCCCGGTTCATTTCGCATTCTCCGAAGGGATTCACCTCGAAGGCGATCTCGATCGCGACCGCCTCGTCGCGATGCGCGACGTGTTCGACACGCCGGATCTCGCGTACCTCGACGACCGGATCGTCAACGGCACGTACGAGCCCGCGCCGGGCGAGCCGCATCCGCTCGCGCTCTTCACGGCGGCGCGCGTCGATTTCTCGCTGCATCGGCTGCGCCACTACACGGCGACGTTGCCGATGCATTTTCAGAACTACGTGCTCTATACGAACTACCAGTTCTATATCGACGAATTCGTGAAGCTCGGCCGCACGATGATGTCGGCGAGCGACGATCCCGAGGTGCGTGCGTACCGCAGCGAATACACGGCGTTCGTCGAGCCGGGCGACGTGGTCACGTACAACGCGAACCTCGGCGATGCGTCGACGGAAGGCACGCCGCCGCCGCGCGCGCCGCAGATGCCCGCGTATCACCTGAAGCGCGCGGACGGCAGTGGAATCACGATGGTCAACATCGGTGTCGGGCCGTCGAACGCGAAGACGATCACCGATCACATCGCGGTGCTGCGTCCGCATGCGTGGGTGATGCTCGGCCACTGCGCGGGGCTGCGCAACACGCAGCGTCTCGGCGACTACGTGCTCGCGCACGGCTATGTCCGCGAGGATCACGTGCTCGACGCGGACCTGCCGCTGTGGGTGCCGATCCCGGCGTTGGCCGAAGTGCAGGTCGCGCTCGAGCGCGCGGTCGCGCAGGTCACGCAGCTCGAGGGCGTCGAGCTGAAGCGCGTGATGCGTACAGGCACCGTCGCGAGCGTCGACAACCGCAACTGGGAGCTGCGCGACCATCGCGAGCCGGTGTTGCGGCTGTCGCAGAGCCGCGCGATCGCGCTCGACATGGAAAGCGCGACGATCGCCGCGAACGGCTTCCGCTTCCGCGTGCCGTACGGGACGCTGCTGTGCGTGTCGGACAAGCCGCTGCACGGCGAGTTGAAGCTGCCCGGAATGGCAGACCAGTTTTATCGCGGGCAGGTCGATCAGCATCTGCAGATCGGCGTGAAGGCGATGGAGATCCTGCGCACGAACGGCCTCGACCGGTTGCATAGTCGCAAGCTGCGCAGCTTTGCGGAAGTGGCGTTCCAGTAACGCAGTGGCGCAGTAACGCAGTGGCGCAGTAACGCAGTAGCGCAGTAGCGCAGCCGCGCATGAGTTGCCGCGCGGCCTCGCGACGGTCGCACGGAAAAACGAAAGGCCGTCCCCATGATCGAATCATGGACGGCCTTTTCATTTCGCATCGGCCGGCTGCCGTTGGCGGCCATCGCCGGCGATTCACGCGCGGCAGCCAGATGCCGCGCGGCGCGATTCAGGCGCGCGGCATCAGCACTCGCCCTTCTTCGCGTGTCCCGGCGGGCAGAAGCCGCGGTGGCGGTGATGCTCTTCCCACTCGCGACGTTCCCAGTAGCGGCGGCCGTCCCAGTAGCGGTCGCCGTGCCAGCCGACGATGATCGCGGGCGCGACGACGATGGGGGCGGGCGCCGGTGCGACGACCACAGGAGCCGGCGTGCCGATGTTGACGTCGACGTTCACGGCGTGCGCCGCGCCCGACAGTGCGATACCGATACCGGTCAATGCAAAGGCGATCAACGATCGTTTCATGTTCTTTTCCTCACGAGTTGAGATGAGCGTCCGTTCCGACGTGTGCGAGCTTCGAGCCCCGAACCCGCCGCGTCCGTTCCGACGGACACGCTGCAGGCCGAAGTGTGGCGACGCGGCGGATTAATTGGCGTGTGGATTTGTAACGGTGCATTCGCGCACCGTTCGCGCGGCCGGAGGCGGGCGGGGCGCGGCTTGACAATCCGGTCGGCGCGCATGTCGATTCGGGACGCGTGGCGCGCCGAATTTGACATTTGCCCTGCGGCCGGTGAAATGAACGGTAACGAAGTGCGTGCCGCGCCGCACCCGAATCGCCGGTTTTCGATCGTCGCGGCGCACAAAAAAACGGGCGGGCGCCTCGTCGGCCCCGCCCGTTCCGGTGTACTCGATGTGCGCCCGCCGCGCGCGCCGCAACGGCATGCGGCGCGCGTGTCCGTCACAGGTAGAACATCCGGTCCTCTTCCGGCCGCGGCGGTTGCGCTTCCTCGGTTTCCTCGCCGTGATCCTCGTAGAACGCGAGCACCGCTTCGAGCACCTGGTCGGGATCGTCGATCACTTTCATCAGGTTCATGTCGTCCGGATTGATGAGGCCCATCGGGATCATCTGATCGCGGAACCACTGCAGCAGTCCGGTCCAGAATTCGCTGCCGACGAGCACGATCGGCACGAGGCGCGATTTCTTCGTCTGAATCAGCGTGAGCACTTCGGACAACTCGTCGAGCGTGCCGAAGCCGCCCGGCATCACGATCACCGCGTCCGAGTTCTTCACGAACGTGACCTTGCGCGTGAAGAAATGGCGGAAGCGCAGCGAGATGTCCTGGAAGTGGTTGCCGGCCTGCTCGTGCGGCAGCTCGATGTTGAGGCCGACGGACGGCGCCTTGCCGGCGTGCGCGCCCTTGTTCGCCGCTTCCATGATCCCCGGGCCGCCGCCCGAGATCACGGCGAAGCCCGCGTCGGACAGCTTGCGTGCGATCTGCACCGCGAGTTTGTAGTGCGCCGAATCGGGCTTGAGGCGCGCGGAACCATAGATGCTGACGGCAGGGCGGATCTCGGACAGGTACTCGGTCGCCTCGATAAACTCTGCCATAATCGTGAACATCTGCCACGAAGCGCGGGCCTTCTTCGCCGTCGCGCGTTCTTGATCTGCGAGCGAACGCAGACTCGGAATCACTTTTCTCTTATTCATAATGCCTGAAGAACGAAATCTGGAAGGTAAGACCCTGCTATTGGTTGACGGTTCGAGCTATCTGTATCGGGCCTACCATGCGATGCCTGATTTGCGCGGCCCTGGCGGGGAGCCGACCGGAGCGCTCTACGGAATCATCAATATGCTGCGCCGCATGCGCAAGGATGTCAGTGCAGAGTATAGCGCGTGCGTGTTCGACGCAAAGGGCAAAACCTTCCGGGACGATCTTTACGCCGAATACAAGGCGCACCGGCCGCCGATGCCGCCCGACCTCGCGCTGCAGATCGAGCCGATCCACGCGGCGGTGCGCGCGCTCGGCTGGCCGCTCCTGATGATCGAGGGCGTCGAAGCCGACGACGTGATCGGCACGCTCGCGAAGGAAGCCGAGCGGCGCGGAATGAAGGTGATCGTGTCGACGGGCGACAAGGACCTCGCGCAGCTCGTCACCGGCCATGTCACGCTGATCAACACGATGACGAACGAGGCGCTCGATCGCGACGGCGTGCTCGCGAAGTTCGGCGTGCCGCCCGAGCTGATCGTCGATTATCTGTCGCTCATCGGCGACACCGTCGACAACGTGCCGGGCGTCGAGAAATGCGGGCCGAAGACAGCCGTCAAATGGCTGTCGCAATATGGCACGCTCGACGGCGTCGTCGAGCATGCGGGCGAGATCAAGGGCGTCGTCGGCGACAACCTGCGCCGCGCGCTCGATTTCCTGCCGCTCGCGCGCAAGCTCGTGACGGTCGAGACCGCATGCGAGCTCGCGCCGCACGTCGAGTCGATCGAGTCGTCGCTCGCGACGGACGGCGAAGGCCGCGACGCGCTGCGCGACATCTTCTCGACCTACGGCTTCAAGACCTGGCTGCGCGAGCTCGACAGCGAGCCCGCTGCGAACGGCGGGGCCGCTGCGGCCGGCGCGGTTCAGGATCCGGCAGGCGGCGCGACCGCCGAGCTGCCGCTCGACGCCGCGCGCAATTACGACACCGTGCAGACGTGGGCGCAGTTCGACGCATGGCTCGCGAAGATCTCGGCCGCCGAGCTGACCGCGTTCGATACCGAGACGACGTCGCTCGATCCGATGCTCGCGCAGATCGTCGGCCTGTCGTTTTCGGTGGAGCCGGGGCATGCCGCGTACGTGCCGGTCGCGCATCGCGGGCCGGACCTGCCGGCGCAGCTGCCGCGCGACGAGGTGCTCGCGAAGCTGAAGCCGTGGCTCGAGGACGCGAGCCGGAAGAAGCTCGGCCAGCATCTGAAATACGACGCACAGGTGCTCGTGAACCATGGAATCGCGTTGAACGGCATCGAGCACGACACGCTGCTCGAGTCGTACGTGCTCGAATCGCATCGCACGCACGACATGGACAGCCTCGCGCTGCGCCATCTCGGCGTGAAGACGATCAAGTACGAGGACGTCGCGGGCAAGGGCGCGCAGCAGATCGGCTTCGACGAGGTGCCGCTCGACAAGGCGTCCGAATACGCCGCCGAGGACGCGGACATCACGCTGCAGCTGCATCACGCGTTGTATCCGCAGATCGCGCGCGAGCCGGGGCTCACGCGCGTGTATCGCGACATCGAGATGCCGGTGTCGCTCGTGCTGCGCAAGATGGAGCGCACGGGCGTCCTGATCGACAGCGATCGGCTGAGCCGGCAGAGCAGCGAGATCGCGACGCGGCTCGTCGAGCTCGAGCAAGAGGCGTACGTGCTCGCGGGCGGCGAATTCAATCTCGGCTCGCCGAAGCAGATCGGCCAGATCTTCTTCGAGCGGCTGCAACTGCCCGTCGTCAAGAAGACGCCGAGCGGCGCGCCGTCGACCGACGAAGAAGTGCTGCAGAAGCTCGCCGAAGACTATCCGCTGCCGAAGCTGCTGCTCGAGCATCGCGGCCTGTCGAAGCTGAAATCGACCTACACGGACAAGCTGCCGCGGATGGTCAATCCGAACACCGGCCGCGTGCACACGAACTACGCGCAGGCGGTTGCGGTCACGGGGCGGCTCGCGTCGAACGATCCGAACCTGCAGAACATCCCGGTGCGCACGGCCGAAGGGCGGCGCATCCGCGAGGCGTTCATCGCGGCGCCGGGCTGCAAGATCGTGTCGGCCGATTATTCGCAGATCGAACTGCGCATCATGGCGCACATCTCCGAAGACGAGTCGCTGCTGCGTGCGTTCGCGCACGGCGAGGACATTCACCGCGCGACCGCGGCCGAGGTGTTCGGCGTGACGCCGCTCGAAGTGACGTCCGACCAGCGGCGCATCGCGAAGGTGATCAACTTCGGCCTGATTTACGGGATGAGCTCGTTCGGCCTCGCGTCGAATCTCGGCATCACGCGCGACGCGGCGAAGCTCTACATCGACCGCTACTTCCTCCGCTATCCGGGCGTCGCCCGCTACATGGAGGAGACGCGCACGCGCGCGAAGGAAAAGGGCTACGTCGAAACCGTGTTCGGCCGGCGCCTATGGCTGCCCGAGATCAACGGCGGCAACGGCCCGCGCCGTCAGGCCGCCGAGCGAGCGGCGATCAACGCGCCGATGCAGGGCACCGCGGCCGATCTGATCAAGCTGTCGATGATCGCAGTCGACGACTGGCTCGAGCGCGGCGGTTTCGCCGCGCGGATGATCATGCAGGTGCACGACGAACTCGTGCTCGAGGTGCCGGAAAACGAACTGTCGGTCGTGCGCGAGAAGCTGCCCGAAATGATGTGCGGCGTCGCGAAGCTGAAGGTGCCGCTCGTCGCCGAGGTCGGCGTCGGCGAGAACTGGGAAGAGGCGCACTGACGCGTCGTCCGCGCGGCGTGCGCGTCGCGGGTATGCGCCGTGCATCAGGCACGGTGCGTACCGTTTCCATCGCATCGCCCGCCGTTTCTTTCGCGCTCGTTGCGATTTGAGCGCTTGCAGCCGTCATGCAAACTCCGGGACAATGCAGAAACCGGCATCGCCGCGCCGTGATCGCGCGGATGCGAGCGACGCCGAGGCGCTCACGCGCCTAAAGTGTCCGAACTAGTTAGGATGTCGACTGGCGGCGAACGCGGTCGCGCTTGCCGCCTTGACCGCAAGCAGTCTCGAATCGTAAGGGGAATCGGATGCATCGTTTCATCATCGTCGGCGGCGGCGCGGGCGGGCTCGAACTGGCGACCCGCCTCGGGGACCGCTATGGCGCGCGCGGCAATCGGCCCGCGCGCGCGCTCGTCACGCTCGTCGATCGTTACCCGACCCATATCTGGAAGCCCCTGCTGCACGAAGTGGCGGCGGGCAGCATGGACCCGTTCACGCAAGAGCTCGAATATGCGGCGCAGGCGCGCTGGCACGGCTTCGAGTTCCATCAGGGCGAGCTGATCGCGCTCGACCGCACGTCGCGGCGCGTGACGCTCGCGCCCGTCGCCGATAACGACGGCGCCGAGCTGCTGCCGCGGCGCGAGCTCGAATACGACACGCTCGTCATCGCGATCGGCAGCACGACGCATTACTTCGGCGTGCAGGGCGCGCAGGAGCATTCGATCGCGCTCGACACGGTCGCCGAGGCGGAGCGGTTCCGCAAGCGCCTGATCGCCGCGTGCATGCGCGCCGAGCATCAGCCTCCCGAGCTCGTCGCGCAGACGGCCTCCGCGACGGATCCGGCAGAGCTTGCAGATCCTGCAGATCCGGCGGAGCCTGCCGAGCCGCGCATCCAGGTCGCGATCGTCGGCGGCGGGGCGACGGGCGTCGAACTGTCCGCGGAGCTGCGCAACACCGCTCAGGTGCTGTCCGCGTACGGGCTGCACAAGCTCGATCCGCGACACGACGTCGGCATCGTGCTGATCGAGTCCGGGCCGCGCATCCTGCCGGCGCTGCAGGAACGCGTGTCGACGGCGACCGCCGAGCTGCTCGAGAAACTCGGCGTGCGATTGATGCTCGGCGAGCGCGTGACCGAAGTCGCACCGGGCGTCGTGCGGACCGCGAGCGGCAAGAGCGTGCGCGCGGATCTGACGGTGTGGGCGGCGGGGATCAAGGCGCCCTCGGTGCTCGCGAAGCTCGACGGCCTCGAAGTGAACAAGCTCGGCCAACTGGTCGTGCGCCGCACGCTGCAGACCGAGACCGATCCGAGCGTATTCGCGCTCGGCGACTGCGCAGGCTGCGCGTGGCCGGGCCACGACCGCAACGTGCCGCCGCGCGCGCAAGCCGCGCATCAGCAGGCGAGCTTCATGCTGCGTGCGTTCGCATGCCGGCTCGAAGGCCGGCCGCTGCCCGAATTCACCTATCGCGATTTCGGCTCGCTCGTGTCGCTCGGGCACTTCAGCGCGGTCGGCAATCTGATGGGCGGGCTGATCGGCGGCAACATGCTGATCGAAGGGCTCTTCGCCCGCTTCATGTACATGTCGCTGTATCGGCTGCACGTCGCGGCGCTGCACGGTTATCCGCGGATGGTGCTCGACACGGTCGCGCATTGGCTGCGGCGCTCGACGCTGCCGCGCGTGAAACTTCATTGACGGAGTGTCGTGCGAGCGGCGGCGTCGTGTGAACATGCTGTCGCTCGTCGCTCGTCGCCCGCGTGACGCTTGGTTGGCGCGCTTGGTTCAACAACTCGTGGCGCGGCCGAGTCACTCGCCGACGAGCCCGCCGTCACGTACCGTGATGATCGCGCGAATCGACTCGTCCGCCGCTTTTCGATTCACCCAAAGTCGCCGTCGATGGACGAATCGTCAATAGACGAGCTGCGACACGCCACAAGTCAGCGACATGTCGTGGATCGTGCTTTCGCCGACCTGCACGCCGAGCAACTGCAGCAGCGGCACGATCGCCGAGTCGAGGCCCGACAGCATCGGCGGCAGCGCGCCGCCGAGGAACGTATTGAGCGCGGTCTGGATCGGATCGAGCGGCAGGCTGATGCCGATGAGCGAGATCTGCGTCTGCTGCAGCGATGCGCCGAGGCCCGACAGCGCATTGCCGAGCACGCTGCCGACGCCATTCGAATTCGTGCTCTGATAGCCGCCCGTCGTTCCATAGAACGTGAGCGTCGGCGTGCTGCTCGCGGGCACGTCGGCCGGGAACGATGCGAGCGACTTGATCGTGACGAGGTTCGCGACGTTGACGAGCGTCGCGGGCGTCGAGCAGGTGAACGGCTGCGACGCGGACAGGTTGGCCGGCGTGTCGCCGATGCACAGGTTCGCGAGGCCCGTCTGCACGCCGATGGCCGACGTGCAGGTCGACGGCGACGACGTGCAGTTGGCCGATTCCAGCCATGCCTGCCCCGGCGCGATCTGCATCGACAGCGGAAGATTCACCTGCACCGGCACGAGCGCGCCGAGCAGACCGAGCGGCAGGTTCGCCGTGCCGAGGCCGATATTCAGATAGAGCCGCACCTGCGCCGTTCGCGCGATCGTGCGCCAGGTCTTCGTGACGGGGTCGACGCCTGCCTCGCCGATGCCGAGCACGGGCGGCTGGATGATCTGCACTTGCAGACTCGCGTTCAATCCGCCGACGTTGAGCCCGTTCGCAAGCGAGAACGCGGTTTGGCCGGTGGCGATCTCGGCGGCGACGAGAAGCGCGTCGAACGGGCTGAACGTCGCATCCAGCGCGGCCTGCGGGTCGGACAGGCCGACCGAGAAGATGCCTGTCGAATTCGCGGTGTTGCCGATCGTGAAAGTCTGACCACCCGGGATGTTCGCGCTGACGATCGTCTGCAGCGCGCCGATGCTCGTCTGCAAGTCCGTATTCGCGACCGACGTCCGCGACAGCGCGGTCAGCATCCAGCTCGCGAGCTGCGGGACGGTGGTCTGCGTATTCAGCAGCGCGTTCACGGTGCCGACATTCGCGGCCGCCATCAGATCCTTGATCCTGATCCGCGAATTCGCGAGGCCCTGATACGACAGCACCGACAGATTCAGATTCGCGCCGAGCAGCCCGTTGAGGAGCGCGTTCACGACGCCGCCTTGCAATTGCGCGAGCGTCGTGCCGATCGAATACGCGCCGACGTTGGTCGCCTGCGCGGTGCCGGTTGCCGCGATCGTGCGCTGCGAGCCGAGGAAGTAGTACGGTACGGTTCGCGTGACCGTCACCTGAACCGCATTGAGCTGCGCGTCGCTGCCGGCTGCCGAGCCTGCGGCCGAGCCCGCGAAGAAGCTCGGCCCCGTGTTGTCCTTCACGTCCCAGCGGCCGCAGACGACCGTCATCGATTGTCCCGCCGCACTGCTGTCGAAGCCGTTGCCGAGCGCCGCCGATTGCGCGGTCGCGGCGGGTTTCACGCAGCCGTCGTCCATCGTCTGAGCGGCCGCGAGCGCGGCCATGTCGGCGATGCCTTGCAGCGCGCGGCGCTGATAGAACAGATTGCCGAGATCGACCGCGCCGAGCGCGGCGATCACGACGCCGATCGCGATTGCCGCGACGATGGCGAACGAGCCGCGCTGACGGGCGGGCGAGCGTCGCGCGCGGCGCTGCCGACTCGGCTTGCGACGGTTGGAAATATCACCGGTGGTCGGGCGGCGTGTCGGCTTGTTCATTCCAACCTCGCTGTGCTTCGTCGGCGTTGCATATTCTGAATTGCGCGATGTGCGATGTGCGGTCGATCGACATCGGTCGTTCGTTGTCGTCGACGGCGCTCCCGTTTCGCATGCATCGCGCGACTCACGCCGCGCGGGGGGGCTTTCTGTTCAGCCGCGATTGTCGGCGGGAGGCGCTGCCGGCTGCGCGCACGGCGCGCCAGCGAATCATGCGGGCAATCGCATTTATTTGGCAATCCAATGTTTTCCCGGAATACGCGTGTCGACGAGGACTTATCTCGATATGCAAGGGGAAATGAAAAGCAGGGATGGGAATCCGTAGGAATGTGAATGAAATGGGCGTGTGCGATTCGACGGCGGCCGCCGCATGAAAATGGCAATGCGTGGCGCATGCGTAGCGCGCGCGACGCGACGATCGATCGGTCGATACGCGCTCATGCGACATGCGGCGCTCGCCGGCGTGTGCATGCCGAGAACGCGACGCGCATCGTCGGCCGGCATTTCGACACAATGTTCTAGACGCGCCGGCAGCGGCGATCCGGCATCGTGCGGCGACCCGTTCGCGAAGGCCGGCCAATGCCGCCGCGATTTTTACTTCTGACAAAAGGTTGACGCCTCCCCGCATTGTTGGGCATCGTGTGCGGGTTCCGCCTCGGCGGGGCGGGCGGCGACGCTCGGCGCGGCTGCATCGCGCCAGGGCCGCCGCGGTTCGAATTCATGTCGCCGCCGCGTGTGCCGCGTGGCGGCGACAACGAGAAGAGAGGAGCGCATCCATGTTGAAACCTGAAGTCGACAGCCTAGTTCCGCACGTGCCGTTCAGCCGCCGCAAGTTCGTCAAGACGGCGCTCGGCGGCACCTTCGCCGCGGCCGTGCTGCCCGTGTCCGCCCAGACGATCACGACCGACAGCGCCGGCCTCGACGTCGACACCGTCGAGATCCGCTCGGGCGACGCGAGCGTGCCGGCCTACCGCGCGCAGCCGGACGGCAAGAGCAACCTGCCCGTGATCGTCGTGATTCACGAGGTCTTCGGCGTGCACGCCCACATCGCCGATATCTGCCGGCGCTTCGCGAAGCTCGGCTATCTGGCGATCGCGCCGGATCTGTACGCACGACAGGGCGATCCGTCGAAATATCCGTCGATCCAGGCGCTGCTCGACCAGGTGGTCAGCAAGGTGCCCGACCGCCAGGTCAGCGAGGATCTCGACGCGACGGTCGCTTGGGCGGGGAAGAACGGCGGCGACCTGTCGCGGCTCGGCGTGACGGGCTTTTGCTGGGGCGGCCGGCAGACTTGGCTGTTCGCCGAGCACAATCCGCACGTGCGTGCGGCGGTCGCGTGGTACGGCAAGGTGATCGGCGAGACGAACGAGATGACGCCGTTCAATCCGGTCGATCATGCGTCGCAACTGAAGGCGCCTGTGCTCGGCCTTTACGGCGGCAAGGACGACAGCATTCCGCAGAGCTCGCTCGCGGAGATGCGCGCGCGTCTCGCGGCGGCCGGCACGAAGGCGGCGCGCGAATCGGAGATCGTCGTGTACCCGGACGCGGGCCACGCGTTCTTCGCCGATTACCGCCCGAGCTACGTGAAGGCGGACGCCGAGGAGGGCTGGAAGCGCGCCGTCGCGTGGTTCCGGCATCATGGCGTGATGTGATGCCGGCGCGCGCCGCCGCGGGCGGGCGCCGGCGCGCGCGGGGTGTCGCTTAAGGGTTCGCGCCGGTCGCGACGGGGCGGGACGGATCCGCGCTCCATTCGCTCCACGATCCCGCATAGAGCGCCGGGTCGTGCAGGCCGGCGATCTCCATCGCGAGCGCGTTGTGGCAAGCGGTGACGCCCGAGCCGCATTGCAGGATCACCTTGTTCGAAGGTGTCGCGCCGAGCAGCGGATTGAATGCCTCGCGCAGCTCGTGGCCGCTCTTGAAGCGGCCGTCGGCAGTCAGGTTGTCCTTGAAGAAATGATTGAGCGCGCCGGGGATGTGTCCGCCGACGCGATCGATCGTCTCGTTTTCGCCGCGATAGCGGTCGGCGGCGCGCGCGTCGATCACGAGATGGTCCTTCGTCGAGAGATTCGCGAGCACCGTCCGCGCATCGACGACCGTCGCGAGCGGCGCGGCCGCGCGGAAGTCGCCCTGGATCTTCTGCGGCGTGTCCTGCGCCACCGCGTGGCCGGCTGCTTGCCACGCCTGCAGGCCGCCGTCGAGCACCGCGGCGGAATCGTGGCCGAGCCAGCGCAGCAGCCACCATAGGCGCGCCGCGTACATGCCGCCTTGCGCGTCGTACGCGACGACCTGCTGATTCTGCTTGAGCCCGTGCGCCTTCAGCGTGTCGACGAGCGCATCGCGCGCGGGCAGCGGGTGGCGGCCGTTCGTGCCGGTCTTCGCGCCCGACAGGTCGCGGTCGAGATGCAGATAGTGCGCGCCGGGAATGTGGCCGGCTGCGTACGCTTGTTCGCCCAAGTCGGTATCGGCGAGATCGAAGCGGCAATCGAAGACGAGCACGCTGCCCGGCGCGGCCGCAAGACGTTCGGCGAGATTGTCGGCCGAGATGAGCGTGGTGTAATGAGTGTGTGGCATGACGACTCCCTGGGAGAAACGGGCCGGATGCTCTAAGTCTAAACAAAAAAAGACGGGCCGCAGCCCGTCTTTTCCGTGCCGATCCGGCGCAAGGCCGTCAGCGGACAAGGTTTCGGCGAATGTCGGATGAAGCGTCGCGCGGGACTCCGCTCAGATCGCGCCGAGCTGGCGGCGCAGGAACTCGTGGAAGTGCTGCATGCCGTCTTCCATCGGGCTCTGATACGGGCCGACCTGCGATTCGCCGCGCTCCATCAGCGCGCGGCGGCCGGCGTCCATGCGCAGCGCGATCTCGTCGTCCTCGATCGCGGTTTCCATGTACGCGGCGCGTTCCGCCTCGACGAACTCGCGCTCGAACAGCGCGATTTCCTCAGGGTAATAGAACTCGACGATGTTCGTCGTCTTCTGCGGGCCGCGCGGAATCAGCCACGACACGACGAGCACGTGCGGATACCACTCGATCATGAGGCCCGGATAGTAGACCATCCAGATCGCGCCGAACTCGGGCGGCACGCCGTCGCGATAGCGGAGAACCTGATCGTGCCACTTCTGGTACGTCGGGCTGCCCGGCTTCGCGAGCGCGTTGTGCACGCCGACCGTCTGCACGCTGTACCAGTCGCCGAACTCCCACTTCAGGTCGTCGCACGACACGAAGCTGCCGAGACCCGGATGGAACGGCACGACGTGGTAGTCCTCGAGGTAGACCTCGATGAAGGTCTTCCAGTTGTAATTGCACTCGTGAATCTCGACGTGATCGAACATGTAGTCCGAGAAATCGAAATGGTGCTTCGTGCCGAGCTGTGCGAGATCGTGCGCGACGTCGCGGCCCTCGGCCTCGAACAGCAGGCCTTGCCAGTTCTGCAACGGCGTCGCGTGCAGGTTCAGGCAGGGCTTGTCCGGAAAATGCGGTGCGCCGAGCAGTTGGCCGTCGAGATCGTAGGTCCAGCGATGCAGCGGGCAGACGATGTTCTGCGTGTGCCCGCTGCCGTTCAGCATGATCGCCTGGCGATGGCGGCACACGTTCGAGAGCAGCTCGATCCGCGAAGTCTGGTTGCGCACCAGCACGCGGCCTTCGTTCTCGGAAGGCAGCGCAAAATAGTCCCCCGCTTCGGGCACCATCAATTCGTGCCCGATGTAGCGAGGTCCCTTCTTGAAAAGTGTTTCGATTTCGCGCGCGAGGAGCGCCTCATCGAAATAAGCGGTGACCGGAAGCTGGCTGTGTGCCGACTTCAGTTGCAATGCGTCGCTCAGATTGGACATTCCCACTCCCGGTGAAAGCGTGAAAGCAGTGAACAACCCAACCATCGAAAAATCGATTTAGGGGAACCGGCGATTATACCCGGATCGACTTTCTTGGGGTGGGATAAGTGACTGATTTGTGTCAAATTTCTCCCGGGATTGGGGCGGGTTTCGTGCGATTTGCACACGCGGCGCGCGGCGCTCGAGCCCCATGAAGCCAAGTCGGCAGGTCGGAAAATTCTCTTTTGCCGTAGAATGTCCGACTTGTTTTGAATTTTGACACCCCGTCCATGGCGAAAACCGCAACCCCAGGCGCGTCCGCGTCCGACCCCGGTTCCGGGCCGCTGCCGGAAAATTACGAGACGGCGCTCGCGGAACTGGAGGCGCTCGTCGCCCGAATGGAAGGCGGCGCGCTGAGCCTCGAGGATTCGCTTGCGGCGTATCGCCGCGGCGCGGCGCTCGTTGCATTTTGCCAACAGCAATTGGAAAAAGCGGAGCAGCAGGTGCGCGTGCTCGATGGCGCCGCGCTCAAGCCGCTTTCCGCCGGAACGGCCGCCGCGGACGGCGGAGACGACGATCTATGACATTCGACCAATGGATGCGCTCGGTGCTCGAGCGTGTCGAGACGGCCCTCGGCCATTATTTGCCGGCTGAAACTGTAGCGCCCGCGCAACTGCACGAAGCGATGCGCTATGCGGCGCTCGGGGGGGGGAAACGGGTGCGTCCGCTGCTGTGCCATGCGGCGGGCGAGCTCACGGGCGCATCGGAAGCGGCGCTGAACGCTGCCGCGGCGGCGCTCGAAATGATTCACGTGTACTCGCTCGTGCATGATGATATGCCGTGCATGGACGACGACGCGCTGCGTCGCGGCAAGCCGACTGTCCACGTCGAGTATGACGAGGCCACCGCGCTTCTCGTCGGCGACGCGCTGCAGTCGCAGGCTTTCGTCGCGCTGACGGATGCCGCCGCGCTGCCGCTCGACCGGCAGCCCGCGCTCGTGCGCGAGCTCGCGCTCGCGAGCGGCTCGATCGGCATGGCGGGCGGTCAGGCGATCGATCTCGCGAGCGTCGGCCACGCGCTGTCGCGCGACGCGCTCGAGACGATGCACCGGATGAAGACGGGCGCGCTCCTGCGCGCGTCGGTGCGGATGGGCGCGCTCGCGGGCGAGACGCCGTCCGAAGACGCGATGCGCGCACTCGACGCATACGCGGCCGCCGTCGGCCTCGCGTTCCAGGTGGTGGACGACATTCTCGACGTCACCACCGATTCCGCGACGCTCGGCAAGACGGCCGGCAAGGACGCGGCGAACGACAAGCCGACCTACGTGTCGATCATCGGCCTCGACGCGTCGCGCGCGCTCGCCGCGCAACTGCGCGCCGATGCGCGCGCTGCGCTCGAACCGTTCGGCGCGCGCGCACGGCGCCTGGCCGAACTGGCGGACCTGGTGGTGAACCGGGTCAGCTGACGCGAAAGCCCGCCGCCGCGCCCATGCTATGGGTGGTGCGTGTAAGAAGTGCGGGCGCGTTTGTTTTCCTACAATGGAACGACGATGTACGACTTGCTGAAAACCATCGACGACCCGGCGGATCTGCGCCGTCTCGATCGTCGCCAACTGCAGCCGCTCGCCGACGAGCTGCGCGCGTTCGTCCTCGACAGCGTGTCGAAGACGGGCGGCCATCTGTCGTCCAATCTCGGCACGGTCGAGCTGACGATTGCGCTGCACTACGTGTTCGACACGCCGGACGACCGGATCGTGTGGGACGTCGGTCACCAGACCTATCCGCACAAGATCCTGACGGGCCGCCGCGACGAGATGAAGACGCTGCGCCAGCTGGACGGCATCTCCGGCTTCCCGCGCCGCTCGGAGTCCGAATACGACACGTTCGGCACCGCGCATTCGAGCACGTCGATCTCGGCCGCGCTCGGGATGGCGATCGGCAGCAAGCTGAAGGGCGACGACCGCTTCTCGATCGCGGTGATCGGCGACGGCGCGATGACGGCCGGCATGGCGTTCGAAGCGATGAACAACGCGGGCGTGTCCGAGGATGCGAAGCTCCTCGTGATCCTGAACGACAACGACATGTCGATCTCGCCGCCCGTCGGCGCGCTGAATCGCCATCTCGCCCGCCTGATGTCGGGCCGTTTCTACGCGGCCGCGCGCGCGGGCGTCGAGCGCGTGCTGAGCGTCGCGCCGCCCATGCTCGAGCTCGCGCGCAAGCTCGAGGAGCATGCGAAGGGCATGGTCGTGCCCGCGACGCTGTTCGAGGAGTTCGGCTTCAACTACATCGGGCCGATCGACGGCCACGATCTCGATTCGCTGATCCCGACGCTGCAGAACATCAAGGAGCTGCGCGGGCCGCAGTTCCTGCACGTCGTGACGAAGAAGGGCCAGGGCTACAAGCTCGCCGAGGCCGATCCGGTGCTGTACCACGGCCCGGGCAAGTTCAATCCGGCCGAAGGCATCAAGCCGTCGACGACGCCCGCGAAGAAGACCTACACGCAGGTGTTCGGCGAGTGGCTGTGCGATGCGGCCGAGCTCGATTCGCGCGTGGTCGGCATCACGCCGGCGATGCGCGAAGGTTCGGGCATGGTCGAGTTCGAGAAGCGCTTCCCGGAGCGCTATTACGACGTCGGCATCGCCGAGCAGCACGCGGTGACGTTCGCGGGCGGCCTCGCGACCGAAGGGCTCAAGCCCGTCGTCGCGATCTACTCGACGTTCCTGCAGCGCGCCTATGATCAGCTGATTCACGACGTTGCGCTGCAGAACCTGCCTGTCGTGTTCGCAATCGACCGCGCGGGTCTCGTCGGCGCGGACGGCGCGACGCACGCGGGCGCGTACGACCTCTCGTTCCTGCGCTGCATCCCGAACATGACCGTGATGGCCGCGTCGGACGAGAACGAGTGCCGCCAGATGCTGCACACTGCGCTGCAGCAGCCGAACCCGACCGCGGTCCGTTATCCGCGCGGCGCGGGCACGGGCGTTGCGACCGTCAAGGCCTTCACCGAGATTCCGCTCGGCAAGGGCGAAGTGCGTCGCCGCACGTCGCAGCCGGAGGGCAAGCGCGTCGCGATTCTCGCGTTCGGCACGATGGTTGCGCCGTCGCTCGCGGCGGCCGAAGCACTCGACGCGACCGTCGCGAACATGCGCTTCGTGAAGCCGATCGATGCCGAGCTCGTGCAGGAGCTCGCGCAAACGCACGATTACCTCGTCACCGTCGAGGAAGGCTGCGTGATGGGCGGCGCGGGCTCCGCATGCGTCGAGGCGATGATGGAAAGCGGCGTGATCCGTCCGGTGCTGCAGCTCGGCTTGCCGGACCGCTTCATCGATCACGGCGATCCGGCGAAGCTGCTGTCGATGTGCGGTCTCGACGGCGACGGCATCGCGAAGTCGATTCGCGAACGCTTCCTGAGCCACGCGACGAGCGTCGCGAGTCCGGCGAAGCGCGTCGCGTAAGCCGCCGCGCGGCGGGCGCACGGCGGCTTTCCCCCGAATGCATGGGCCTGCGGGCCCATGTTGCATTTCCGGCAGGTCATGCGGCATATGGCGATGTCGTGCCGCGTGACCCTATATGGATCGAACAAGATGAACCTGATGAATCCCGAATTCGTGATGCCCGACGTGCAGAGCACGATCGACACCCGGCAGATGCCGATCCAGCGCGTCGGTGTGCGGGCCGTCCGGCATCCGTTGACCGTGCGCACCGCCGAAGGCGAGACGCAGGCCACGGTCGGCACCTGGAATCTCGACGTGCATCTGCCGGCCGATCAGAAGGGCACGCACATGTCGCGCTTCGTCGCGCTGCTCGAGGAAAGCGACGGGCCGCTGACGATCGACGCGTTCCGCGCGATGCTGGCGACGATGCTCGAGAAGCTCGAAGCGCAGGCGGGACGCATCGAGGTGTCGTTTCCATACTTCGTGAACAAGACGGCACCCGTGTCGGGCGTGCGCAGCCTCCTCGACTACGAAGTGACGCTGACGGGCGACGTGCGCGGCGGCGCCGCGCGCGTGTTCGCGAAGGTGCTCGTGCCGGTGACGAGCCTCTGCCCGTGCTCGAAGAAGATCTCGCAATACGGCGCGCACAACCAGCGCTCGCATGTGACGATCGACGCGGAGCTCGCGGCCGACGTGCCGGTCGAGGATCTGATCCGGATTGCGGAGGAAGAGGCGTCGTGCGAGCTGTGGGGGCTGCTCAAGCGCCCCGACGAGAAGTTCGTCACGGAGCGCGCATACGAGAATCCGAAGTTCGTCGAGGACCTGGTGCGCGACGTCGCGCGACGGCTCGACGCCGACGCGCGGATCGTCGCGTACGTGCTCGAGGCGGAGAACTTCGAGTCGATCCACAATCACAGCGCGTATGCGCTGATCGAGCGCGACAAGCGGCGAGCCGAGTAAGCGTCGCGCGGCGGTTGCCGCCGTATGCGGAAAGGGGCCGTTCGACGTGAACGGCCCCTTGCGTTTTGGGTGACGGCAAGCGAATGACTGCGGTCCGGGAGCGGTTGTTGCGCGGCGACTGTGCGCGGCGTCGATCGTAGTCGGTGCGTGTGCCGAGCGGGCGCGGCGCGGGGCGTTGGCGGTATCGGTCGAGATCCGCACGCGCGGGTACGAGCCTTGTTGCCCGGGCCTCGTCGTCGGAAGGCTGACCGCGATGCGGCGCGGCGCGGTCATCTCCGCCGCGGCGATGTTTCTTCGGATGCGTCTTCGAAAGGCGCGCTGCGCTTCAGCGCGCGAGCGACGCCAGATCCCAGCGCGGCTTCACGGTGAACGCGTAGTCGCGGCTCGCCTGCGACGGCCAGCGCGCGAGCCGCAGCGCGCCCGCGAGCGCGATCATCGCGCCGTTGTCGGTGCAGAGCGCGAGGTCGGGGTAGTGGACGTCGAAGCCGCGCTTCGCGGCCGCGGCCGACAGCGCCTCGCGCAGTTGCCGGTTCGCGCCGACACCGCCCGCGACGACGAGCCGCTTGAGCCGCGTCTTCTTCAGCGCGGCGAGCGATTTCGCGACGAGCACGTCGACGGCCGCGTCGACGAAGCCGCGCGCAAGGTCGGCCTTCGCGCGCTCGAACCCGGCGCCGCTTGCGTGCGCCGCTTCGAGCTTCTTCATCTGCGTGAGCACCGCGGTCTTCAGCCCGCTGAAGCTGAAGTCGAGATCGCCCGAATGGAGCATCGGCCGCGGCAGCACGATCGCGCCCGGCGTGCCGGTTTCGGCGAGCTTCGACACTTCCGGTCCGCCCGGGTAGCCGAGGCCGAGCAGCTTCGCGGTCTTGTCGAACGCTTCGCCCGCCGCGTCGTCGAGCGTTTCGCCGAGCGTCTCGTAGACGCCGACGTCGGTGACGCGCATCAGCTGCGTATGGCCGCCCGACACGAGCAGCGCGACGAACGGGAACGGCGGCGGCTCGGCGACGAGGAGCGGCGACAGCAGGTGCCCTTCGAGATGATGGATGCCGATCGTCGGCTTGTCCCACGCGAACGCGAGCGCGTTCGCGATGCTTGCGCCGACGAGCAGCGCGCCCGCGAGGCCCGGACCTTGCGTGAACGCGATTGCATCGATGTCCTCGCGGCGCGCGCCGCTCGCGGAGAGCACCTCCTCGAGCAGCGGCAGCGCGCGGCGGATGTGGTCGCGCGACGCGAGCTCGGGAACGACGCCGCCGTATTCGCGGTGCATCGCGATCTGCGAGTGGAGCGCGTGCGCGAGGAGGCCGCGCTCGGTGTCGTAGAGCGCGAGGCCGGTTTCGTCGCAGGAGCTTTCGATGCCGAGAACGAGCATGGTGGTGTGCGGCGGCCGCGTCGTGGCGCGCGCGGCCGGAAATCAACGTAACAGAAAAGTATAACAGCGCGGCGGCTTCGCCCGTCGGCGCGCGGTCGACGCGGCGCGCGACGCAGGTACAATCCGCGCCATGGAAAATTTCGACATCGCAGTGATCGGCGCGGGCGCGGCCGGCATGATGACGGCCGCGGTGGCCGGTCAGCTCGGCCGGCGCGTCGTGCTGCTCGATCACTCGCCGCGGCTCGCGGAGAAGATCCGCATCTCGGGCGGCGGGCGCTGCAACTTCACGAATCTGTACGCGGGGCCGGACAACTACCTGTCGTCGAATCCGCATTTCTGCCGCTCGGCGCTCGCGCGCTACACGCCGCGCGATTTCCTCGGGCTCCTGAAGAACTACCGGGTCACGTGGCACGAGAAGCACAAGGGGCAGCTCTTCTGCGACCATTCGAGCGACGCGGTCATCGACGTGCTGAAGAGCGAATGTGACGCGGGCGGCGTCGCGTGGCGGCGGCCGGTGTCGGTCGACACGGTGCGGCACGTGCACGCGGACGGCTTCGCGCTCGACACGAGCGCGGGCGCGATCGGCGCGCGGGCGCTCGTCGTCGCGACGGGCGGGCTGTCGATTCCGAAGATCGGCGCGACCGATTTTGCCTACCGCATCGCGAAACAGTTCGGCCACAAGCTCGTCGACACGCGGCCGGCGCTCGTGCCGCTGACCTTCGCGGCCGATGCGTGGGCGCCGTTCGCGGCGTTGTCGGGCGTGTCGCTCGAGGCGCGGGTGTCGACCGGCGCGAAGAAGGTCGGCGGTGAGTTCGTCGAAGATATCCTGCTCACCCATCGAGGACTGTCCGGGCCCGGAATCCTGCAGATTTCGAGCTATTGGCGCTCGGGAGAGCCGATCCACGTCGATCTCGTGCCGCAGCTCGACGCGGCGGACGAGTTGGTCCGCGCGAAGGCGGGCTCGCGACGTCAGATCGGGACGCTGCTCGCCGATTGGGTGCCCGCGCGGCTCGCGCACGCGTGGCTCGAGGCGGAGCGGGTGCATGCGGACGCGCGCCTCGCCGACCTGCCGGACAAGACGCTGCGCCGGATCGGCGAAACGCTGTCGCGCTGGACGCTCATGCCGAACGGCACCGAGGGTTACCGGAAGGCCGAGGTGACGAAGGGCGGGGTCGACACGCGCGAGCTGTCGTCGGCGACGATGATGAGCGAGCGCGTGCCTGGCCTCTTCTTCGTCGGCGAGGCGGTCGACGTGACGGGCTGGCTCGGCGGCTACAATTTCCAATGGGCGTGGGCTTCGGGCGTCGCGGCCGGGCGCGCGGCCGCCGACTGCACGCGCCGCTTGACGGGTTAGTGCGTTTGTGCAAAGCGTCTGCTATACTCGAAAACCTTTCTCCGCAATACCTTTACTTTTTTTTACGTGACGGGTCATGACGATCATCCGCGTTAAGGAAAACGAGCCTTTCGAAGTTGCGATGCGCCGCTTCAAGCGCACGATCGAAAAGAACGGTCTGCTGACCGAGTTGCGCGCGCGAGAGTTCTACGAGAAGCCGACTGCGGAGCGCAAGCGCAAGAAGGCCGCTGCGGTGAAGCGCCACTACAAGCGCATCCGCAGCCAGATGCTGCCGAAGAAGCTCTACTGAGCATTGCCCGCGCCGCGTGGTTCGCTAGGCGGCGCACCGATGGGATTCGCCGAGCGCGGCCCGTCGATGCCGAATTCGAGCAAACCCGCTTGAGAAACCGTCTCAAGCGGGTTTTTGTGTTGACGCCGTTGGGCGGTGTCGCATGGAATTTTCATACCGGATATACGATGAGTCTCAGAGACCAGATCAGTGAAGACATGAAGGCCGCGATGCGCGCGAAGGAAAGCGAGCGGCTGGCGACGATCCGCCTGCTGCTGGCCGCGATCAAGCAGCGCGAGGTCGACGAGCGCGTGACGCTCGACGACGCGGGCGTCATCGCGGTCGTCGACAAGATGATCAAGCAGCGCAAGGATTCGATCAGCCAGTTCGAAGCCGCGGGCCGCACCGACCTCGTCGACAAGGAGCAGGCGGAAGTCGCGGTCCTGACCGCGTACATGCCCGCGCAGCTGTCGGAAGCCGAGGTGGCGGCCGAAGTGCGGGCGGCCGTCGCGCAGACGGGCGCAGCGGGCCCGCAGGACATGGGCAAGGTGATGGGCGTGCTGAAGGGCAAGCTCGCCGGCAAGGCCGACATGACAGCCGTGTCCGCGCTCGTCAAGGCGGCGCTCTCGAAGTAACCCCGGCCGGCGCGACGCGCGCCCGCCCGTCAAGCGGCCCGCGGCGGCCGCGGCGGCGGCGCGTGTCGGCCGGCACGTCTTCCGATCGATCCAACGGTGATTCCGCATTCGTTCCTGCAGGATTTGCTGAACCGCGTCGACATCGTCGACGTGGTCGGCCGGTACGTGCAGCTCAAGAAGGGCGGCGCCAACTTCATGGGGCTGTGCCCGTTCCACAACGAGAAGAGCCCTTCGTTCACGGTCAGTCCGACGAAGCAGTTCTACCATTGCTTCGGTTGCGGCGCGCACGGCACCGCGATCGGCTTCCTGATGGAGCACGCGGGGCTCACGTTTCCCGAGGCGGTACAGGAGCTCGCGCAATCGGCCGGGCTCACGGTGCCGCACGAGCCGTCACCGATGCGCGGCGGCGGTGGAAGCCCGGGCGACGGCTATGCGCCGCTCGCCGCGTCGAAAGCGGTCACGACCGCGCTGTCGGACGTGATGCAGACCGCTTGCGACTATTACCGCAAGCAGTTGCGCGGCGCGCCGAACGCGATCCAGTATCTGAAACGGCGCGGCCTGACGGGCGAGATCGCACTGCGCTTCGGGCTCGGCTACGCGCCGGACGGCTGGCAGAACCTCGAGGCGGCGTTCGACGACTACCGCCACGATTCGCTCGTCGACGCGGGCCTCGTGATCGTCAGCGAGAAGACCGATGCGAACGGCGTGGCGCGCCGCTACGACCGGTTCCGCGAGCGGATCATGTTCCCGATCCGCAACGTGAAGGGGCAGGTGATCGGCTTCGGCGGCCGGGTGCTGGACGGCGGCGAGCCCAAGTATTTGAATTCGCCCGAGACCCCCTTGTTTAACAAGGGCAGCGAGCTATACGGGTTGTTCGAGGCGCGGCTCGCGATCCGCGATCACAAGTACGCGCTCGTCGTCGAAGGGTATATGGACGTCGTCGCGCTCGCGCAGCTCGGCTTTCCGAACGCGGTGGCGACGCTCGGCACCGCGTGCACGCCGATTCACGTGCAGAAGCTGCTGCGGCAGACGGACACGGTCGTCTTCAGCTTCGACGGCGACTCGGCCGGCCGGCGCGCCGCGCGGCGCGCGCTCGAGGCATGCCTGCCGCACGCGGCGGACAACCGGACGATCCGCTTCCTGTTCCTGCCGCCGGAGCACGATCCGGACAGCTACGTGCGGGAATTCGGGACGGATGCGTTCTCGGAGCAGGTGAAGCGGGCGATGCCGCTGTCGCAGTTCCTGCTGAACGAGGCGACGGCGGGCAAGGAGCTCGACCAGCCGGAGGGGCGCGCGAAGGCGCTGTTCGACGCGAAGCCGATGCTGCAGGCGCTGCCGGCGAACGCGTTGCGCGCGCAGATCATGCACATGTTCGCCGAACGGCTGCAGATTCCGTTCGACGAAGTCGCGGCGCTCGTCGAAGTGGACGCGCGGATCGCCGCGCCGGCCCGTCAGGCGCCCGCGCGCAGCGAGCGGCGGCGCGTGACGGACAACGAGAAGCGCGCGCTGCGCAATTTGGTGATGCATCCGCGGATCGCGGCGACGCTCGACGACGAGAGCCTCGCGACGCTGCGGGCGCTGCCGAGAAACGGGGAACTGTTCGACGAGGTGATCGGCCATGCGCGCGCGCTCGGCGACGGGGCGGAATTCCGGCTTTTGTCGGATGTGCTACGCAATTCGGCTAACGCGCCCACGTACGACGAAATTTTCCGGGAAATTCTGGTCTATGATGAAAATGTCCGCGACTTGATGCAGCAGAATCCGGAAAGCGACGTGGCGCAGGAGGGGCTGCGCGAGCAGGAACGGATCGCAGGCGAGGAGCTTCAGGCAGCGGTGCTCAAGATGCGCTACGACGCGTGCCGCGACAGGCTCAACAGCCTTTCGAAGCGGTCGGCGCCCTCTTCCGGGGAATTGGCGGAAATCAAGGACTTGCATCAGAACCTGGCAGACATGAAGCGGAGGCTCGGGCTGTGAACCGGCCGGGGAAGGGGCTGCCTCAACGTGCTATAATATAAGGTTTTCAGCGGTTTGTTTTTCTAAGCAGAGGCGAGAATCGCAATGGCAAAGACTACCGGCGGGAAAAAAGCGGCGGGCAAGGCGACGGAATCGACCGTGAAGGTCGCGACGGCCAAATCTGCAGCTTCTTCCGCAAAGACGTCTTCGGCCCGCGCGGCGCACCCTGCGAGGAAGAGGGCCGCGGCCGGCACCGCCAAGGCTGCGCCGGCGCCGACGGCCAGCGCATCACGGGTCGTCGTGAGGTCCGAAGCGAAGACGGCCAAGCCGGCTTTGAAGCGGGCGAGTGCGAAAAGCGCAAGGGGAGCGGCTGCCGCGCCGGACGAAACGGCAGCTACTCGAGCATCCACGGTTCAACCGGCTGTAGTCCAGCAGCCGCGAGTCGATTTAGCCGGTACGGCGAACTCCATGACGAAAAAGCTGAACGAAGTATCCGTCGATGACGACGCAAACCAGAGCGACGAACAGCAGCCTACCGCTGCGTCGGGCAAGGGCGAAAAGGCCAAGGCGCGCGATCGCCGCGCCAAGGAAAAGGCGCTGCTGAAGGAAGCGTTCGCGACGAGCACGCCCGGCACGGCCGAGGAGCTCGAAGAGCGTCGTACGAAGCTGCGCGCGCTGATCAAGCTCGGCAAGGAGCGCGGCTTCCTCACGTATGCCGAAATCAACGACCATCTGCCGGACAACTTCACGGAAACGGAAGCGCTCGAAGGCATCATCGGCACGTTCAACGACATGGGCGTCGCGGTGTACGAGCAGGCGCCCGACGCCGAGACGCTGCTGTTGAACGACAACGCGCCCGCCGCGTCGTCCGATGACGAGGTCGAAGAGGAAGCGGAAGTCGCGCTGTCGACCGTCGATTCCGAATTCGGCCGCACGACCGACCCGGTGCGGATGTACATGCGCGAGATGGGCACGGTCGAACTGCTCACGCGTGAAGGCGAAATCGAGATCGCGAAGCGGATCGAAGACGGTCTGCGCCACATGGTGATGGCGATTTCCGCGTGCCCGACCACGATCGCCGACATCCTCGCGATGGCCGAGCGCGTCGCGAACGAGGAGAGCCGCGTCGACGAGCTCGTCGACGGCCTGATCGATCCGAACGCCGCGGACGCCGACGGCTTCTCCGAGAAGGACGCCGAGGAAATCGAGAACGAGGACGAGGAAGCCGAGGAAAACGAAGAAGAGGAAGCGGAAGACGACGACGGCGCTGCGCAGGCGTCCGCCAACGCGGCCCAGCTCGAAGCGCTGAAGCGCGCGTCGCTCGAGAAGTTCGCGTTGATCAGCGAATGGTTCGACAAGATGCGTCGCGCGTTCGAGAAGGAAGGCTACAAGTCGAAGTCATACCTGAAGGCGCAGGAGACGATCCAGAACGAGCTGATGTCGATCCGCTTCACCGCGCGTACCGTCGAGCGACTGTGCGACACGCTGCGTGCGCAGGTCGACGAAGTGCGTCAGGTCGAGCGTCAGATCCTGCACATCGTCGTCGACAAGTGCGGCATGCCGCGCTCGGAGTTCATCGCGCGCTTCCCGAGCAACGAAACCGATCTCGACTGGGCCGAGAAGATCGCGGCCGAAGGCCATTCGTACAGCGCGATCCTGTCGCGCAACATTCCGGCGATCCGCGAACAGCAGCAGCGTCTGCTCGACCTGCAGGCACGCGTCGTGCTGCCGCTCAAGGATCTGAAGGAAACCAACCGCCAGATGGCGGCGGGCGAACTGAAGGCGCGTCAGGCGAAGCGCGAGATGACCGAGGCGAACCTGCGTCTCGTGATCTCGATCGCGAAGAAGTACACGAACCGCGGCCTGCAGTTCCTCGACCTGATCCAGGAAGGCAACATCGGCCTGATGAAGGCGGTGGACAAGTTCGAATACCGTCGCGGCTACAAGTTCTCGACGTATGCGACGTGGTGGATCCGTCAGGCCATCACGCGTTCGATCGCGGACCAGGCGCGCACGATCCGGATTCCGGTTCACATGATCGAGACGATCAACAAGATGAACCGCATCTCGCGGCAGATCCTGCAGGAAACTGGCCTCGAGCCGGATCCGGCAACGCTCGCCGAGAAGATGGAGATGCCGGAAGACAAGATCCGCAAGATCATGAAGATCGCGAAGGAGCCGATCTCGATGGAAACGCCGATCGGCGACGACGACGATTCGCATCTCGGCGACTTCATCGAGGACACCAACACGGTCGCGCCGGCCGATGCCGCGCTGCATGCGAGCATGCGCGATGTCGTGAAGGACGTGCTCGATTCGCTGACGCCGCGTGAGGCGAAGGTGCTGCGGATGCGCTTCGGTATCGAGATGAGCACCGATCACACGCTCGAGGAAGTCGGCAAGCAGTTCGACGTCACGCGTGAGCGGATCCGTCAGATCGAGGCGAAGGCGCTGCGCAAGCTGCGTCATCCGAGCCGTTCGGACAAGCTGAAGTCGTTCCTTGAAGGGAACTGATCGTCCATCTCCGATCGAGCGCCGCCAGGATGCAGAAATCCGGCGGCGATTTCCTTACTTAGTTGTTACAATGCCGACCCGGCCAGCATTACCGGGTCTTTTTTTGCGTTGCGTTCGGTTTTAGGGCCTGTAGCTCAGGGGTTAGAGCAGTCGACTCATAATCGATTGGTCGTGGGTTCGAAACCCACCGGGCCCACCAAGGTTTTCGCTTCTATTTAAATATTTTATTGTGCCGTTAAGCATAAAGTGGCCACTCGGACAGGTTATGCTTTATTTTTCCAATGGGATGCATTTTGCTTTATCGGGAATCGGCGATAATGGTAAATAGTCTATTCGCGTCGTTCAGATGCGAATAGATGTAAAAAGCCGGCCTATGGCCTAATGCCGTTCAGTTCAGGATCCTTTTGAGGTGACGAACGGTATAGCGAAACGGTCTGGACTTGACGGCCCTGGCGCAACTGCGCCCGGGCCGATTTTCGTTGGGCAATTGTTTGAGCCGCTCGCGCAGGCGCGTGAGCAACGCGGGAAGTTTGCCGTATGAACGTGTCACGGCGGCCCATGCCATTTCATACTGGATGGTGTGGAGCGCGCGGATGAAGGAAGCTCAGGTCGGTGGGGGCGCACCTGGCATCAAGTGCTGCTTTGGCCATTTCCAGGCGAATCAGGTTGTAGGCAATCAGTGCGCCCCAGAGCTCCTGGTAGACGCGCACCACGGTCTGACTGCGCAGAGTCAGTTCCATGCCCAGCATCGACTGCTTCAATTCATGGTAGCTGGTCTCGATCTGCCAGCGACGTTAGTAGCAGTAGACGATGTCGGCCGCCTTGAGATCTCCCCGCGCGGATTGGACCTGGCCGGGATGATGAAATGCCGGTTCTGGCCGCCTGCAACCAGATTGCACAGCAGTTGCGCCGACAGGAACCCCTTGTCGAACACGGTAATGGGGTTCTCCGGCACGCGCGGGATAAGCTCACGCGCCCAGATCATCTCGTTGATGTCGTAAGGACCGAAGCCGGCATCGCGCACCAGACGCGTGGCGATGGCGGTGAGCGTGACTGCGTGCAGTTGGGGATAGCTGCCGATGTCCTGCCCGACCCAGTTCCGGGCCGACTCGTGAAACAGCCACGCCAATGGTGAGGCGCCAGTGCGTTGTTTCGCCTGGGCGATAGCGCTCTTACTGACGAATGACGTATCGGGTGCGGGTAGCGCCAGGTCCAGTTCATCGACGACTTCGCTGATCGACTGGTGCCGGTACAGCGCCAGCGCAATCACCAGCCACACGACCTGTTGCGCGGGGAGCCGGCGCCGACGCACGCTTGCACTACCACTGGCTTGCACCGCATGCTCGATCCATTCATATGGAAGATGCTGACCCAACCGCTCCAGTTCGAGCGGCGGATTTGATTCGACAAGCGCACGCAGATCATCGGTCGGCATGGCGATGAAAGCTAACATCGCCGCGTCCCGTTTACAACCCCTTTGCGTCGACAACAAAAATGCCGTTCAGTGGCTTAACTAAACGGCATTACGGCCCGTGGCCGGCTTTTTGCGTTGTTGAACGGGTCCCGTCGTCTAGCTCGCGCCGAGCGCCTCCTTGCCTCCTGAAGCACGTCGATGACCCTGCGGATGCTGTCCAGAACCTCCCTGGGCATACGACTATGGACCTCTCGTGGATTTGACGGTCTTGCCGTCGGCGAGGATGCTAACGGCGCTGAAGGCAGCAATTGATGCAATACGCATCCGGCCGCTGAAAGGAGCGCATCGCCGTGCCGTGAGGCGACTGCATGAGGCTGCCCGGGTATCATCGTGCCTGTGCGCCGCCCGTCGCGGCATCCTCTGTTTTTCACCAGTCGCCCGATGCCACAGTCTGCAAAGCTCCCCGAGGTTCTCACTCTTGCTGAAGTCCAGTCGCTGGCCGACATGAAGACCTTTGCGCGCGGCAAGGCCTATTTCCACGATGGCGCCGTCTCCCGCCTGGAAGAGCGCGACGGCGCTGTTCGCGCCAGCGTACGCGGCACGCATCGTTACCGGGTTGAACTCGCCGTCGATGACGATGGCGAACTCGCGTACGACTGCAACTGTCCGGTAGGGGACGATGGCGTTTTCTGCAAGCACGCCGTCGCTGTCGCGCTCTCCTGGCTCGAGAATTCCGGTGAAGAGGTGTTCCATGCAGAAGAAGCGGCTCCCGAGAAACCGCGCAAGAAGAGGAAGACCTACGAGGAAGTGATTCGCGAATACGTAGCGACGCTCGACAAGGACGCGCTTCAGGAATGGTTGCTCGAAGCCATCGAGCGCGACCTGGCGTTGCGCGACAAATTGCTGTTCGCCGCGCGTGCCGCGGGGGCATCCGATTTGCCCGGCATGAAGGCCGCCGTCAGGCAGGCGACACGCATTTCCCGGCCACTGGACTGGCGGGAGGCTGGCGCATACGGCGATGGTCTGATGTCGCTGGCCGACATGCTGCGCCAGAGGCTTTCCGGACCTCACGCCGCACAGGTGGTCGAGCTGTCCGAGCTGGCGATTGCGGGCGCCGAAAAGAGCCTCGAACAGATTGACGACTCCGGTGGCGACGTGATGCCGGCGATTTTCGAACTGGCGTCTGTGCACCTCGATGCCTGCAAGTTGACCGGACCCGATCCGGTGAAGCTTGCGGAGCGGCTCTTCCGCTTCCAGACAGAAGGCAACTGGGACACTTTCTACAACGTCTTGCCGGCGTATGCGGAGCCGCTGGGCAAGAACGGGTTGCGCCGCTATCGCGAACTCGTCAACGAGGCTTGGGAGGGGTTGCCCGCGCTCGCGCCGGGCAAAGAACATCGACGGTCATACGACTCGCCGCGCATGCAGCTCGAACACGCGATGGGGGCGCTGGCCGAACTCGACGGAGACGTTGATGCGTTGATTCGCATTCGCTCGAAGAACCTGTCGAGTCCGTACCGATTTCTGCTGGTCGCGGAGCTTTGCGTGAAGCACGGTCGCCCGGACGAAGGGCTCGCGTGGGCCGAGCGCGGCATCGAAGAGTCCGGCGAGAGCTTTGACCAGCGTCTGCTCGACTTCTGCATCGACGCGTATCTGTGTCGCAATGAATTCGACAAGGCCGATGCATTCGCGTGGCGCCGCTTTGAAATTCACCCGACAGCCGAGGCGTTTCCCGCCTTGATGAAGGTTGCTACGGCCACCGGCAGGCATGACGAGACACGGGAGCGCGCTCTCACGCACCTCTGGGCACTGGTCAGGGAAGAGGAGGCAGTCGCAAAGTCGAAGCGCAGTGTCTGGCAGCCGTCGACGCGGACCGAACTGGTCAGGATTTTTCTTGCAGGAAAGGACAACGATACCGCATGGGAAACGTTTACCGGCGGTCCGGTCGCAACGCAGTTGTGGCCGAAAATGGCGGCGGTCCGTGGCAAGACCCATCCGCACGACGCCATCGCCCTCTATCACAGGCTGCTGCCGGTCGCTGTCGAGGGCGGTACGCGCAACGCTCGATATGAGGAGGCGTTTGAAATCGTGCGGGCCGTCGGCATGCTGCGGGCGAGGCTGGATGAACGGGCGGAGTTCGCCAGCGAACTGGAGGAGATTCGGGCGGCGTATCGCGCCAAGCGCAACTTCATCAAGCTGCTGGCCAAACTGTCCTGAAGTCGCCCTCAGGCCGTGTCGGGCCGATAGCCATGCAACGTCGCCGCCGTCGGTATATCGGCGGACAGACGCTTCTCGTAGCCGCGGGCTGCGGTTGGACGCAATGCGAGGGTAAGCCCATCGTTGAGAGTCGGGCTGGCGACGTTATCTGGTGTTTACCAGGCCATAGGCATTGGCACGACGCATCGCCCACGATCGCCATGACGCGCATCGCGATTCTGGAAGCACTGGGCGGAAAGAACGTCGAATGGCTGGAGCCGGTCACCGACGAGCAATACCTCGTCGGACCGGGCCAACGAACGCGGCTCTCCGACTCGAATAGTTTCGATGGGAACTGGCGCGCCGAGCGAAGCATCCGTCAGCTGGCCGGCATTGTTGATAAGGCGGTCGATTTACATCGAGGCTCAGCGGCGCGTCGAGGATTGGCTGGCGCAATGCGCATGCGGACATACATCGTAAGGCAGGAGTTGTGTAGTCCGCTTTGGGACCCGCATAAGGACGGACTGTTGCGAAGGGCGATTAAGGAATGTGGAGCGAGGCTGAGAATCCGCGAAACAACCCCACCCAAACCCGCGAGTTAACTGCTCCGACCGCCAACCCCAACGCCGCACACCACGAAGCGGCAAATAAATACCTTGCACCGATTGCAATGGCCTCCGACATGCATCCTGAGTGCCCCCTGATCGGCGCCATCGCCCCCGCCGGCCCCATCCGCTATCCCGAAAACAGCTGCTTCTGCCGCGCAGCCGCCTCCTCCCGCCCGACCGCCTTGATGATCTTGTAGATCCACTGGATCGACACGCCGTACTTGCGCGCGAGTTCGCCGTGATTGTCGCCGCGAAACTCGTCGAAGATCCGGCGGTCGCGCTGCGACGGCTTGTATGACGAACGCGTTCCTGTCGCGGATGGAGAAGGCGCGCGCGGAGAATCTCGGCAAGGCCGACGCGCTCGCGTCGGGGCAGCTCGATGCGTTCGAGCGTGCGTTCTTCGACGCGTGGGCGCGGTACGAGATGAAGCTCGCGCGTGGTGGAAGCGCAGGGCTTCCCGGCGTCGCTCGCGTGGCCGGGCGAGCCGGACGAGGAGGCGATCCGCAAGGAGGTCAAGGCGAAGCTTCAGGAGGAAAAGGAGAAAGAGGGGGCGAGTGGCGACCAGGGCCGGGCGGGCGAGTCGGGCGCGCCTTCGGAAGCGCCTGACCCGGCCGCTCCGGGCGCGCAAGCCGAGGCGACCGATCAAGTCGCCGGCGCTGGGCCAACCGATCAAGCGGCGCGGTGATCGGATGCGTTGCGGAGCGGCGTGGGCAGTCGGCGGTAGGATACAGATAGGGTGGGTGGGACGAAGCCGGTTGGCGCGCGGTACGGCGGCCGCTTCGGGCCGACTTCGGATGCCTCGAATGACGCGGGTTGCGGTGCGATGCGGCGTATGCGGTCGCGTTCGTCGACCGGGGGGGCGTTTCTTCGGGCGCAGTATCGGCGGTCCGCATCGGCCAGACGGACCGCAATTCTGTTGCGACGCTTGCAAGTCCTTCGTTCCAGGATTTGTCGCGTGGTGAGGGAGGGAATATTGCGCGGGGTTTCATTCCATCCCCCGTCTCCGTACAAACCCGAGTACGCGAAAGAGTTGTCTATACAATTTTGGGCGGTTAGGGTGGGCACTCCGAACCTCAGACTTTTCCCGGACCCGCCGCCATGCCGAACGCCACCGACGTCCAACGCCGCCCGCTGCGCGAGCGCCGCACCATCGATTACATCCCCGACCACGAACGCCACGGCAAGCTGTCGAGCCAGTTCACGCTATGGCTCGGCGCGAACCTGCAGGTGACGGCGATCGTCACCGGCGCGCTCGCCGTCGTGCTGGGCGGCGATGTGTTCTGGTCGCTCGTCGGGCTCGCGCTCGGCCAGCTGCTCGGCGGCGCGGTGATGGCGTTGCACGGCGCGCAGGGGCCGCAGCTCGGCCTGCCGCAGATGATCTCGAGCCGCGTGCAGTTCGGCATCTATGGCGCGGTGATTCCGCTCGCGCTCGTCTGCCTGATGTACATCGGCTTCTCCGCGAGCGGCACCGTGCTCGCCGGGCAGGCGCTCGCGCAACTGTTCGGCGTCGCCGACACGGTCGGCATCTTCGCGTTCATCGCGGTCGTCGTCGCGCTCGCGGTGTTCGGCTACCGGACGATCCACGCGCTCGGCCGCGTGTCGAGCGTCGTCGGCGTGATCGCGTTCGTCTACCTGTTCGCGCGGCTCCTGTCCGGGCACGACATCGGCGCGCTGCTCGCGATCCGGCATTTCTCGCTGTCGAGCTTTCTGCTCGCGATGTCGCTGTCCGCGTCGTGGCAGATCGCGTACGGGCCCTACGTCGCCGACTATTCGCGCTATCTGCCGCGCGCGACGTCCGCGCGCCGCACGTTCTGGGCGATCGGCCTCGGCTCGGTGCTCGGCGCGCAGGCGTCGATGGTGTTCGGCGTGTTCGCGGCGGCGCTCGCGGGCAAGCAGTTCGCCGGTCACGAAGTGCAGTTCATCGTGAGCCTCGGCGCGGGCGGTGCGGCGGCAGCGCTGCTCTATTTCGCGATCGCGTTCGGCAAGCTGACGATCACGACGCTCAACGCATACGGCAGCGTGATGTCGGTTGCAACGATCGTCACTGGTTTCTCGGGCCGCACGCAGATCTCGCAGCGCGCGCGGATGGCGTACGTGCTCGCGATGGTCGCCGCGGTCGCATGGTTCGCGCTCGTCGGCCGCCACGCGTTCCTGAAGGATTTCTCCGCGTTCATCCTGTTCCTGCTCGCGTTCTTCACGCCGTGGAGCGCGATCAATCTGGTCGACTTCTATTGCGTGACGAAGGAGCGCTACGACGTGCCCGCGCTCTACGATCCCGACGGCCGCTACGGACGCTGGAACGTCTCGGGCGTGTCGGTCTACGCGATCGGCGTGCTCGTGCAGATGCCGTTCATCGCGACCGAGTTCTACACCGGGCCGCTCGTCGCGAAGCTCGGCGGCACCGATATCTCGTGGATCATCGGCCTCGTCGTGCCCGGCGTTCTGTATTATGTGACGGCACGCAGGCAAGCCGCGCACATCCCCGAGCGGCTGATCCTGCCGGACGAGCCCTCATTGTCATGACCGATTCCGCCGTTTCGCCGCAGGCGCTTTCGCCTTCCGATGCCGTTCCGTCAGCCGATCCGGAGGCGCTCGACGCGCTGCATGCGTTCGTCGAGCGCCATCCGCGTCTGTTCGTGCTGACGGGCGCGGGCATCAGCACCGATTCCGGCATTCCCGGCTATCGCGACCGCAACGGCGCATGGATGCGCTCGCAGCCGATCCAGCTGCGCGAATTTCTCGATTCCGATCACGCACGCCGCCGCTATTGGGCGCGCAGCATGCTCGGCTGGCCGGTGGTCGGGCGCGCGCGGCCGAATGCGTCGCATCACGCGCTCGCTCGGCTCGGCGCGGCGGGGCGTGTCGCGCGGCTCGTCACGCAGAACGTCGACGGGCTGCATCAGCGTGCGGGCAGCGCCGACGTCATCGAGCTGCACGGCGGCATCGACGGTGTCACCTGTCTCGATTGCGGCGCGCATCATGCACGCGCGGCGATCCAGCAAATCCTCGAAGCGGACAACCCCGCGCTGCTCGGCGCGCAGGCGGAGCCCGCCGCCGACGGCGACGCGCATCTCGAATGGCGTGCGCTCGACACGTTTCGCGTGCCCGCGTGCCCCGCATGCGGCGGCCTGCTGAAGCCCGCTGTCGTGTTCTTCGGCGAGAACGTGCCGCGCGAGCGCGTCGCGGCCGCCGCGCGTTCGCTCGACGAGGCCGACGCGATGCTCGTCGTCGGCTCATCGCTGATGGTGTATTCCGGCTATCGGTTCTGCGTGTGGGCGAACGACCAGCGCAAGCCGATCGCCGCGATCAATCTCGGGCACACGCGCGCCGATCCGCTGCTGGCGTTGAAGGTCGAAGCGTCGTGCGGACAGGTGCTCGCCGCGCTCGCCGCGCGTTTCGGGCTCGCGGCAAGCGGCGCGCACGCGCATGATGCGCGGGGACCGCTTCACATTTGACGCACCCATACCGACTCGCTTCGTCATGCCGATCGATTCTTCCTCGCGCCGATGGGCGCCCGCCACCGAACGCAATCGCGAGCCGATTCTCGACGTGCTGAAGCGCGTGCTGCCGACGCGCGGCACCGTGCTCGAGATCGCGAGCGGCACCGGCCAGCATGCGATTCACTTCGCGGCTGCGCTGCCCGATCTCGTCTGGCAGCCGACCGACGCGGAAGCCGCGGCGCGCGCGTCGATCGCCGCGTGGGCGGCCGATGCCGCGCCGCCGAGCCTGTGCGCGCCGCTCGCGCTGGATGTCTGCGTCAAGCCTTGGCCGCTTGCCGCCGCCGATGCGATCGTCTGCATCAACATGATCCACATCGCGCCGTGGGAGGCCGCATGCGCGCTCTTCGACGGCGCGGCGCGCGTGCTGCCCGACGGCGGCGTGCTGTATCTGTACGGACCGTATCGCCGCGGCGGCGCGCACACGGCCGAGTCGAACGCGCAGTTCGACGCGCAGTTGCGCAGCCGCGATCCGGCGTGGGGCGTGCGCGATCTGGAAACGGTGGTCGAGCTCGGGCGCGCGGCGGGCCTCGCGCTCGACGAGGTCGTCGAGATGCCGGCGAACAATCTGAGCGTCGTGTTTCGGAAGCGCGCATCGGCGTGAGCGGGGCGGGCGCGCTCGCGTGCGGACGGGGTGCGCGGGCGCAGGACGAATGCCGTGGCGTTCCCGCCGCCCGTCGCGCGCTACGCAAGCTGGCGGGGCTTGCATGCAGACGTCGGAAGTACCCCGAATCAACGCGGCAACATTGCCGTATCGGCGCGCCCCCGTTACCGAATCCATATGCGAGGCCGCCGCGCCGAACCGACGCCGAATCGGCGTCCAACCGCCGCCGCGCGGCCAAACGACCGCTTCCAAGCCACTCCCGGCCGCGTTCCATTCGCGGCGCGCTCGCGCGGTTTCCCTTATCCTTGCGCCTATGCGCGCGACCCCGGTGGGTCGCGCCCTGTTTTTTCGGAGAATTGAACAATGGGCAAACAAGCAATCGGTGTGGTCGGTCTCGCGGTGATGGGGCGCAATCTCGCCTTGAATATCGAAAGCCGTGGCTACGCGGTGTCGGTCTACAACCGCAGCCGCGAGAAGACCGACGAACTGATCGCCGAATTTCCCGATCGCAAGCTCGTGCCGGCTCATACGCTCGAGGCGTTCGTCGCGTCGCTCGAGACGCCGCGCCGCATCCTCCTGATGGTGAAGGCGGGCGAAGCGACCGATGCGACGATCGCGGCGCTCAAGCCGCTGCTCGACAAGGGCGACGTGCTGATCGACGGCGGCAACACGCACTTCACCGATACGATCCGCCGCAACCAGGAACTCGCGCAGGCGGGGCTGCACTTCATCGGCACGGGCGTGTCGGGCGGCGAGGAGGGCGCGCTGCGCGGTCCGTCGATCATGCCGGGCGGCCAGCGCGACGCGTACGATCTCGTCGAGCCGATCCTCAAGCAGATCGCCGCGAAGGCGCCCGCCGACGGCGAGCCGTGTGTCGCCTACATGGGCCCGGACGGCGCGGGCCACTATGTGAAGATGGTCCACAACGGAATCGAGTACGGCGACATGCAGTTGATCGCCGAGAGCTACGCGGTGCTCAAGCAGGTCGCGGGCCTGACGAACGACGAGCTCGGCGCGGTCTACACCGAATGGAACCAGGGCGAACTCGACAGCTACCTGATCGAGATCACCGCGAAGATCTTCGGCAAGAAGGACGACGAAACCGGTAAGCACCTCGTCGACGTGATTCTCGACCGCGCCGCGCAGAAAGGCACGGGCAAGTGGACGAGCCAGAACGCGCTCGATCTCGGCGTGCCGCTGCCGCTCATCACCGAATCGGTGTTCGCGCGCGTGCTGTCGTCGCTGAAGGATCAGCGCGTCGCGGCGAGCAAGGTGCTGACCGGGCCGGCGCCCGCGCCGCTCGAAGGCGATCGCGCCGCATTCGTCGAGTCGGTGCGGCGCGCGCTGTACCTGTCGAAGGTGATCTCGTACGCGCAGGGCTTCGCGCAGCTCGACACGGCGTCGAAGGAATACGGCTGGCACCTCGATCTCGGCACGATCGCGAAGATTTTCCGTGCGGGCTGCATTATCCGCGCGCGTTTCCTGCAGAAAATCACCGATGCGTACGCGAAGAATGCGGCGCTCGCGAATCTGCTGCTCGATCCGTACTTCCAGGACATCGCCGCGAACTATCAGTCCTCGCTGCGCGACGTCGTGGTCGCGGCGGTGAACGCGGGCGTGCCGGTGCCGGCGTTCGCGTCGGCGATCGCGTACTTCGACAGCTACCGGTCGGCGCGCGTGCCGGCAAACCTTGTGCAGGCGCAACGCGACTTTTTCGGCGCGCATACGTTCGAGCGCACGGACAAGCCGGGCAGCTTCCACGCGAACTGGACCGAGTGACACGCACGATCGGTAATTGTTGCAATCATCTATGCTATTAGTAGGGTTTTTCTAGGGGGAGGTGGCGATTGTTATCGGTCGCGAAACAGTGTTTTCGTTGATCCATGGTTTTCCCTAGGTGCCTTGGTGACTAGACTGTGATTAATCGCTGCTCGCATGGTGCTTGCGGCGAAGCAAAAAAAGTCACGGAGGTTTGATCATGAAATCGCTTATCGCTACTGTCGCAGTCGCCGCCGCGCTCGCCGTCCCGGCCGTTTCGTTCGCTCAACAATCGAACGGCCCGGTGACCCGCGCGCAAGTCAAGGCCGAACTCATCCAACTGGAGCAAGCCGGCTACAACCCCGCCGCCGACCGCGTGAACTACCCCGAGGAAATCCAGGCGGCCGAAGCCCGGATCCACGGTCAGCAGAACGTCGCCGCGCAGGCCGACACGAGCGGCTACGGTGCGCAACCGGCTGCCGCCGCCGAATCCGGCACGCCCAACAAGATGAAGCGCATCGCCGACGGCGCACCGGTCTACAAGGGTCGTTGAGCGGCACGGCCGTCCGTCGCGCGTCGCATTCGAACGCGGCCGCGGCGAATCCAGGCCGGCGCATAGCAGCAGTCCACTCAGCCCGCGCGTTCCATTCGATGGAGCGCGCGGGCTGAGTCTTTTGGGGCGCCGAAAGGCGCGGCGGCGCGGCCCGACCGCATCCTGCGCACGGCGCACGGCGAATTCGGGATGCCCGTCGAACGGTCGGATTTCGCCGCCGCGCTGTCCGCCGGAAGCGGGCGAGCGCGCATATCGGGCAGGCTTGGCCAACCGGCCGAGTCCCGGGCAATTTACATCAGCCATGTCGGGCGAGTTACTATCCGTCCGGCATGGGGCCGCGCGATCGCCGCGCCGGCCGCCGCAACGCAACGGGAATGCCCATGAAGATCGTCCGCAGCAGGCGCTTCACCGCATCGCGCGCGTGGGGCGCCATCGACATCGCCAACATGCGCGGCATCACGACCCGCCTGCATTGGACGGATCAGCCGTACAAGTGGCACGTGAACGACGGCGAGGAAGTGTTCGTCGTGCTCGACGGCCGGGTCG